>NZ_JARWOV010000034.1 GCF_029868855.1 Nocardia carnea | reverse complement strand
GGGACTGTGGATTTAAGGGTGTTTCCGGCCTGAGTCGCTGACCGGATGGTCAGCGGGAAGGTGCCGTGATGACGACACTTGATGCTGTGGCGAAGAAGAAGGCCGAAGCCTCGGCCGAGCAGCTGGCAGCGGCGGAGCTGGTCCGGATGGCGAAGGAACAGGGTCTGTCTCTGACCGGGCCGGAGGGGCTGCTTCAGCAGTTCACCAAGACCGTCCTCGAGACAGCACTGAACGAGGAGATGACCGAGCACCTGGGATATGAACCGAACCAGGCGCCCGAGGACAGGGACTCGGGCAACGTCCGGAACGGGACCCGGTCGAAGACGGTGCTGACCGAGACGACTGGCCCGGTCCCGATCGAGGTGCCCCGCGACCGGGACGGCAGCTTCGAGCCCCAGATCGTCAAGAAGCGACAGCGGCGCTTGACCGGGGTCGATGAGATCGTGTTGTCGCTGTATGCGAAAGGATTGACTACCGGGGAGATCTCGGCGCATTTCGCGGAAATCTATGGCGCGTCGGTGTCGAAGGAAACGGTCTCGCGGATCACCGACAAGGTGGTCGCGGAGATGCAGGAATGGTCCAGTCGGCCCCTCGACGAGGTCTATGTCGCAATCTTCATCGACGCCATCGTGGTCAAGATCCGAGACGGCCAAGTCGTCAACCGGCCGATCTATGCCGCGATCGGAGTCACCGTGACCGGCGAAAAGGACATCCTCGGACTCTGGGCCGGCGCCGGTGGCGAGGGCGCGAAATTTTGGATGAGCGTGCTCACCGAGATCCGTAACCGCGGGGTGAAAGACGTGTTCTTCCTGGTCTGCGACGGTTTGAAAGGCCTGCCGGAAGTGGTGGGGAATGTGTGGCCGCTGGCCACTGTCCAGACCTGCATCATCCATTTGATCCGAAATACGTTCCGGCTGGCCGGTCGCCAGGACTGGGACGCGCTGAAGCGGGACGTGAAACCGATCTATACCGCGGTCAACGCCGAGGCCGCCCGGGCAGCGCTCGACGAGCTGACCGAGCGGTGGGGCAAGAAATACGGGGCGATTGTGCGGTTGTGGAACAACGCGTGGGAGGAGTTCATCCCGTTCCTCGACTACGACGTCGAGATCCGGCGGGTGATCTGCTCGACCAACGCGATCGAGTCCTTGAACGCTCGATACCGGCGGGCGATCAAGGCGCGCGGTCATTTCCCCACCGAGCAGGCCGCGCTGAAATGCCTGTATCTGGTGACTCGTTCGCTGGATCCGACCGGTGCCGGTCGGGCACGATGGATGATGCGCTGGAAGCCTGCGGTCAACGCGTTCGCGATCACCTTCGCCGACCGCTGGCCCGACGCCCGAACCTACTGAGAGAAACCGCCGGAAACACCTTTAGCGAGATAGTCCCG
>NZ_JARWOV010000033.1 GCF_029868855.1 Nocardia carnea | reverse complement strand
GCACACAGCCGGTCGCCACGAGACGCCGTCAATCACCCCAAACGTCGGCGTCGATGGCGCGGCACACCGCAGAGCCTGCGTCCCGGACCGCCGCCGAGTGCCGGTTCCGGCGGCCGCGCCGGGCAATGGGTCAGGCCGGCCACCGTCCGCGCGGCGACTTCGGTGTATCTCTGCCCCGACCGCGGGAGATATCGAAAGTCTCGGACCGACCCGCAGCACGGTTCGCCGCCGCCGTGCTTCGAGCCGGCGACATACTGCCCACCGCGACCCCGCCATGGCGGATACAACGCCCCACCCCGCGAGTACACCACCCGCAGGTGACGTGAAACCTGCACGGCGCCGGCGACCGGGACGCCCGAGCGCAGTGCTTCGAGCCGACCGATTACCGGCCGTCGGCCGAGCGGCACTGCGTTACGGCACCGAATCAGAAATGACGGGCGAACTCGCACACATCGGCGGGCCTATCCTTTGGATGCGCAGAGCAACCCGTCGCCCAGCGGAATGAGCACGCTGGTCAACCCAGGGTCCTCGGCGACGAACCGGGTCGCCGACCGTACCGCCTGCGTGGCTGCGTCCCGATGTGCCGCATCCGGGACCCGCCCGCCGAGTAGCGCATTGTGCAGCAGCACCGCACCCCCGGGACGCAACAACCGGACCGCCTCCGCGATGTACTGCGGATGCTCGATGGGCGCGCCGTCCACGAACACCAGGTCGTAGGCGCCGTCGGCGAGGCGTGGCAGCACATCCAGCGCGCGGCCGTTGATCAGGCGGGTACGCGCGAGCGGGATTTCCGCCGCACGGAACGATTCCTTGGCGGCCCGCTGATGTTCCGGTTCGGGGTCGATGGTGGTCAGGGTGCCGTCCTCGCGCATACCGTCGAGCAGCCATAGCCCGCTGACCCCGGCACCGGTCCCGACCTCGACCACCGCCCGCGCGTCCAGCAACTGCGCGTACATGCTGAGGAGTGCGCCGACCGACGGCGGCACCGGGGCCGCACCGAGTTCGGTGGCCCGCTCGCGGGCGCTGATGAGTACCTCGTCCTCCACGACGGATTCTTCGACGTAGGCGAGATTTCGCTCCAGGTTCGATGCCACGCACTCGAGGCTATGCCAAACGCGGCGAAGCTGGTCGCAACATTCTCAGGTGTCCCTCAGGCTACCCACACCCGGCCCACACGGGAGAAGGGAAGAGTAGGCCCCACGCAAGACCAGCCGACCGAACGCGACGGCCGGGAACAACCGAGCAGGACCCGACTGTTGTAACCGGTGAAAGTGGCCCGTGAGCCGGGCCACTCCTTCGAGCCTACGCCTCGGTCCCGATAGAGGAGGTCGTCACCATCCACATGGTCGATGCGGCACGCGAGTCCGCCACGTTGCCCGAAGCGTCCCCGGCCGGACTGCCGGTAGTAGACGCCGGGTACACCCTGCCCGGCCGGGACGAATTCGGCCCGGCCCCGTTTCCCGGGACCGACCGTGAGGTAGCCGCACACCGAGACCTGGTGACAGACCACCCCGCTTCGCCGGACGCCCTGATGGAGGTGCCCGATATGTCCACTATCGACAACAGCGCCGAGGACCCGGACGCCGTATCCGCGGCAGCCGGAGAACTCGAAGAACTCCCCCTCACCGGCACCGCCGCCTTCGACGCCACCGGTGACCGGACAGTGATGCCCACCTGGGACGAACTGGTCCGCGAACATGCCGACCGGGTGTACCGGCTGGCCTATCGCCTCTCCGGTGACGCGCAGGACGCCGAGGACCTCACCCAGGAAACGTTCATCCGGGTGTTCCGTTCCCTGTCCAGCTACCAGCCCGGCACGTTCGAAGGTTGGTTGCACCGCATCACCACCAACCTCTTCTTGGACATGGTCCGCCGCCGCAGCCGGATCCGGATGGAGGCGCTGCCCGAGGACTACGACCGGGTACCCGCCGAGGGTCCCGGCCCGGAGCAGGTGTTCCACGACGCCCGGCTCGATCCCGATCTGCAGTCCGCGCTGGATTCCTTGGCCCCGGAGTTCCGGGCCGCGGTCGTGCTCTGCGATATCGAAGGACTGTCCTACGAGGAGATCGGCGCGACGCTCGGAGTGAAGCTGGGCACCGTCCGCAGCCGTATCCATCGCGGCCGGCAGGCACTGCGCGAGTATCTTGCGCATAATGGAGTGCAGGAGCGTTTCGCCGCCGAGGCGAGCCTCGCATAGGACACAGAGGCAAGCCCCGGACAAGACGCCGAGGCGGGCTTCGGGTGATCCGGCGCGCGGATACGATCGCCGAGCTCGCCGAACTCGCCGGTGTGGATCCGGGCTACCAGATCACGGTCAGGCTGCGCCAGCACGTGCATGGCCGCGGCCAGATCGGTGTCGACGTCGTCGTAGCCGTCCACCAGGCCCGATCTGCGCAGTCCGGCGAGCGCCTCGTTCTGCGCGGCGGCCCAGGCGG
>NZ_JARWOV010000032.1 GCF_029868855.1 Nocardia carnea | reverse complement strand
CGCAGACGTTGCGCGCACGGGCAGCTTCGGCGCCGGCCGTGACGTTGCTCTCGACAGTGACAGTGTGGGTGTGCTTGCGGGTGTGCCGGTCCTGGCCCTGGATGGGTTGGATACCAGCGGTTTCGATGCTGCGCCGGTGACTGATGCGGATCGGCTCGCGCCGGTGCGGTCCTCGAATACCGCCTACGTGATTTTCACTTCTGGTTCTACCGGTCGTCCGAAGGGTGTGGCGGTGCCGCATTCGGCGATCGCGAACCAGGTCGCGTGGATGCTGGCGGAGTATCCGATGGATGCGGGTGACGTTTATCTGCAGAAGACGGCCACTACGTTCGACGTGTCGTTGTGGGGTTATTTCCTGCCGTTGGCCGCGGGCGCCCGTTTGGTGGTGGCGACTCCGGATGGTCATCGCGATCCCGAATATCTGGCGCGGGTGATCGCCGAGCAGCGCGTGACGGTGACGGATTTCGTGCCGTCGATGTTGACGGTTTTTGCCGCGCATACCGCGCCGGGGTCGGTGCCGAGTCTCGAGCATGTGTTCGTGATCGGTGAAGCGTTGCCGCCGGAGACGGTTACCGCGATGCACGCTATCTCCGATGCTGCGGTCCACAACCTTTACGGTCCGACCGAGGCTGCGGTGTCGATCACCTACTGGCAGGCGACCGGCGCGGAATCCGCGAGTGTGCCGATCGGTGTGCCGCAGTGGAACAGCCGTGTGTATGTGCTCGACGGTCGCTTGCGTCCGGTCCCCGAAGGTGTGACCGGTGAGCTGTACTTGGCCGGTGACCAGCTGGCTCGCGGGTACGTGACGCGTCCGGATCTGAGTTCGGACCGTTTCGTGGCGAGCCCGTTCGACAGCGGCCGGCGGATGTATCGCACGGGCGACCTCGTGCGGTGGACGCGTGTCGATGGTGATCCGGTGCTGGAGTACCTGGGCCGTACGGATTTCCAGGTGAAGTTCCGTGGTCAGCGGATCGAGTTGGGGGAGATCGAGTCGGCGTTGCTGGCGCAGCCGCAGGTGAGTCAGGCCGCGGTGACGGTTTCTGCTTCCCAGTTGGGTGAGCAGCTGGTCGCTTATGTGGTTCCGGCTCCGGGTCAGCAGATCGTGCAGACGACCGTGCTGGATGCCGTACGCGAGGTGCTGCCGACCTATATGGTTCCGGCGGCTGTGGTCGTACTGGATGCGTTCCCGTTGAATACTTCGGGCAAGTTGGATCGTAAGGCGTTGCCGGAGCCGGAGTTCGAGACTCGGGAGTTCCGGGCGCCGTCGACTCCGATCGAGGAGATCGTG
>NZ_JARWOV010000031.1 GCF_029868855.1 Nocardia carnea | reverse complement strand
GGTATACCGGTGACCGTGACGACATGGGGGAAGATTCACACGGTTTCCGCATTGCTCACCGCCTGCATGTTCGGCCTGGTCGCCGCCTGCGCGGTCCCGCCGGGTCTTCGGCCGGCACCCGGGAGTCCCGGGCGCGCCCATCTTGCCCCCCGCGCGCCCCCCCCCCCCCCCCCCCGCCGCGGATATCCGCACCCAGTGGATGGTCCGGTTACTGCGCGCCGTTCTGGAACTGCCGAAACCGGTGGTCGCCCGGGTGGACGGCAATGTCCGGGCCGGTGGGATGGGCCTGCTCGCGGCCTGCGATATCGCCGTCGCGGGCCGCGGTAGCAGTTTCGCGCTCACCGAAGCCCGGCTCGGTTTGGCGCCCTTCGTCATCTCGCTGACCCTGTTGCCCAAGCTGACGGCCCGCGCCGCCGACCGCTACTTCCTGACCGGTGCGAAATTCGATGCCGATACCGCCGAACGTATCGGCCTCATCACCCTCGCCGCCGACGATCCACGGGCGACGACAACCGGTCTGCTGGCCGAACTCCGGCAGGGGTCTCCCCAGGGCCTCGCCGAGAGCAAACGGCTCACCACCGCGCCGGTGCTCGCCGAATTCGACCGGAGCGCGGACGAATTGGCGCAACGCTCGGGTCGTTTCTTCGGTACGCCCGAGGTGATCGAAGGGATGAAGGCATTCCTGCAGCGCCGTCCTCCCCGGTGGGCAGCGGAAACGCGCTCGGCAGAATAGGCAGTTATGGCGACACCGCATGAACCCAAACAGGACCGCAGCCGGGCCACCCGGCAGCGGCTCCTCGAGGCGACCATCGACTGCCTGGCCGAAAAAGGCTGGGCCGCCGCGACGGTTTCCGTGGTCGCCGAGCGGGCCGGAGTTTCCCGCGGTGCCGCCCAACACCATTTCCCCACCAGGGAAGACCTGATCACCGCCGCCCTCACCTATATGTTCGACACCCGCACGGACCAGGCGATGACGGCGGCGGTCACCGAATCCGGCCTGGCCCGCACCGAAGCTGTCGTCGCGGGTCTGGTCGAGTCCTACACGAGTCCCCTGTTCAAAGCGGCCCTCCAGGTGTGGACCCACGCCGCCGCCGACCCGGCCCTGCGCGAACGAATAGTTCCGCTGGAGGCCCGTTTCGGTCGCGGTGCCCACCGCCGCGCCGTCCGAGCCCTCGGGGTCGACGATTCCGACCCGGTAACCCACCACCTGGTCCAGGCCACCCTCGACCTCGCCCGCGGTCTCGGCCTGGCCGATGTCCTCACCGATGATTCCGCCCGCCGTAAACAGATCGTCCACCAGTGGGCGGCCACCCTGCACGAAGCCCTCGAAGCCCGGCGGTAATCGGGTCGGGTGTCCCCGGGCACATGCATCGCATCCAGGCGACCGGTTACCACCCCTGCATGGAATCCTTTACCTCTCAGGTAATCGCCATGACCTACCACGCACTGCGAACATCGGGTGACACAGACGAAGCCAGGAGTGCCCGATGACCGAAACCGCCGTTACCGACACCACCCGCGCCACCGTCGAGAGGTTTCTCGCGGCCCGCTCCACCGGCGATACCGCGGCTCTCACCGCGTTGTTCGCCGACGAGGTCGATTGGCAGCTGGCGGAAAACCCCGCGGTGCCCTGGATCAAGCCGCGCCGCACCGCCGCCGAATGCGCTGCCCAGTTCGACGACCTGATGGCACATGTCGTCGCCGAGGACGCCCGCGCCGAGATCGACACCTTCCTGGTCGACGGAGCGGACGCCGTCCTGTTCGGTCACGTCGCCGGTCGAGTACGCGCGACCGGGAAAACCTTCGAAGGCCCTTTCGCCCTCCGGCTGACCGTCGAGAACGACCGGATCACCCGGCACCACCTCTACGAGAACAGCGTCTCCATCGCCCAGGCCTGCCTCCCTTGACGACCTCCCCTCGGCCGTCCCGATCCGACTGCATATCTCAGGCGTTCAGATTCGTCGTCACTTCGCGGTATGCCTGAGTGGCGGCGGTGAAGTAGGCGGTCAGTCCCTCGCGCTGTGCGGGAGTGAGATCGGTGATCGCGGCGGCGATCGGTGCCTGCACGCGGGCCAGGATTTCGCCCAGTTGCTCGGGTTGCCGGCCGGTGGCGCGTACGAGTACCCGGCGGCGGTCGGCGTCGTCGGGTACGCGCTCGGCGAGGCCGGCGTTTGCCAGGCGGTCGACCGCGCGGGTGGTGGCACTCGGGGACAGGCCCAGTCGTTCGGCCAGTTGTCCGGTGGTCATCGGCCCGTCCACATCCAGCAGGCTCAGGGCCTGGTAATCCGTGGCACCGAGGCCGCATGCCTCGGCGGCGGCCAAGTGGAATCGGACGACCGAGGCGAGGTAGCGGCCCGCGGCGACACCTACGAGGGCGGCGTGCCGGATTCGCTCGCGAAGATCCAGTCCTACACGCTGGTGCGGCAGGACGATGCCTGGCGAGTCGCCGCCTTCCACAACACCGAACGCGGGAAGGTCATGGAACGGATCCAGTTCCTCTGGTATCCCGAAACCCGTCCGACCGTCGAATAGCGCAGGAACATATGCACTCTGCTTCCGTCACCCCGGGGTCTCGTGGTCCGGCCCCTGTTTCTGTGTCAGGCAGGCTCTGTCGTCGTCCGGCGCCACAGGGCTCGCCCGCCCAGCATCCCGTCGGCACTGAACCGCCCCGCGCCGACGCCGAGTAACAGCAGCGCACCGGCGCCGAGTACCACCACCAGTTCACCGCCGCCCTCACTGACGAACAGTCCCTTACCCGAGTGTGCGATCAGGTAGGCGCCGACCATATTCGCGAACAAGAGCACCGCCCAGACAGGAGTGGCAGCGCCGAGAATCAGGCCGGCACCGCCGACGAGTTCGATCGTGGCCGCGATGATCGCGGAGAGATCCGGTAGCGGGGCGCCCATCGACTCGAACCCTTGCTGGGTTGCGGCAATACCGTTGGTGAAGAATTTCTGCCAACCGTGTGCGACGAAGACGACGCCGAGGCCGACGCGGGCCACCAGGATCAGCAGATTACGGAATGTGCTCATAGTTTCGGTCCTTACTCGGAAGTGTGCGGGTCGGTTCGGAAGATCCGGTGGTCGCAATGGGCGAACAGCTACCGGTGAGGCATGCTCCCCGGTATTCAGCGTCGCGGCCCGTCGGCCGTGCCGCTCGCCCGGTGAGCATCGAGCATCGCGACGATCGCGGCCTGCCCGGGCCGCCGGGCATTTTCCGGTGCCGTACGCCCGGCTCCGTCGTGGATCGACGGGTCGGCACCTGCCGAGAGCAACGCGGCGACCACCTCCTGATACCGTGACGACCCGTCTCCGTAGACGATTGCTTCGTGCATGGCGGTCCAGCCCGAGTCGTTGATGTGGTTCACCTCCACACCCGCCTCGATCAGTCGCCGCACCGTCTCGACATGGCCGTGCTCGGCGGCCGGGATCAGTGCGGTACCGCCATAGCGGTTGAGGCTGCGTAGATCGGCCCCATGGGTGAGCGTCATCTCCAGGATCTCGTCCAGACCCTCCGCGCCGGCGTACAGATAGGCCGAATCCGCGAGATCGTCCGTGGCGTTCACGTCGGCGCCCGCGTCGATGAGCGCCCGGGCGGCCGTGGTGGCGCGGTTCTTG
Source organism: Nocardia carnea (assembly GCF_029868855.1). Classification (GTDB taxonomy): domain Bacteria; phylum Actinomycetota; class Actinomycetes; order Mycobacteriales; family Mycobacteriaceae; genus Nocardia; species Nocardia carnea_A. The sequence goes on along the minus strand of NZ_JARWOV010000031.1, from coordinate 43,361 downwards.
GCGGCGGCGACCAGCGGCGTGCGGCCGTGCTCGCCCCGGGTCTCCAGGTCGGCGCCCCGCGCGATCAGGTCCCGCACCTGTATCGCGTTATCGGTCGCTGCCGCCTGCCAGAGCTGTGCGTCGAGCGCGGGATCGGCGATTGCGGGCCGCGGCGCCGGCGGCGTGGTCGTGCGCTCGGCGGATGATGCGGTACCGGCGAGTGGGGCAGGCGGCGGGCCCGTCGGCTCCGTCGTGCACGCTGCCACCCCGACGGACAGCGCGGCGAGCGCGGCGACGAGTGCCGCGCCGGGGCGCGCGGTGGGCCTCATGGTTTCCTCCTGGTCGGACGATCTAGTCCACCGTGCCCAACAGGCGCGATAGTTTCCAAGAGTTGTTTTCCATCGTTCCTATAGGCCACAGCTATAGTCGGTGAATGGAGCTGCGCCACCTCAGGTACCTGCTCGCCGTCGCCGATCACGGCAACTTCACCCGGGCGGCTGTTGCTCTCCACATCTCCCAGCCGACGCTGTCGCAACAGATAAAGCAGCTCGAACGGTCTCTGGGTGTGCTGCTACTCGACCGCTCGGGTCGTACGGTGCGCCTCACCGATGCCGGTGCGGCCTACGCCGGGCACGCTCGGCGCGCCCTCCGCGACCTCGACGCCGCCGAACGCGCGGTCCACGACGTCCAGGACCTGTCCCGCGGGCACCTGCGCATAGCCATGACCCCCACCTTCACCACCTACCTCATCGGCCCGCTCGTCCACCGGTTCCGGACCGCGCACCCGGGTATCACGCTCACCGTCCAGGAGACGACCCAGGACCGCATCGAAACCGACCTGATGGCCGACCGTCTCGACCTCGGTATCGCATTCGCCGGCGAGCACACCGCCGGAATCGACCACACCGCCTTGTTCACCGAGGAACTCAGCTTGGTGGTCGGGTCGGGGCACCACCTGGCGACCGCGCCGGGGCCGCTTCCGGTCGAACAACTCACCGGCGAACCGCTCGGCCTGCTCACCGGCGATTTCGCCACCCGCCTGTATATCGACCGGTACTTCGCCGAATGCGGTATCACCCCGCGGGTAGCGGTCGAAGCCAATTCCATCAGTGCCCTACTGCAATTCGTCCGCCGCGGTTCGCCGGCCACCGTGCTCCCGGACGCGATCACCCGGGAACGCCCCGATCTGCATCCGATCGCGCTGACCCCACCCTTGCCCACCCGAACCGTCGAACTCCTGCGCCGCAGAACCGCGTACCACTCCGCGGCGGCCCGCGCGTTCGCCGCGATCGCCGGCGCCTGACGGCCCGCCATCGGTAACGCGCGGCGGTCCGGAACGAAAGAACTCGAAGAAGGCCCAGGTAGCGAGCGTGGTCGGTAGTTTGTGAGACGGGTTCGGCCGCAGGGGGGGACGACCCGGTTCACGCCGTTGTTCGATCGCGATCGGTGTTCGGTAGTTCGGGTTCGTTGCGCAGCAAGGCACGCGGATCGCGGCCTTGCCGATGAGAAGGGGCGTGAATGGCGGATACAAGACGTTCGAGACGTACGGACCGGGTGGTCGCCGCGGTTATCACCTTGGGCACCAGGCTTTCCGAAGGATGGTTACGCCACGAGCTCGCGGTGGCGTCCATCGTGCTCTCGTTGTTCACCCTCGTGATGGGGCTGATATCCGAGCACGCGGGATGGCGGATCGGATACTGCGCCGCGGGCGCCGCGGGTGTTACCGCGTCTGTGCTGGTACTGCGCAGAGACGGGTCCCGGCAGTGGGTGGCCTCGATCGCGATAGCTGTGCTGAACGTGATCCTGCTGACCGTGTACGGGCGAATGTCCGGGGGTTTGTGAGGACCGGCGAAATCCCCCGGCGCCCGGGATGACGGCATACCGGGCGCCACGGTCCGCAGGGCAGCCGGACCGCGCGCCGCCGGGTGTAGCGGTTGATTCAGCGAAGGCCGAACGCGACCTCGGTGAGTTCCTCGGAAACATCCCACAGTCGTTGCGCGGTGCGCACATCACTGGCTCCGGCCGAACGGCCGACCAGGGTGGGGTAACCGTGCAGTTCCCCGCGGCCGTCCGGGCCCACGTAGCTCGCTCCGGGCAGATCCTGCGTCGCGGCGAACAGGGTGGGCCGGGCGGCCTGTTCCGGCGTCTGGGCAAGAATCCTGCCCGCCAGGTGCACCAGCCCGACCAGGTACTTGTTGCGGTCCCGCGTGCCCAGCTCGGTGGCCGCGTATCCCGGATGCGCCGCCATCGAGCGGATATCCGAATCCGCCCGCCGCAGCCGGCGTTCGAGCTCGAGGGTGAACAGCAGGTTCGCGAGTTTGGCGCGGGCGTAGGCCTTCACCGGGTTGTATCCACGTTTCGCGAAATCGAGATCGTCGAAGTCGATGGTGCCCGAGCGGTGCAGACCGGAGGACAGTGTCACCACGCGGTCGGTGATATGTGGCAGCAGCAGATTGGTGAGCGCGAAATGCCCGAGGTGGTTTGTGCCGAACTGCATTTCGAAACCGTCCACGGTCCGCGATTCGGGCACCATCGCGACTCCGGCGTTGTTCACGAGAATCGAGATCTCACCGTCCCAAGCGTCGGCGAATGCCCGCACGGAGGAGAGATCGGCGAGGTCGAGCCGGCGCACCTCGTTACTGCCACCGATCCGCCGTGCGGCCTCGGCGCCACGGTCGAGGTCACGGACGGCGAGCACGGTATGCGCCCCGGCGCGGGCGAACGCGGTGGCGGTACCGAACCCCACGCCGCTGTTCGCGCCGGTGACGATGACGGTTCGGCCGTCGAGCGCGGGGAGGTCGGCGGCGGTCCAATGCGTGGAACTCATGGCCCCGACGGTATCGGGCTCCGCCGGACCCGGCGACCCTTCGGCATCGTCGTCATCGCGAACTGCGCCCGGCGCGACTGTCCGAAGCCTGCGCCGGGCGGGGCCTGGACCGTCCCGGGCATTGCTCAGTCGTCGGTGACGACCACGTCGACGTCGATATTGCCGCGTACCGCGTTGGAGTACGGGCACACCTGATGCGCGGCGTCGGCGAGTTCCTGGGCCGCGGCATGGTCGAGGGTGGGGATGACGACCTCGAGCGTGACGGCCAGGCCGAACCCGCCGCTCCCGTTGGGCCCGATGCCGACCCGCGCGCCGACGCTGGAGTCGCCGATTTCCACTTTCTTCGTACGGGCGACGAGTTGCAGCGCGGAGTGGAAGCATGCGGCATAACCGGCGGCGAACAACTGTTCCGGGTTGGCCCCGTCACCGCTGCCGCCCATTTCCTTGGGCATGGCCAGTTGCAGGTCGATCCGTCCGTCCGGAGTGCGGGTGCGGCCGTTGCGGCCGGCGCCGGTGGAGATCGCTTCGGCGGTGTAGGCGATATCGGGCATCGAATTCCTCATTCCTGGTTGTCTTCCCGGGTCTGCGATTCGCAGAACCGGGTGGCGAGATCACGCAGTAGAACGGCTTCTTCGGGAGAGACCTGGAATTTCCGTCGAACTCGGCGCTGCACGTCGGCAACCCGTGGCTGCAAGCGTCGGCCCGTCTCGGTGAGATGGATGGTGACCAGCCGCTCGTCGGCATCCTCGCGCCGTTTCTCCACGAAGCCGAGCGTCTGCAGTCGCCGCAGCAGCGGTGACAAGGTTCCGCTGTCCAGCCGTAGCCGCTTACCGAGCGCCGAGACGGTGATGCCGTCCTTTTCCCACAGGGCCAGCAACGTGACGTACTGGGTGTAGGTGAGTCCGAGCTCGCCGAGCCCGTCCCGGTATGCGTTCGACGCCACTCGCGCCGCCGAGTACAGCGCGAAGCAGACTTGCGAGTCCAGCAGCAGGTCTTCTTCCACGTGATCGATAGTGCCACGCAATCAAGCAGAGCGCAACTTAGTTGTGCGCAACTTAATTGCGCCAAATATCGCGCTACCGGTAGCAGCCGCCGGAGCGTTGCCTATCCCCGAGGCACCTGAGTCACTGCAATGGCCGACTCCTCCAGGCTGCCGAGGATCAGCGTCCCTTCGTGTTCGACGACTCCGGTGACCGCGGCATAGTCCGTGCCGTCGCGCTGTAGGTCGTGGGCGATCGAACCGTCCATCGCCACGCCGAGTACCCAGGTGGTCCGCGCAGGGGCAGGCTTCCATCGGTCGGGCAATGCCCAGGCCGCGGTACGCAGCATGCCGGGCAGTGGCAGCAGCGCGTCGAGCAGCGGGTTGCGGGGCGAAACCAGGGTCACCCAGATCAGTCCGTCGCTACCCAGCGCAATGTTGTCGGGAAATCCGGGAAGGTTGTCCGCCAGCGTTTCCCGCGTTCCTGTTTTCGGGCCGTGTAACCAATAACGGGTGAGGCGGTAGGCGGCGGTTTCGGCGACGATCAGCGACTCGCCGCCGGGAGAGAATGCGACACCGTTGGCGAATTGCAGGTCGTCGAGCAGGATATTCACCGCGCCGTCGGCCGTCCGGCGCAGCAACCTGCCGGTGCCCGAATGCTCGAACACGTCTCCGAGCCACTGCGCCAGTGGCCAGCGGGTCGAGGAGGCGGTGAAGTAGATGGTTCCGTCACCGGAATCCTCGACGACATTGCTTGCGAATTCGAGTTTCCGGCCCTCGACCTCGTCGGCCAGGACCTCGATCGGCCGTCCCGGTCCCGGCCAGCGCAGCAGACCACGCTCCGCATCGCAGACGAGCAGCGAGCCGTCCTGTCGGGCGTGCAGTCCGAGGGGGCGGCCGCCTGTGTCGGCCACTGTGGTGACCGCTGCGGTATCTGTCTCGACGCGAAGGATCTCACCGGAGGCGAGGCCCGTATAAACGGCCCCGTCCACACCGCGAACCACGTCTTCGGGTCCAGGTCCGGGCAGTTCGATACGCCGGACCGGTGGCAGCGGTGGTGTGCTGACCTTCTGCTTCGCCCGTGCGGGTGCCGGTGGAGGTGTCCAGCGATGCGGCCGCAGGCGCGTCGCCGAGCGAGCGGCGGTGTTCATGATTCCTCCGGTCCTGGCGGGTACGTCGTCAGAGAGCGTAGCGGTGCACGGTTTCCGGGTGGAGGACGACGCGGAGCAGATCACCTGCCAGTATCCCGGCGAGTGTTTCGGCTCGGGTCTGGTCGGTGAGATCCCAATAGCGCGGGGCGAGACGGGAACACAGGTCGTGCGCGCCGTCGGTCTCTATGGTGGTGCGGCCGGAGATCGCCACCCAGCGCTCGCGCTCACCCACCGGTGCCGCGACGACGATCGAGGCACGGGGGTCTCGGCGTAGCCGGCGCACCTTCAGCGCGTCCGGTTCCGTGAAGAACTGGATCGTTCCTTCCGGGGTGGCCTCGAACCACACCGGCCGGGGCTGCGGCGGCTGGGTTACCCCGGCGACGGACAGGAATCCGTGCAGGGGGCGTGCGAGGAATTCGAGATCGGCGGGGGTCAGGTGGCCGGAATCGTCGCTCATAGTCGTGAGTCAACGGCATTCGCTCGCTCGAATCCATAGTCGAAACGCCAGAGCATCTGCGTGATCGTCTGCGGAATCCGGCCGGGGTGCGCAGGGGCCTGCTGATCAACCCGCCGCCCACGGTTGGTCGAGGAGCTTCGCTACCTCGGCGGCATCGAGTTCTATATCGAAGGTCTCGGTGAATACCTTCGGTAGTTCGGTTCGTTCCAGTTCGCGGGTTTCACCGGTGCCGTCCGGATAGCCAGTGTTCAAGGTGAGGCCGTCGAGCATGTAATGAACCTCGGGATGCATCCGCTGCAAGACCGGCCGCGTGGTGAACGGTGAATGCGAGGAAGTCGACACATAATGATTACCGACGACATAATCGATCCGGTATTGCGGATTCATAGAGACGGTGCGGCGCGCCGACCAGCCGTCGCGGTTGAAATGGCGCAGCGTCCACAATTCACCGCCCAGGATGCCGGCATCGCGTTCCAGCCGGAAACGCCAGGCGCCGACGGTGAATTCCGCGTCGCATACGTTCAATTCGATCGGTTCCAGCGGCCCGGACCCGAAGCCGACGTCGCACAACCAGATTCGATCGTCGCCGGGCGCGGTCACTCGGAGCATCGCATGGGTGGCAGCCAGTAGTTTGTCGTTCTCGCCCATGAAGATGCGGGCGGACAGCCCGGTGACGCCGAAACCGAGACGTTCCGATACGGCTGCGAACAATGCGGAACTCTCGAAGCAGTAGCCACCGCGCCGGCGCCGGACCATCTTGTCCTGCAATGAGTCCACATCCAGCAGGATCGGTCGTCCGAGGAGGATTTCCAGGTTCTCGAATGGGAAGGTCGTGGTGTGCAGGTAGACCAAGCTGCGTAGCGTCGTCGGTGTCGGTGTCCGCTCTCCTTCGAAGCCGATGCGGTCCAGGTATGCGTCCAGATCCACCTCATCGCCATTCCAGTGGTAGGACGGATCCGATACGTTGTACATGCTTTCTTCTTTCTCGTCGGTTCCGTCACTGCGGCGAATCCGTTGTTCCCGTGCTCGTTTCGGAATGCTGAGGTCGATGGTCGAGAGGCTGTTTCCGCCCGGGTCAGGTGCCCTCGGCCGGTTTCCCGGTGGCGCGATCGCGGTCGAGACGGTCCCCGAAATGTTCGAGCAGGCGGCGTAGTTCGCCGGTGAATCGCCGGTAGTCGGCGGGGGCGTATTCGGGGAGGAGCCGGGCTTCGTTGGCCAGATGCTCTCGGAAGACCCGGTCGATGACCTCGATCCCGTGCGCGGTGAGGCGTACGCGTATCGAGCGGCGGTCGTGCGAGTCCCGGACGCGTTCGACGAGGTCTTTGGCCTCCATCCGGTCGATGCGGTTGGTGACCGTACTCGAGGTGATCATTGCTGCCTCGAGTAGTGCGCCGGGGGTCAATTCGTAGGGTGGCCCGGCACGGCGCAGGGTGGTGAGCACATCGAACTCCCACACCTCGAGCCCGTGGCCGGCGTAGAAATCTTTCAGTGCGCGGTCGAGTATGCGCGACAGTCGCTGCACTCGCCCCACGATTGCGACCGGCCACAGGTCCTCGGCCAGTTCCGGTGCTTCGTGCCGCCAGAGATCCATGATCACGTCGACGGTATCGGTCACGCTCACTCCTTATCTCGATGTCAAGGGATCGGTCTCGCTCAGTATGCCATATATATCTCGATATCAAGAGACTTGACGTCGACATTATCGACGTGCTTTTATCTCGATGTCGAGATAAGTGGAGGTTGTGGAATGGTCGTCGTCGCCACCCCGGTATCGGAGGCAACCGGCCGCGAGTCGGTACCGACGCGGGACCTGCTGCTCACTCTGGTCGCGCCGGCGAGCTTCGGAACCGTCTACGCCGCAACAGTTCTGCTGCTACCGGCGGATCGGCCACTGCTGGCCGCCTGCCTGCGGGCACTGCCCGCGGGCCTGCTCATCCTGGCGTTCACCCGGACGTTGCCGTGGGGGCCGTGGTGGTGGAAGACCGCGGTGCTCGCCATGCTCAACGTCGGCGCGTTCTTCCCGCTGCTGTTCGTGGCCGCGTATCGGCTGCCCGGCGGGCTGGCCGCGACCATCGGGGCGCTCCAGCCCCTGGTCGTCGCGGTTATGGCAGTTCCGTTGCTGAAGACCCGTACCCCGCGTGCGGTTCTGGTCGCCTCCGCGGTGGTCGCGGCCGGTGTCGCACTGCTGACCACCACCGCGGCCGCCACACCCGACCCGCTCGGTGTCGTCGCCATGCTCGCGGCTACCTCGCTGATGGCGCTGGCAATCGTCCTCGGCAAGAAATGGGGGTCGCCGGTTCCGCCGCTGACCATGACCGGATGGCAACTCACCATCGGTGGGCTGGCGCTGCTGCCGCTGATGCTCACCACCGAAGGGCTGCCCGCGACACTCACCGTCACGAACCTGATCGGGTACACCTACATCGGGATCGTCGGCACTGCACTCGCCTACACCCTGTGGTTACGCGGAGTGCAGCGAATCGCGCCGGCCTCCGTATCGCTGCTGTCGACCGCGAACCCGCTCGTCGCCACCGTGGCCGGGCTTCTCCTGCTGGGTCAGACCCTCACCCTCTGGCAGATCATCGGATTCACCCTTGCCCTCGGCGCACTCGTCGCGGGCCCGGCAATGAACAGGAAACCGAAATGACCACAACAACAGACGAATACCGTGTACTGGCGCTTTCTGGGAGCCTGCGCACAAATTCCTACAACACCGCGCTGCTGCGCGCCGCCCGGCTACTCGGCAGGGCCTCCATGTGCGTTCAGGTGTACCCGGGTCTCGGCGATCTGCCGCTGTACAACCAGGACCTGGAACAGGATCCACTGCCGGCCGCTGTTCGGGATCTGCACCAGCACATGTCCCGGGCCGATGCGCTCCTGTTCGCGACGCCGGAGCACAACGCATCGATCCCGGCAGCACTGAAGAACGCGATCGACTGGATGAGCCGGATGCCGGACGGTGCGGGAATGGCAGGCAAACCCGCTGCAGTTACCAGTGCTTCCCCGGGAGCTCTCGGTGGGGTACGAGCGCAGCTCGCGCTGCGCCAGACCCTCGCGGGAGTAGGTGCCGACGTTCTCACCGGACCGGAAGTGATCGTTTCCCATGCCCACGAACGTTTCGACGCCGCCGGCGAGCTGACCGACGAGTTCAGCCGGAAACTCCTGGTCGAACTGTTGACCGCCCTGGAGCTGCGGATAGAGCAACGTGGCCGATAAGGATCGCGCCGCGTTCCGGTCATCTCATCCCACCTATATCGACGAGAACGGAGAAGTAATGGAAATCGGAGTAATCGGCCTGGGGGAGATGGGCTCCGCACTGGCTTCCGCCCTGTTGGAGGCCGGTCACGCGGTTACGGTGTGGAACCGGTCGGTGGCCAAGGCCGGTCCGCTGGTGGCAGCCGGGGCGGTACTGGCCGCGTCTGCCGAGGCTGTCGCGAGTGCGGCGCGGTTGGTGGTCGTCAATGTCCAGGGTGGGGATACCGCGGTGGAACTGCTGCGCTCGATGGGCCCGGAGTTGCCGGGCCGCGCTGTGGTCAACCTGACGGACAGCACATCCGAGCAGGTCGAGGCGGTGGCACGGCTCGCCTCGGAGCACGACGCGCAATACCTGCACGGACAGATCATGACTATCGCCCCCGCGATCGGCGCCTCGGATACCGTCATCTTCTACGGCGGAGCGCGGCCGCTGTTCGACCGCCACGAAGCGGTGCTGCGGGCTCTCGGCGGTCGTCCGACCTATATTTCGCCGGACCCGACGACGCCCGTCCTGTACGGGATGGCCGTACACGGAACCATGTGGGGACTGCTCAACGGTTACCTCCATGCCGCAGCGCTTCTCGGGCAGGCCGGGATCTCGTTGCGCCGCTTCGTCGAGGATACGGAGCCGAGCATGACGGGCATGATGTCGCTGTTTCCGATGCTCGCGGATGAGATCGACCGCGGCGATTACGCGACACCCTTCGGCGCGCTCAAACATCATCTCCCTTCCGTGGGCGACCTGCTCGACGAAAGCCGGTCCAGGGGGATCGACACGGATCTGCCCGAATACACGAGACGGGTAGTTGCCGAAGCCCTCGCGGCGGGATACGGCGACGACAGTTATTCCCGGCTGGTGGAACATTTCAACGGTGCCTGCGGAGTGTGGCCGGAATAGTTGAAAACCGTTATCGTTACGCCTATGTCTGTGCACGATCGCTCCACCCGGGCCTTCGATACCGCCGCCGCCGATTTCGATCGCCTGGGCGAGTATCTGTGGCGGCCGATTGCCGCGGCTACCTTGAAGCGCACCGCCCCGGCTCCCGGAGAGCGGGTATTCGACGCCTGCTGCGGCACAGGTGCGTCGGCGCTGCCCACCGCGGAGCGGGTCGGGCCGGCGGGGCGGGTGGATGCGGTCGACCTGTCCGGGGCGTTGATCGATGTCCTGCGGCGGCGCGCCTCCGGCTACTCCCAGCTGCACCCGCAGGTCGGTGACGTCACCGCTTGGCCACACGACGGCTATGACCTGGTGCAGGTGGTGCTGGGGATTTTCTTCTTCCCGGAGATGACCGCCGGAACCGAATCCCTGATCGGCCGGGTTCGTCCCGGCGGCCGCGCCGGTTTCACGATCTGGCGGCGTGGTGCGGTCGAAACCGCGGGAAAGCATCTCGGGGCAGCGGTCGCCGCGGTCACCGGCGCGACACCGCCACCGCCGCGGCCACCGCATCTCGTCGACGAGCTCAACCAGCCGGACCCGTTCCGCGGCTGGCTCGGCGAACGCGGTCTCACCGATGTCACCGTTGCCGAGCACGAACTCCGGCTCTCGATGACCCCCGAGATCGCCTGGCTGCTCGTCACGGGATCCGGGTTCGCGGGCGCCCTCGCCGATCTCGACGAGTCGCAGACCGCAGCGGTCCGCGACGCCTACCTGACCTCCCTCGACACTGCCGGAGTGAGCGAACTCGACGCCACCACTCTGATCGGTGTCGGCACGCGGCGGTAGTGGCGATCCACCTCGCGTTCGCCTGCCGTGGCGGCGACAGCGGATTACAGTCGGTGAGGTCGGCGGAATCGCCGGTGCCGCAAGACGAAAGAGGGCTGATCATGACCGCGATCGGTCGTGGTGGCGTCCGTAATCCGTGGACGCAGGCGACGTATGGTTACTACAATACTCGATTCGAACAGTCGCTCACCGAGCAGGACACCGCCGGACAACTGACCATGATGCGGATGACGCTCAACCCCGATTCCGCGCCGCCGCTGCATTTCCATACGCGGGAGGACGAATTCTGGACGGTGGTTTCGGGACGGGTGCGGTTCTGGCTCGGCGGATCCACCTTGGAGAGCTGCGCGGTACAGGAAGCCGAGCCCGGCGCCTTCGTATTCGGTCCGCGCAATGTCGCGCACACCTTTCAGACCATCGCCGAAACAGCCGAGGTGCTGATCGGTAACACCCCGGGAGCGCTGGAGGGTTATTTCACCGGAGTCGGTGCCGCGGATGCTCGCCACGACGACGCGAACACCGATGTCCTGGAGGACTACGGTGTGTTCTTCATCGGCCCGCCGCCGGTTTGGAGCGAATGGAACAGGTGACGCCGGTGGTCCGTGGACGGTCCGGATGATCATCCACAGCCCGGCGGGCCGGGCGGGGAGTCCGTCAGCCAGCTCAGCATTCGGCCCCGTGACCAGCAGCGGCCGATGGCCTCGGTATGCAGAGTCGCACCGTCGAACACCGCCAGGCCGATGATGCTGTGGCCGGAAGCGCGCCGATCGCCGAGTGTGGGTACTGCGGGGGCGACTCCGACGCCTTCGACCGAAACCCAGGCCACCACGCGACCGGCGGCCGACTCGTCGAGTCGGTGCAGGAAGCGCAGCCGGCGTTCGAGCGGGAACCGGGACAGCGCCCATGTCGTCGTGACGACGGCCAGGGCGTCCGCGGGGATCCGGGCGATGGCTTCGGGTAGCAGGTCGATGGGGTCGCCGCGCAGGAGTTGCGGGGTGGTCGCGGTGGTCAACGAGATTTCGGCGTCCAGCCGAGCCGGCAACTCCGGCCGGTCCGGCGGGATGCTGTCACGTAGCCGGCGGGCCTCAGCAGGGTCGGTTACGTCGACGGGGTCGTTGTCGATGCCGATACGGGCGAGAACCTGTGGCATGGTTCGTGCCGGGACGGGGCGGTGGCCGACGATCGCGGACGACAGCTGGACCGGGGAATGCGGGTCGCCCAGCGGTGGTCCGTTCCGGTAGGTGATTCCGACGCGGTCTACGGTCAAATCGAAACCGGCACCGCAGCTCACATCTATCAGCCCGACAGCCTTCGTGCCCACCCGGCGGGCCGTCTCGGTGACGGCCGGATACAGCACTGCCCGGACCTCGGTCGATGTGGGCGAGGTTTTCCTTGCCGTTCGGTTCATGTAGGTGAATCGTATCGTTGAAACGACGGTTGATACCTGAACCGAGATATACCGCTGTTTCGGCTTTCAACTCTCAAAACGTATACGGCCGGCGCTGATCCGCTGGACCGCGGAGGGGCGCGGTCGGATCGCTCTCGATGTCAGTTCTGTGGCAGATCGGCCGGGCCCTGAGTTGGTGGGCCCGGCCGACCTGCTGGTGTAGGGACATCAACGAATGCGCCGTTGTATAGCGGCACTACATGCGACGGTGTCAGAACGCGCTACCTGTCCCCGGAAGGCCCGGCAGCCCGGCCATCGGCAGGGGCAGGTGCGGCAGCGACGGCAGGTGCAGTGCCGGGATCGCCGGCAGCAGCGCCGGCGGGGGCGGCGGGATATGCGGGTTGGGCATGTTCCAGGTGTGATTCTGGGTGCCGCCGCCGTTGTTGTGCCCATGGTCGGCCGGTGTGTCGTGGTCGCGGCCGCCGCCGTAGCCGGCGTGTGAGTCGCGGCTCTCCCGGCCGTTGTGGCCGCTGTTGAACTGGTCGTTCCAGCCGTCGTAATTCTGCTGGTTGTGGTCGCGATACCCGTAGTGGCCGTTGTCGTCCCAGCCGAAATCGTTATCGCCGATACCGTAATCACCGGGTGTGTTGTCGCCGAGCCTGTTGTCGCCGAAGTTGCTACCGCCGTCGTTGTCGCGGCCGCCGGAACTGTGGGAATCGCGGTCGCTGATCTGCGCCGCACCGGCCGGGTCCGCGAGGGCGGTGCCGGTGGTGACAGCCAGGGGTGCGAGAGCGATAACTGCGATCGCGGCGATCCGTGCGGCGATGCGCCGGGTGCGCTGTTCGGGGTTTCGGTTCATCGGTGGAGTCCTCACTCGTCGCGCCCCGTGTGCCTGGGTGGTTGTGCCTTCGGGAGCGGTGATCGATACAACAGTTACCGTACCGCTGAACAACGGCACGATCAATAGGTATTTGTAAACTGCCCTTGAACACGAAGCCGCCGGTGGTATCCACCGCCCCCGCACATCGGTACATCCGGTGAGGGGGTGGGTAGCCTGTGCCGGTGAAAACGAGCGAAAACCCGCCGGGCGCTACGAGTCGCCGGGGTACGGCGCTTGCCGCGGTCACCGCCGTAGTGTTCGTGACCTTCCTGGACACCACGATCGTCAGCGTCGCGCTCGGTGCTATCCGCAGTGAACTGAAAACCGATGTGACCGCGCTGCAATGGGTCGTCAACGGCTACGGCCTGGTATTCGCGGGCCTCATGCTGGCGGGCGGATCGCTGGGCGACCGCTGGGGCCGCAAGCGAGTCATGATCGCCGGGCTCGTGATCTTCTGTGCCGGTTCGGTGGTTTCGGCACTCGCGGCCGGTGCGGGTGCCCTCATCGCCGGGCGCGTAATCATGGGTGTGGGCGCGGCCGCATCGGAGCCGGGAACTCTTTCAGTACTGCGGCATATCTTCCCCGGTGAACGGGCGCGCGCGAAGGCGCTCGGGGTATGGGCGGCAGCCTCCGGGCTGGCTTTGGCAGCCGGACCGGTGCTGGGCGGTGTGCTGGTGCACGCATACGGCTGGCGTTCGATCTTCTGGTTCAACCTGGTGATCGGGGCGGTGGCGCTGGTGGCCGCGCTGTGGTCGGTGCCGGAGAGCGCCGATCCGCGCCCCGACCCCATCGACTGGGCCGGTGCGCTGCTCGGCGCCGGATTCCTCGGGGCGGTCATCTACGCCGCGACCAGCGGCGAGGAAGTGGGTTACACCGCGCCTTCGGTGATCGCGTTGTTCGTGCTCGGTGCGATCGCGCTGGTCGCTTTCGTCGCCGTCGAGCAACGGGCCCGCGCGCCCATGCTCGACTTCCGGTATCTGCGCCTGCCGACGGTGCGCAGCGCGCTGGTCGTCGCCTTCGCGGTGTACTTCGGCGTGTTCTCGATCTTCTTCTTCACCGCCCTGTATCTGCAAGTGATGCACTCGTATTCAGGGGCGCGCACGGCCGCGGTATTCGCGCCGATGGCCGCCACAATCATCATCGGGTCGCTGGCAGCGGGCTATTGGGTGGGTCGTCACGGAGCGCGGATCCCGATGATCGCCGGCTGCGTGCTGGGTGCCGGCGGGATCCTGCTGACCCGTCTGGCGCTCGCCGGCCCGGTGCACGATCTGCCACTGGCGGGTGCGATGGGGGTGGCGGGAGCGGGATTCGGCATTGCGGTGGTGCCGTTGACCTCGGCGGTGATGTCGGCGGTGCCGCCCGAGCACTCGGGTATGGCCGCCGCGGTGACCAACACGATGCGTCAGGTCGGTTCCGTGTTCGGGGTGGCAGTACTCGGGGTTCTGGTGAATTCGCTGCTCACCGCGGATCTGCAACAGCGCATGACGGAACTGGGGTTACCGCCGGAATTACAACCCGGCGCGGTCGAGGCCGTCGAACGTGGTGGCATTCCCGAGGGCCTCGACATCACGCCCTATTTTCCGTATCTGGGGAAACTGAACGAGGTCATCGAAACTGGGAAAGTCGCCTTCCATCACGGTCTGGACGTGGCGCTGCTGGTTTCGGCGATCATGATCCTGGCCGCGGCGGCGTTCACGGCCTTTCAGGGAAGCTCGTCCCGCCCCGGTACCGATTCGACGAAGAGCTTGTGACGGTCATCAAGCGGACTGCCCTGCAGATCCGCTCGAATCGGTGCTACGGGGTTTGGATGGCGGTGAATGTCATGCGGTCGCCGCGGTACAGGGAACGGCGGTGTTCGATGGGCACCCCGTCCGGGTCGTAGGAGACGCGTTTCAGCAGGAACATCGGGGTGCGGGTGTCGACGGTGAGCAGGGCGGCCTCCCGGGCGTCGGGCAGGGTGGTTTCTATACTGTCCACCGCCCTGGCGAAAGCTATGCCGCGGTCGGCGATTTCGGCGTACAGCGACTGGGTGTAGTCGAAGGTATCGATCAACCCGGGGTAGCGGTAGGCCGGCAGCCGGGTGGTTTCGAGGCCGAGGCGCACGCCGTCGGTGGTGAGAACGCGTTCGAGCTGGATCACCGGATCGCCCGGGTCGATGGCGAGTTGGGTGGCGAGTTCCACATCGGCGGTGAGCCGAGTCCAGCCGACGAGAATTCGGGTGGCGGTGCGGCCTTCGGCGCGGGCCGCTTCGGTGTAGGAGCCGAGTGCAAGGGGGAGAACGAGTTTCGGTCCGGCCACCAGAGTTGTCTTGCCCTGGCGTTCGATCCGCCCGGCGACCAGTAATTCCCGGAGTGCCTGCCGCACCGTTTCCCGGGCCACGTCGAAACGCACCGCGAGGTCGCGTTCGGAGGGGACGGTGGCACCTACATCCAGC
This sequence comes from Nocardia carnea, assembly GCF_029868855.1. Taxonomy (GTDB): domain Bacteria; phylum Actinomycetota; class Actinomycetes; order Mycobacteriales; family Mycobacteriaceae; genus Nocardia; species Nocardia carnea_A. The sequence goes on along the minus strand of NZ_JARWOV010000031.1, from coordinate 28,289 downwards.
CCGTCGAGCAGTTCTTCGATGCTCGCGCGCACGATCTGGTGTTTGAGAACCCGGGGTTCCACGGTCGACGTCACGCTCCAACCCTACCGCGATGCTGGTCTATACCAGCTGTTAACCCAAGGTTCGCTCAACGGCAGCTCCCTGGTCTATACCAGCATGGCATTCTCGGTGCTGTGCAAGACAACAGTGAGATCGCCCTGGCAGTACTGGATATGGCCGGAACGACCGTCGCCGACGACGGCGTCGTGATTGCGGCCTTCGACGACGCCGCCACGGCGGTGGGTCTGCCGCCGACCGGCCCCGAGCGCGAGAGCGCCCGCCGCTACGTGCTGGACACCATGGGGCAGTCGAAAATCGTGGTCTTTCGTGCACTGTTCGGCTCCGAGCGCAAAGCAGCAGAAGCCAACGCGGCCTTCGAATCCGCCTACGAACGCTACGTCGACGAGGGCGCGCTCGAGCCGATCCCGGGTGCCCGGGAAGCCATCGCGAAACTTCGCGCGGGCGGAATCAAGGTCGCGCTGACCACCGGATTCAGCCGGTCCACCCAGCGCCGCATCCTCACCGCACTCGGCTGGACCGAAGTTGCCGATCTGGTGCTGGCCCCCGCCGATGCCGGGCGCGGCCGCCCCTACCCCGATCTGGTGCTCACCGCATTGCTACGGGCCGAGGTCGACGATGTCCGCCAGGTGGCGGTGGTCGGCGACACCTCCAGCGATATCACTTCCGGCCTCCGGGCAGGCGCTTCCATCGTGGCGGGCACCCTCACCGGCGCGCACGACGCGCAGACCCTGCGTGAGGCCGGCGCCACCCACCTCCTCGACACCGTTGCCGAACTCCCCGACCTGCTCTTGTCCGCCTGATCCCGTTCGACCCCGACTCCTCCGAGGACGTTCCATGTTCTTCCGCCGTCGCCATACCGTTGCCGCCGTACTCGCCGGCCTGGCGCTCACCCTGTCCGCCTGTTCCGGCTCCGATTCCGAGGCACTGAACGAGCAGGGGTACCCCGAAACCCTGACACTCGCCGCCATCCCGGCCGAGAACTCCACCGATCTGAAAGCCAGCTACGAACCGGTGATCGCCCTGCTGGAGCGGGAAACCGGAGCGAAGGTCGATTTCGTGCAGGCCTCCGACTACGCGGGGGTGGTCGAGGGGCTGATCGCCGGAAATGTCGACCTGGCCTTCTTCGGCCCCTTCGCCTACGTCGTGGCCGGTGTGAACGGCGCGGAGATGACCCCGCTGGGTGCGGTCGTGCAGGACAAGGGCACACCGCCCGGCTACCGGTCCTACGGCCTCGCCCGTGCGGACAACGACCGGGTCAACGGGCTCGGGGACTTCGAGGGCAAGAAGGTCTGCTTCGTCGACCCCGGGTCGACCTCCGGATTCCTCTACCCCACAGCCGGTTTGATCGAGAACAAGGTGATCGCCTCCGGGGCGGAAGCGGACCTCTCCGCCGGCCTGCACCCGATCTACGCAGGTGGTCACGATGCCTCCGCACTGGCCATCGCCGCCGGTGACTGCGATGCCGGATTCGCATTCGACACCATGGTCGACAAAACCCTGGTCGAGAAGGGCGACCTGAAGCCGGGCCAGCTCAAGACGGTGTGGAAATCGGAAACGATCGCCGGTTCGGTATTCGCCGCGAACAACGAGCTCGGCACCGAAACCGTCGGCAAACTGAAGACCATCTTCACCGAGAAGGTCAACGCCGATTACATGCTCGGCGAGGGCCTGTGCACCGGCGACTGCCGGATCACCGACGAACGGGTGTGGGGCGTCGTCCCCGCCACCGACGCCGACTACGACGGCGTGCGCCACGTATGTGAAGTAACCGGCTCCGAGAAGTGCAAGGGCTGATCCGATGCCTCCGGCACCGCACCGTCCGACTGTCGCCGGCGACGACACCGTCATCTCTGCCCAGTCGGTCACCAAGAAATTCGGCGCAACCACCGCGCTCGACGACGTGTCCTTCGAGGTGCACCGCAGTGAAATGGTCGTGCTGCTGGGGCTTTCCGGCTCCGGCAAGTCGACCCTGCTGCGCTGCCTCAACGGCCTGCACGCGGTGAGTTCGGGCCGGATCGAGGTGGACGGGACCCGCGTCGACCTCGCCTCCGGCGGCCGCCTGCGGGCTCTGCGGCGCGATGTGGGATTCGTCTTCCAGCAGTTCAACCTGGTCGGGCGGCTCAGCTGCCTGGAAAACGTGCTCATCGGCGGACTCGGCCGGATCACGCTACCCCGCTACGGGGCGCTCACCTACCCGAAACGGATGCGGGCCGAGGCGCTGGCGCATCTCGACCGGGTCGGGTTGGCCGAGCTCGCCGAACGCCGCGCCGATACGCTCTCCGGTGGCCAGCAGCAGCGGGTCGCGATCGCGCGCACTCTCATGCAGCAGCCCAAGGTCCTGCTCGCGGACGAACCCGTCGCCTCGCTCGACCCCGAGAACGCGGGGGTGGTGATGGACCTGCTGTTCCGGGTGTGCATCGAGGAGAAACTGACGGTGCTGTGCACACTGCACCAGGTGGATCTGGCGATGGGCTGGGCGCACCGGCTGATCGGATTGCGGGGTGGCGCGAAGGTCCTCGACCGCCCGGCGGTGGGCCTGTCCCGGGACGAGGTCATGGAGATCTATCAGCGGGTCGAACCGGCGGCGGCCGGGTCGAACGCCGTCGAACCACGATGAGTGCGTTGCTCGCCCCGCCCCGGTCGGCCGCGAAACCGCCGGTACCGAACACGATTCGCGCTGTGCTGTTGCGGGCCTGTGCCGCGGCGGCGGTACTGGCGACCCTGGCCGGCGCCTGGTACATCGATTTCGCGCCCGCCACCCTCGTCGACGGTCTCGACGAGATCGCCGCGCTCCTGGAACGGATGCTGCCGCCGCGGCTCGACGACCCCGGCCGCATCTCCGCCCTCGCCGTCGAAACCTTGCTGATGGCAATACTCGGCACCGTACTGGCCGCGCTGGTTTCGGTGCCGCTGGCGTTCCTCGCCGCCCGTAACACCACCCCTCATCCCGTGGTCTACGGTGCGGCGAGGGCCGTCATCACGTTCTGCCGGGCCATGCCGGATCTGCTGTTCGCGGCACTGTTCGTCCGCGCGCTGGGCATCGGTGTCCTGCCCGGAATTCTGGCATTGGCGCTGCATTCGATCGGGATGCTCGGCAAACTGTTCGCCGACGCCATCGAGCAGACCGATGCGGGCCCGCGGGAAGCGGTGCGCGCCACCGGCGCCGGATATTACCGGGAGATGCTGAACGCAGTCGTGCCGCAGGCGATCCCCTCCTGGATCAGCACTTTCGTCTACCGCATCGATATCAACCTGCGGATGTCGGTGGTACTCGGCTTCGTCGGCGCCGGCGGGATCGGCTTCGCGCTGCAGGACGCGCTGCGCGGTCTGATCTACCCGCGTGCGCTCGGTATCGTCGCCGTGATCCTGGTGATCATCGCGGCCATGGAAGTCCTCACCATCGTCATCCGGCGCACGCTGCTGACGCCCTCACAGGCAGGGCCGCGTCGAGACCGGCAGACGCGCTTCGCATTCGGTGCGCTGCTCGCGGCCACCTGTCTCGCTTCGCTTGTCGTCCTCGATATCGACCCGTTCTCGCTGCTGACCTGGCCGTGGCCCTCGTTCGAGGTCTTCGGCCGGCTGGTACCGCCGAACTTCGACGCGCTCGGCGCCGACCTCTTCGACGCCGCCGTCCAGACCATCGCCATCGGTTCGGTGGCGACTGCGATCGGGGTGGTGCTCTCGATTCCGCTCGGTATCCTCGGGGCGGCAAATATCGCACCGCATCCGGTGCTGTACTGGCCGGCCCGAGCCTGGATCCTGGTGGTGCGTGCGGTTCCGGAGCTGATCATTGCGGTGGTGTTCGTCGCGGCGCTCGGTCTCGGTCCGATCGCCGGGACCTGCGCGCTGGCCATCGGCTCGATCGGTTTCCTCGGCAAACTCGTCGCCGATGCGGTGGAGGAGATCGATCCCGGGCCGCTGGAGGCGGTCCGCGCGGTCGGCGGCGGCTGGTGGAAAACCCTGTTCGCCGCGGTCATCCCGCAGGCCGTACCGGCACTGATCGGTTCCAGCCTGTATCTGCTCGACGTCAATATACGCACTTCGACGGTGCTGGGCATCGTCGGCGCGGGCGGTATCGGATATCTGCTGTTCGAGGCTATCCGGACGCTGAACTTCGATATCGCGGGCGCGATCGTCCTGGTCGTCTTCGTCATCGTCTACACCATCGAAAGGCTTTCCGGATGGATACGCTCCCTCGTCGTCTGACCCGGGCGGCCGTCTGGTCCGCCGACGGGGTGCGGGTCCGCGAGGTCGAGTTGCCGGCACCTGGACCAGGGGAACTCCTGGTCCGCGTGGACCTGGCCACAGTCTGCGGTAGCGATCTGCACACCGTATCCGGGCGTCGCTCAGCACCGTCACCGTCGATACTGGGACACGAAGCGGTCGGCCGGGTGGTGGCCGCGGGGCCCGGCGCCGACCAGGAGGCCGGCGACCGTATCGTCTGGTCGGTCACTGCCATCTGCGGCCGGTGCGCCCGCTGCCGGCGCGGCTTCACCGCCAAATGCGAACACGTGCGCAAGGTCGGGCACGAGGCGTTCACGGGCGACTGGCCGTTGTCCGGTGGATACGCCGAACATATTTTGCTCCCCACCGGAGTCACCACTGTCTCGGTCCCCGAAACGGTTCCCGACGCTGTGGCGGCACCCGCCGGTTGTGCGACCGCGACCGTGATGGCGGTGCTGGACGCGGCCGGGGACCTGGCCGGCCGGCGCCGGGGGATCTGCGGCGCCGGCATGCTCGGGGTCACCGCGGTCGGCGCCTGTGCCGAACGCGGAGCACGAGTGTCGATCAGTGATCCACATCCGGAACGGCGCGATCTCGCCTCCCGGTTCGGCGCCGCCCCGGATACCGGTGGTGGATCGGTCGATATCGTCCTGGACTTCTCCGGATCCGCCACGGCGGTGGCCGCCGCGTTGTCCCGCCTCGATCTCGGTGGGACTGTGGTACTGGCCGGTTCGGTCACGCCCGGTCCCACCGTCGCGCTCGATCCCGAAGCGGTCGTGCGGGGCTGGCTCACCATCACCGGCGTGCACAACTACGAGCCCCGCCACCTCGTGCACGCCGTCGAGTTCCTGACCAGGACCCATGACACGCTGCCGTGGAACGGGCTGGTCGCCGCCCCCGTCGGGTTGGACGCGATCGATACGGTTCTCACACCCCCGCCGCGGGAGGTGTTGCGTGCCTCGGTCAACCCGTGAATTCGCAGGCCCCAGTCGGAGCCGGTGCTCGTTCGCCGCGGCGCGGTACCTCGCTCAGCGGCGCTGGATCCGTGCTTCCGGGGGCTCCACCGGGCCCCGGTTCCGGAGGTAGGTCTCCAGGGCGTCGAGGTCGGTGGGGCCCACCGTGGTGTCGGTGCCGCGGGTGAAGGTGGTGAAACCGTCGCCGCCGGAGGCGAGGAAGTTGTTGGTGCTCACTCGGTAGACCGCTACCTCGTCGAGCGGTTCACCGCCGATGCGTACCGAATCAGCGATCACCTTTTCGCCGGGTGGGGCGGAGTCGTCGTAGGCGTAGGAGAGGCCGGATACGGAGAGAACTGCGGGTTTGCTCGTGTTGGCCCACTGTTGTTCGAGCAGGTCCAGGAGCTGGCGGCCGGTGAGGGCGAGCGTGACGACCTGGTTACCGAAAGGCTGGGTTTCGTAGAGGTTCCCGTAGGTGATGGGCCCGGGATCGATATCGGCGCGGACCCCGCCCGGGTTCATGAAGGCCGCCACCGCCTGCGCGGATTCGCCGGTGACCGCGAGCATGGCATCGGCGATGACCGCACCCAGTGGGGATTCGCCGGTCGCGCTGGCGCGCGCGAGCGGCGCGGTGGCGGTGCCGACCACTCGTCCGGCGCGCGGAGCGGCCTGGCCCGCGAAGAAATCGATCAGTCCGGTGACCGCGGGGTCGGGTTCCACATCGCGGGTGACCACGCGGTTCACGGCATCAGCGGTGACCCGGCCGTCGTCGAAGCGCAGGGTGATGTCGGTGATCAGGCGTCCGTAGGAGGAGCCCTGAGTGACCACCTTGCCGTCGAATTCGCAGACGTAGGGCTGATGGCTGTGGGCGGTCGAGATGACCTGCACGGCCGGGTCGGTGCGGGCGGCGAGCTCGGGGACGTCGGGGCTGATCTCGGCGCATCCGTTGTAGTCGGTGGTTTTCGCCGGGGTGCCCTGACCACCGCCGTCGTGAACCAGCGCGATCACGGTCTCCGCGCCGGCCCTCTTCATTTCGGGGACGTATCTGTTGATGGCTTCCGCCTGGTCACCGAAGGTGTAACCGCGGATGCCCTCCGGGAAGACGAGGTTCACGGTATCGGGGGTCACCGTGCCCACCACCCCGATCCGGTGCCCGCCGACTTCCAGCATCTTCCACGGCCGGACCTCTGGTGGCAGCTCGCCGCGTGGGCCGGTCAGGTTGGCGGCCAGGAAATCGAAATCCGCGCCGGTGAACGGTTGCCCGGGCGCGCAGCCGTCCAGCGCGCAACCGCCTTTGCTCAGCCGCGCCAGTTCGAGCACTCCGTGATCGAGTTCGTGGTTGCCCACCGCCGATACCGCGGTACCGATCTCGTTCAGGAACGCGATGGTCGGCTCGTCGTGGAACAGCGAGGACACCAGTGGGCTCGCGCCGATATTGTCGCCGGCCGACAGTACGGCGCTGTCCGGGTAGGCCGCGCGTAACCGATCCAGATGCGTCGACAGGTAGGCGGCGCCACCCGCGGTGTATTCACCGATCAATCCGTTGCTCGCCTCTGGCGGTTCCAGATGTCCGTGCAGGTCGTTGAAGCCGAACAGATGCACTTCGCCCGGCTCGGCCGCCGGGAGATCAGCGGTGGAAACCAGCGGTACGGTGCCGGGTGGTGCGGGTTCGCCGCTTCCGGAACACCCGGCCAGCAGGACGACACTCAACGCGACAGCGCAACCGGACGCGGCCCGACGCAGAACGCTCATACCGCCCCACTCTGACAGCACAGTTCGGCCATCGGACAACGCCACGGTGAACTCCTGCCGCCACGCCGACAAGTACTTGCCGGACCGGCGATACTCCTGCCGGCCGGGGCCGCGGCCTGTTCCCCGGATGCGCACTCGGGTCCGGCGTTGCGGTCCGGCGGAAAACCGAGTTCCGAGTTGTGCTCATCGGGCGCGCGGGCAGCGATGTTGGACTACCCTGGGCACCCATTACTTAAAAGCGTTACCTACGTGTGTAACTCGGCAAGGAGCGGTTGATGGCGGTTCGGAAACTGATGGAGGAATACTACGAGCTCATCGACTCCGGGCGGCTCGCCGAGGCGGCCGCCCTGATGACCGATGACGCGAAGCTGACTTTCGCGAACGCCGAACCGGTGATCGGCCGGGACGCCGCTACCGCGTCCATCCAGTACGTACTCGACCAGACCACGAAGATCGAACACAAGGTGGTGCACTGGATCGAGCCGCATCCGGCCACCGACGATATCACCGAGGTGATGTTCGAGATCCGGATCCACTACTGGCTGAAGAGCGGTAAAGAGGTCGATATCCCGGGCGCGGTGTACGCAACGGTGAACGCGGACAACAAGATCACCGAACAGCGCCTGTACGGGGATCTCACCGAGGTCTTCGCCGGCTGAACCCCGGCCTCACACAGGGCAGCCCCGGACGAATGCGTCCAGGGCCTGCCCTGCCTCTGACTACTTCGGTGCGGTCAGGTCGTAGACGGTCACGCCGTCCACCTCGCGCGCGGTGAAATGCTCCTGCACCCACTGTGTGATCTCCGCACTCGTGCCGGCCCGGCCGCCGGGCCCGCCGCCGCTACCGCCGAGGAAGTAGTGGATCCGTCCGGATTCGACATACTGCCGGAACTGTTCCAGCGTGGGCGAAGGGTCGCTGCCGTTGAAACCGCCGATCGGCATGACCGGTTTCCCGGTGGTCAGCTGGTATCCGGCCGCACTGTTGGCGGATACGGTGGCCGCCACCCAGGTGTAGGAGTCGGCGTTGTCCGTCAGCAACGCGACCAGGGCGTCGCTCGGTTCGCTCGCACCCATCACGCCGCCGGGACCTCCGCCCATACCGCCGGGCCGGCCCAGACGGCCGGCCGGGGTCCCGTCATCGCCCGGAACTGTGCCGGAAGTCCCGGCGGGCCCGCGGGTTTCCTCGCCTGACCGGCCGTCGGTGCCACCTGCTGTCCCGGAACCAGGAGCCCGGGTGGCCTCGCTTCCGCCTGGCGTACCGGTTGTCAGGCCGGCCCCGCCGTCGTTTGCGCCCGGTGCACCCGGCACCCCGCCCGGCCCGCCGTCACCGTCCCGCACGCCCGGCGGCCGCATATCGCCGAACATCCCGGTATCCGGACCGGCAGTCGGAATCGACCCGGCGTGCGCGGAATTCAACGTGTCGACGGTGTAGGCGATCGGTCCGCCCAACCCCACGGCCGCGGCGAGCACGGCCGCCACGACGGCGGCACGGCGGGGGAGCGGAAGGAGAAGTGCGAGAGTCGCGATGCTGCCGCCCACCAGAATCGCCCAGCGCAGCCACGGCAGGAAATCCGCACTACGGGACAGCAGCATCCAGGCGGTCGCAGTGGTCAGGCCGACCGCAGTGGCCGCCGCGGCGCGTACCCACCAGCGCGACCGATTGCGCCAGAACAACACCGCACCGATACCCACCAGCGCAGCGATCGCGGGCGCCAGCGCCACCGTGTAGTACTGGTGGAAAATTCCGGCCATGAAGCTGAACACCAGTCCGGTGATCAGCAGCCAACCGCCCCACAGCAGTACCTGAGCTCGCACGGCATCGGTGCGTGCGGCCCGGCCGCGCAGCAGCAGCCCGGCGGCCAATGCGATCAGTGCGGCAGGAATCAACCAGGCGATCTGCCCGCCCTGGGCCTGGTCGAACATCCGGGCTGCCCCGGTCTGCCCCCACATTCCGTTTCCACCCGGCGGTAGTTCGCCGCCGGGGCCCACGCTGCCGGTCTCGTTGCCGTTCAACCGGCCCAGTCCGTTGTAGCCGAGGGTGAGTTCGATAATCGAATTGTTCTGTGACCCACCGATATACGGCCGGGAATCGGCCGGCCATAATTCCACGGCCAGCAACCACCAGCCGGCCGCGACCACCATGGCGGCGCCCGCGGCGCACAACTGCGCGAGCCGCTTGCCGAGTTTCGGCGGCCCCGCGAACAGATACACCAGCGCGAGGACCGGCACCACCAACATGACTTGCAACTGCTTGGCCAGGAACCCGAAACCGATGCAGGTGCCGGCGAGCACCAGCCAGCGCCGGCGGCCATTCTCCAGTGCGCGCGTCATCGCCCACACCGCGGCGACCATCAGCAACACCAGTAGGGCGTCGGGATTGTTGAACCGGAACATGAGGGCGAACACCGGGGTCACCGCCACGACGAGACCGGCGATCAGTCCCGCCGCGGGCCCGAACGAACGCCGCACGGTCGCCCAGAGCAGCGCCACCGTCGCCAGACCCAGGAGGACCTGCGGGATCAGCATGCTCCAGCTGTTCATGCCGAACAGCCGGACCGATAGTTCCATCAGCCACAGCGAGGCCGGTGGTTTGTCCACGGTGATGGAGTTCGCGGCATCGGAGGAGCCGAAGAAGAACGCCTTCCACGACACCGAGCCGGCCTGCACGGCCGCGGAGTAGAAGGAGTTCGCCCAGCCGTTCGCGTTCAGGTTGTACAGGTAGGACAGTCCGGTGGCGAGCAGCAGCACCGCCAGCGCGGGGTACTCCCAGCGGCCCGCCCGGGCGGTTCCGGTGCTGTCTGCGGGGGCGGTTCCGGAGGTCCGGGGTGGTACGGCGGTAAGCGTCATCGGCCGGCCTCCGCGGTGAACGACGCAGGCCGACCGGCTTCGCGGAACACCCAGCGCAGCCCGACGAAACGCGTGAGTGTCGCGATCAGGTTCGCCAACACCAGTACGAACAGTTCGAGATGCACGGGCGCCGCGGGTGCCCAATGATGCAGCGCGAACAGTGAACCGCTGGTCACCAGCAGTCCGACCCCGAATATCAGCAGACCCTGGAACTGATGCGACACCATTCCGTGCTGTCCGCGTACCCCGAAGGTGAATGCGCGGTTGACGGCGGTATTCGCGACCGCGGTGATCAACAGGGCCGCGAAATTCGCGATCTGCGCGCCGGCCACCGGTTGCACCAGCAGATAGAGCAGCATGTACGCGAGCGTGGAACCGACGCCGACCAGCGCGAATCGGATCAACTGACCGGCCATGCCCAACGGCACACCCGGGACCAGCGGTTCCCGGCCCACCGCGCCGCGCAGTTCGGCCAGCGGTAGCGACCCGGTGATCAACGCCCGGCCCATCCGCCAGATCCCCCGCAGGTCCTTGCGGGCGGTATCGACGATATCCACCCGGCTGTCGGGATCATCGATCCAATCCACCGGGATCTCGTGAATGCGCAGCCCGGCGCGTTCGGCCAGTACCAGCAGTTCGGTATCGAAGAACCATTCACCGTCTTCGACCAGTGGCAACAGTTTGCGCGCCACCTCGGTGCGCACGGCTTTGAAACCGCATTGGGCATCGGAGAAACCGGCCCGCAGCGACGCCTTCAACAGCAGGTTGTAGCAGCGGGAGACGAATTCGCGTTTGGGTCCGCGCACAACTCTCGAGCCGGTGCTCAGCCGGGTGCCGATCGCCAGATCGGAATGACCGGTGACCAGTGGCGCGACCAGCGGAAGCAGGGCATCCAGGTCGGTCGACAGATCGACATCCATATAGGCGACGATCTGCGCGTCCGACTCCTGCCACACCGTTCGCAGCGCCCGGCCGCGGCCTTTCGCGTCCAGGTGCACCACCCGCACATCGTCGAGTTCGGCGGCGAGCAGTTCGGCCACCGCTAGCGTGGCATCGGTGCTGGCGTTATCGGCGACGGTGATCCGGGCCGGGAAAGGGAATCCGCTGCCCAGATATTCGTGCAGGCGGCGCACACAGACGCCGAGGTCGGTTTCTTCGTTGTACACAGGGACGACCACATCCAGCACAGGCGGCGATGATGGGCCGTCGATCTGATCCGCCGGTCCGGCGACGGTCACGGTCTCGGTCATATCGACCAGATTCGACCGGCGAGCTGGGGCCGGGCTCCAGCCGACCTGGGAGGTTCCTGTGTTCGCGGTGACCCGCAGGCTTCAGTTGTGGGATGTGCCGATGCATCGGCGGGTTCGGCCACGGACCAACCGGAACCTCGTTGTTCGCTCCACGCCGTTGTGGTGTTGTTCCGTAACGCCCTCAGTATGCGCGTGGGTACCGACAGGTTCGGGTCAGTGCAGCCGCCACAGCGGGGATACCGGGCCGTGGCCTTTGCCGAGGTCGTAGGCAGCTTCCAGGCAGCGGCGGGTCCATTCCTTCGCGAATTCGAACGCGTCGGGGACCGAGTAGCCGTTGGCCAGTGCGCAGGCCAGTGCGGCGGCCAGGGTGTCACCGCCGCCGTGGTCGTTGCCGGTGGCGATGCGGGGGGCCCGGAACTCCAGGAAGCGTTCGCCGTCGAACAGCAGGTCCGTGCTGTCGGCCGAGGTGCGCAGATGCCCGCCCTTCACCACGACCCATTGCGGGCCGAGCGCGTGCAACGCCTCCGCCGCCGTCCGCGCCGACGCCCCATCGGTGACCTGCACCCCGGTCAGCAACCGGATCTCGTCCAGGTTCGGCGTGACGATCGTGGCCAGCGGGAAGAGGGTGTAGCGCACCGCGTCCAGGGCCTCGGTGTGCAGGAGCGGATCGCCGTGCATGGACGCCGCGACCGGGTCCACCACCAGCGGCGCCGAGCCGTCGCGCCCGATGCCGACCTCCCGGCAGACCGCGGCCACCGCCTCGATGATGGCGCTGGAGGCGAGCATGCCCGTCTTGGCGGCGCCGACTCCGATATCGCCGGCCACCGACCGCACCTGGTCGGCCACCACCTGCGGCGGAACCTCGTGGAACCCGCTCACCCCCACCGAGTTCTGCACGGTCACCGCGGCAATCGCCACCAGTGCATGCACTCCGCACAGCGCCATGGTGCGGGTATCGGCCTGGATTCCGGCGCCGCCCCCCGAATCGGTCCCGGCGATGGTGAGCACCCGCACCGGGGTCTGTCCCGGCGGGGTCAACGGCAACAAATTCACGCAGTCACCCTACGTGGGCGCGGTCGTGGGCCGGCCGCGTGCTCAGCGGACGGTCTGGTCGATGAGGCGGCGGGCCGCGCGGTCGGTGCGTTCGGTATCGCCGGTGATGAGGCGGTCCTGGAGGATGCCGCGGAGGCCGGAGATCAGCAGGGTGGCGACGACTTCGGGGTCGTCCACCGAAACGAGTTCGCGCAAGCGGGTGGTCAGGGCGGAGGTGAAGGCCGCGATCGCCTCGTCGGCGTAGCGGGCGTATGGGCCCGATGGGGCGCAGGCGGCGCCGAGGACTTGCAGCATCACGGTGTTGCTGACGGCTTCGGGGCCGGCGGCGTTGGACCGATAGAAGTCCCACAGGCGTTCGCGGAGCGCGCCGGCGTCGTTGATCTCGGCGAATACGGTGGTGAGGTCGGGCCGGTGGGTGGCCAGGGCCTGGACCAGCAGTTCTTCCTTGGTGCCGAAGTAGTAGATCAGCATGCGGGAACTGGTGCCGAGTGCGGCGGCCAAGGGGCGGAGCGAAAGGTCCGCGAGGCCGTGCTCGGCGATGTAGCGGACCACGGCGTCGAGGAGTTCGGCGCGTTTGACGTGGTCGAGGGGGCGGGCCATGGGTTGACTGTAGCGAACGGTACAGGTATTGATGAACCCCGTGAATGTACCGATCGCTTCAGGAACTCGGCCCGCGCCCGACCACGTGGTTGTCACGGCTTATGCGGGAGTCACCTCCCTGGCCGACGATATGGACGACACCTGGGCCGCGTTGCTGCGCGGCGAAACCGGTATCACCACCCTCGACGACGATTTCGTCACCGAGTACGACCTGCCGGTACGGATCGGCGGCAAACTGAAATCGCATCCCGGCGCGGAGCTCACCCGGGTGGAACAGCGGCGGCATTCGTACGTGGAACAGCTCGCCCTGGTGCTGGGGCGGCGGGTCTGGGCGGCGGCCGGGCGGCCCGAGGTGGAGGGCGAGCGGCTCGCGGTATGTATCGGCACCGGGCTGGGTGGCGGCGACGCGCTCATCGACGCGGTCGACGCGATGCGGGCGGGCGGGTATCGCAAGGTTTCGCCGATGTCGGTGCCGATGGTCATGCCGAACGGTCCCGCGGCGGCGGTGAGTCTCGAAATCGGCGCGAAAGCAGGTGTTTTCGCCCCCGTCTCGGCATGCTCCTCGGGCACCGAGGCGATCGCGCACGCTTGGCGGTTGATCGTCACCGGGGAAGCCGATGTGGTGGTGGCGGGCGGTGTGGAAGGCCATATCCACGCGGTTCCGATCGCGAGTTTCGCCATGATGCGCGCCATGAGCACGCGTAACGACGAACCGGAGCTGGCCTCCCGCCCGTTCGACCGGGACCGCGACGGTTTCGTCTTCGGTGAGGCCGGTGCCCTGATGGTCCTCGAATCGGAACGGCACGCCCGCGCACGTGGCGCCCGCATCCACGCCCGGATGCTCGGCGCGGGTATCACCTCCGACGCGTACCACATCGTCGCCTCGGACCCGGCCGGTGCCGGCGCGGCACGGGCCATGCGTAAGGCGATTGCCACAGCAGGGTTGCAGCCCACCGATATCCGGCACGTGAACGCACACGCCACCTCGACTTCGATCGGCGACGCGTCCGAGGCCGCGGCGATCGGCTCGGTGACACCGGAAGCTTCGGTCTACGCGCCCAAATCGGCGCTGGGGCATTCGATCGGGGCGGTCGGTGCGCTGGAAGCCATCCTGACCGCACTGACATTGCGTGAGCGGGTCGTCCCGCCCACGCTCAACCTCGACAACGCCGACGTCGATCTCGATATCGTGCACGGCTCCGCGCGGCCGCAAGCGTGCGAGTACGCGCTGACGAACTCCTTCGGATTCGGCGGGCACAACGTCACTCTCGCCCTCGGCCGGGCCTGACCCGGGACTTACACGGTGCGGTTGCCCGCAGGATCACGCCTCCACCGCCAGGCGAATTCTCCGGCGCGGGGTGGCGGGCCGGGAAGGTCTTCGTCGGCGCGCAGCCCGGCGAGCAGGAGGGCGAGGATCCGGCGGCGTAACTGTCCGGTGCGCTCGGCATCGGGGGTCGAGATCGCGGCGCAGGCCTCCAGTACGAGGCCGAGGTCCTGGGGGGTCGCGTCCCGGCGCAGCTGTCCGGAGGCGTATGCACGCCGGACGAGTTCGTTGTTCACCTCCTCGGCATGCCGGACATCGGGCAGCAACGATTCGTCGGGGGTGAAGGTGCCGGCGAGGTGGACGGTCAGCGAGTGCACGTCGGCGTCGACCACCCGCTCCAGGAAACGCACCAGGCCCTGCCAGCCGTCGGGTTCGGCCAGTGCGGCATCGGCTTCGGCGTTGTAGCGGCGCAGTCCGTCGTGGCAGAGGGTCCGCAGCAGTACGTCTTTGCTGGGGTAGCGGCGGTAGAGGGCGCTGATACCGACTCCGGCTCGTTCGGCGACGGCCGAGATCGGCGCGTTCGCGTCGGCGAGGAATACCGCTCGGGCGGCGTCGAGGATGAGTCCGTCGTTGCGCGCTGCCTGCGCTTTGCGGCCGGGGAGGGGTTTTGCTGCGGGGGATTCGGCTGAGCGGGACATGCTCCGAGATTAGCACTTGAAACGGAATGATCCGTTCTGCTACTGTCTGAACAGAACAAAGCATTCCGTTCCAGTCAGGAGTCGATATGACCGCCATCCAGCCCTTCCGCATCGAGATCCCCGCCGCCGACCTCGACGATCTGCGCGCCCGCCTGGACCGCACCCGCTGGGCGGATCAGATCCCCGGCTCCGGTGACGAATACGGCGTGAGCGTCGACCGGGTACGGCACCTGGCCGATGTCTGGCGCTCGCTCGACTGGCGCGCCCAAGAGCGGAAGCTGAACGCCTACCCCCAGTTCCGCACCGAAATCGACGGTCAACTGATCCACTTCCTGCATATCCGCACATCGGGTGCGCAGGGGTTCCCGCTGATCCTGACCCACGGCTGGCCCGGCACCTTCGTCGAATTCCTCGATCTCGTCGAACCGCTCACCGCGGCGGGTTTCGACCTGGTCATTCCCTCGGTGCCCGGCTACGGTTTCTCCGGCCCGACAACGGAAGCCGGCTGGAACGACGCCCGGATCGCCCGTGTCTGGGCGGAGCTGATGCGCCGTCTCGGCTACCGGCGCTACGGCGCGGTGGGCAACGACGGCGGTTCGGCCATCTCTGCGGAACTGGGCCGGTACGCTCCCGAACAGGTGGTGGGAGTGCATGTCGCGCAGGTGTATTCGTTCCCGTCCGGCGACCCCGCCGAACTGGCCGATCTCAGTGCCGACGAGCAGCAGTCCATGGCGACGCTGGACTGGTTCGTCAAGAACAAGATGGGCTTCAACGTCCTGCAATCGCAGCAGCCGCAGACTCTCGCGCATGCGCTGACGGACTCCCCGGCCGGTCTGCTCGGCTGGAACAGTCAATTGCTCGGGCCGGATCTGGACGACGAATTCGTCGTCACCAATATCGCGATCCACTGGTTCACCGGAACCGCGGGCTCGGCTATCCGGCACTACTACGAAAAGGACAAGGCCGAGCAGCCCACCGAACCGAGCATCGTGCCGCTCGCCTTGTCCGGCTCCACCGGCGATTTCCACGGCATCCGGCGTTTCGCCGAGCGCGACCACAATGTGGTGTCGTGGCGGACCCACGATGTGCCCAGCCACTACCTGCACCACGCCGCGCCCGCGCTCATGGCCGAGGAGATCACCGTGTTCTTCGACAAATACCGCCGCGGCGGCGAATAGATCGCGAAATCGGAGCCGGATCGATGTCGACAGCGCGGGTCCGGTTCCGACGTTCCCGGTGAGGATGGATCGGACGGATCCATCCACCACCGAGCGAGGAGTAGGTCGTGAAATACGTGATCCTGATCCATTCGAACCCGCAGCCGTGGGGTCACCCGACCGGCGACTACCTGGCCGAATTCCAGGCGCTGCCGGAAGCGGAACGCGACCGTATCAGCGGTGATTTCGAACGTTTGCTCACCGAGATGCAGGAGAAGGGCGAGTTGCTGGGCGGTGAGGCGCTGGGGGCGCCCGATGCCGCGCGGTTGTACCGATGGGAGGCGGGCCGGGCGGTCGCCGGGGACGGTCCGTACTCCGAGGCCAAGGAGCATCTGGCCGGCTTCTTCCTGATCGATGTGGAGGACCACGCGCGGGCGGAGGAGATCGCGGCGGTGTTCGCGGGGCCCGGTGAGACGGTCGAACTGCGGCCCACGATGTGGCCGGGCGGCGACGACAGATGACCGCCGAAACCCCGGTGGTGGCCGAGGTGTGGCGCCGGGAGGCGCCGCATATCCTCACCGCTCTGCTGCGCCGCCACGGCGACCTCGGCGAATGTGAGGACGCGGCGCAGGAGGCGGCCGAGGCGGCCACGGTGCGCTGGGCTCGGGACGGGCTGCCGGACAATCCGCGGGCCGGGCGCGAAGCGGCGGTGGCCGCGGCGCAGCTGGGTGATATCGGGTTCGCGCCCGCCGCCGACCTTCCGGAAGCCGAATCCGGCGACGATACGCTGCGACTTTTCCTGCTGTGCTGCCATCCGAGTCTCACCCGGTCGTCCCAGGTGGCGCTGACACTGCACGCTGTCGCCGGTATACCGGCCGAGCGGATCGCGGCCGCCTATCTGGTTCCGGAACGCACCATGGCGCAGCGACTCACCCGTGCGCGAGCGACGCTGCGCCGGTCGGGCGCGCGGTTCGAACTACCCGCGCCGGCGGATCTACCGGACCGGCTGGCCGCGGTGCTCGACACCTGTCATTTGATGTTCACGGCCGGGCACACCGTGAGTGCCGGGGCGTCCGTGCACGATCCGGGCCTGGCGGAGGAGGCGATACGGCTGACCCGGATTCTGCACCGGGCCGTACCCGATCATGACGAGGTCGCCGGGGCTCTGGCTCTTATGCTGCTCACCCACGCCCGAGCCGCCGCGCGAACCGATACGCACGGCGAACTGGTACCGCTGGCGGAGCAGGACCGCAGCCGGTGGAACGGCAACGCGATCGCCGAGGGAATCGGCATTCTCGAACGGGTGCTGCCCCGAGGATATATCGGTCGCTACCAGCTCGAGGCGGCCATCGCCGCCGTGCATGCCGAAGCCGGCACGTGGGAGAGCACCGACTGGCGCCAGATCGTCGTGCTCTACGCAATGCTCGACCGAGTGGCGCCGGGTCCCGCGGTCACCCTCAACAGGGCAGTTGCGGTCGCGATGGTGGCGGGCCCGGAAGCGGGGCTGCGGCTGACCGAGCCGCTGCTCGACGAACCCGCCATGCGCCGCCACCATCGCACCTACGCGGTCCGTGGCCACCTGCTCGAAATGGCCGGCGACCCGGAGGCGGCGCGGGTGAGTTACCGCCGTGCCGCCGCGCTCACGGCGAGTCTGCCGGAACAGCGTTATCTCAACGCCCGTCTGCGCCGTCTCGGTTCATCCTGAATTGTCCTGTCCCCGCAGGGGGACAGGGCGATATTCCGTTACGTGCGCCGGGCCGACCGTGACGCCCGGCCGAGCAGGGCGACGGAACGGCCGTAGGGGCCGGCCTCGGCAGCGCTCGGGCGGAGGTCGTCCGCAGGCACGCGTCCGTGGACCCGTAACGGGCGATCCCGGTGGCCGTCCCGGAACCTCAGCCCGGAACCTTGTCCAGGAATCCGAGCACAGTCTCGATACGCCCCTGTTCGTCGGTGACCAGGACGTCGAAACCGATGATCACCGGTTCCGCGCCGGCCGGTCCCAGACCCCACTGGAAGCGGACCTGGCGGTGGTGGTTGTCCGGTTCGCCGACCTGCGTGAAGACGAAACCCGGGAACTGGTCGTGCACAGCGCCGATGGTGGTGCCGATCGCGTCGCGGCCCGCGGCGTCCGCGAGTGGATCGGTGTAGGTGGCGTCCGGCGCCCAGTGCTCGGCGAGCAGGGCGGTGCGGGCCTGCGGGTCGGTGCTGTTCCAGGTACGAAGGTAGGTGGTGACGATGTCGTTCATCGGGGGATCCTTCCGGGTCGGGGTGAATGTGTTGCTCACAGCATCGCCACGATCCGGCGGGTTGACGATTACGTCGGAGGTAATGGGATCGGCTACCGGAGCGGCTAGCATCCGATAGGTGGCGACATTGGACACCGAATCCTCGGTAGGCGGCCTGATCCGCGCGTGGCGGGAGCGGCGGCGGCTGAGTCAGCTGCAGCTGGCCGCGCAGGCCGAGGTGTCGACGCGGCATCTGAGTTTCGTGGAGACCGGTCGGTCGCGACCCACCCGGGAGATGATCGAGCGACTCGCCACGCATCTGGACGTACCGCTGCGGGAACGCAATGAACTCCTGCTCTCGGCCGGCTACGCGCCCCGCTACGGCCAGCGCGACCCGGACGCACCCGAATTGCGCGCGGTGATGGACGCCTTCCGCACCCTGCTCGACGCACATCTCCCACATCCGGCGCTGGTACTGGACCGCTGCTGGGACGTGGTCGATCGCAATACCGCCACCGATGTACTGCTCGAGGGATGCGCTCCGGAACTGCTCGAACCGCCGGTCAACGCGATTCGCATCTCCCTGCATCCGGACGGGCTGGCGCCGCGGATACGCAACCTGGGTCAGTGGCGGGGACATCTACTGAGCCAGATCCGGTCCCGCCTGGCGGCCACCGGGGATCCGCGATTGCGGTCATTGCTGGACGAGGTGTCGGCCTACCCGTACCGCGATACGGGAGTCGTGGCGCGGGCCGATGTGGTGGTACCGCTGCGGCTGAGTGTGGGCGATACGGAGTTCTCCTTTTTCAGTATCACCGCCTCGGCGATGTCGGCCACCGATGTCACGATCGACGAATTGCATATCGAGGCCTTCTACCCGGCGGACGAGGCGACGGTGCGGGCCTTCCGCGCGATGTGATCG
The DNA here is from genome assembly GCF_029868855.1 of Nocardia carnea. Taxonomy (GTDB): domain Bacteria; phylum Actinomycetota; class Actinomycetes; order Mycobacteriales; family Mycobacteriaceae; genus Nocardia; species Nocardia carnea_A. The sequence goes on along the minus strand of NZ_JARWOV010000031.1, from coordinate 9,285 downwards.
CCCCGTCGCACCACCTGTAGACGTTCGCTTATGTAGAAGAGTGTTCGAGCCATGTTCCGTCTCGCTTCTGACGGGTGTACTGGATTCAGTCATCAGCCAGCACTTTCGTAAGGAGCGGATATGCGAATCGCAGTTTTCGGAGCCACCGGTACGGTCGGCCGGCAGATCGTCGATCAGGCGCTCGAGCGCGGGTACGAGGTCACGGCGCTCACCCGGGATGCCGCCCGGATCAGCCGGGTCCACGAACGATTGCACGTCGTAGAAGGCGATGTGCTCGACCCCGGGGCGGTCGAACGAGCCGTCACCGGCCAGGACGCGGTCCTGGTGGCGCTCGGCAACGGTCGCAATGGTGTGGTGCGGGCCGAGGGCACCCGGACGGTGATCGAAGCGATGAACCGGGCGGGGGTGAAACGGCTCGTCTGCCAGTCCACCCTCGGCGCCGGCGACAGCCGGGGAAACCTGAACTTCGTGTGGAAATACATCATGTTCGGCCTGCTGTTGCGCCCCGCCTACGCCGACCATCAGCAGCAGGAGGCCTACGTTCGGGCCAGCGACCTGGATTGGACCATCGTGCGCCCCAGTGCTTTCACCGACGGTCCCCGCACCGGCACCTACCGTCACGGGTTCGGCCCCGATGAACGCGGGCTCGCTTTGAAGATCGCCCGGGCGGATATCGCGGACTTCTTGCTGGACCAGATCACCGACCGCACCTATGTACACCGAGCCCCAGGCCTGTCCAACTGAACCAGGCCGGTCCACTGCAACCGTCGTCGCACCCGGCGGTTGCCGGTGTCGAGCCGCCGGGTAACCGAGTCGGCGGAGTCGGTGGTTCGTGGCATCGGCCATTCGACGGTGCGGCAGCGCCGAACGAGGGCCGGCCCTCGGGCCACGGCGGAGGAATGGTCGGGTGAGCGCTGCCGCGACCGGTACCTGACGCGTTCGGCTTTCCACACAACCTCACTCGGCAGCAGCCGGTCTCCGTTCGGCACCCGAACTGCGCCGCGAGATCGGTACCCGGTGCCGACCTGGGGCAGTGGATTCAGGAGTGTTCGTGGACGGTGTCCCATGCGGGAAAGGGATCGGAGTAGGTGATCCATACGCCCGGCCCGGCCTCGTATTCGGTGTCGGTGAGCAGCGCTGCGTCCAGCATCTCGCGCAGGGTCGCGCGGTCGAGGCGGACCCCGATGAAAACGATTTCCTGCCCGGCCGGGATCTCCAGCGACGACCACCAGGCGGCCGGTTCGAAGGTGAGATTCGGTCCGGCCTGCGACCAGATCGCGGCGAGTTCGGGGCGGCTGGCGATCCAGCAGAAACCCTTGCTGCGCAACAGCCTGCGCACCTGGGTCAATGCGTCGGCCAGGCGCTGCGGGTGGAACGGCCGGTCGGCGCGGTAGGTCAGACTGCTGATGCCGTATTCCTCGGTTTCCGGCACATGCCCACCGGCCAGTTCGTCGGCCCAGCCCTCGGTGCCCGCCGCGACCACCGGATCGTAGCGGCCGGTGCCGAGCACCTCGCCCAGGTCGACGACGCCGTTGCGGGTGCGGAACAGTTCGGCTCGCGGGTTCATTCGCCGCACGGTCGCTTCCACGGCGCCTACGATCTGCGGGCTCACCAGGTCGGTCTTGTTGATCAGCAGGACATCGGCGAATTCCACTTGGTCGGCGAGCAGATCGGCGATACCGCGTTCGTCGCCGTCGCCGGCTTCGAGATTGCGGGCGGCCAGGGTTTCGCCGCGGGTGATCTCGGTGAGGAACGTGGAGGCGTCCACCACCGTCACCATGGTGTCGAGGCGGGCGAGTTCACCGAGGGAGAAGCCGTCCTCGAATTCCCATTCGAAGGTCGCCGCCACCGGCATCGGTTCGGAGATACCGGTGGATTCGATCACCAGCTGATCGAATCGCCCCTCGCGAGCGAGCTTTCCCACCGCCTCGATGAGGTCCTCGCGCAAGGTGCAGCAGATACAGCCGTTGGTGAGTTCGACCAGTTTCTCTTGTGTCCGGTCCAGGTGTCCCTGGCCGGCGACGAGGGCCGCGTCGATGTTGACCTCGCTCATGTCATTGACGATCACCGCGACGCGGCGTCCTTCGCGGTTGGCGAGTATGTGGTTGAGCAGGGTGGTTTTACCGGCGCCGAGGAATCCGGACAGCACGGTCACCGGCAGCGGGCAGGGAAGCGCGGAACTGGTCACCAGTAAATGATAACCATTTTCATTTAGGCGCCGATGTTCGGGCTACCGGCCTGCCTGGTCATGCGCTGCCGGACCACGATGATCACGCAGAGGCAGACGCCCAGGGTGGTCGCGTAGACGGGGAAAGCCCAGACCGCCGGCTCCCAAACGGTGATGGTGAGCAGGGTGATGATTCCGTTCACCGCCACGAGACCGAAGACGAGGGGGTTCTCGGTGCCCGGCGCGGACCACGCTTTACGGAAGGTCGGGATCGCCGCGGCCAGATCGCCGAGGACCGCGAAGATCACGGCTGTCTGCGGATCATCCCAGGCCAGCCAGATCGCCAGTGCGACCACCGAAGCGGCCCCGCAGAGCAGATCGGCGAACGACAACCGCCAATAGCTCGACCTGTTCGCGAACGACGCGAGGAACACCACTGCCGGGCCCGCGCCCATCGAAAAAGTGAGGACCGCAGGCAAGCCCACCCCGTCGTCGAGCTGGGCGCCGAATCCGGTCAGCGACGCGGCGGCCCAGAGGAACCACGAGAGCCGGTTCGGTCTCACTTCGCCGCGCAGGGTGAGCAGGGCATAGCTGAGCGTTCCCACCATGCTGAGGGCGGCGCCGAGGAAGACGAACCGTGGATCGATCATCGATCAACGAGAACACCGCCGATCCCGGACCGGCAAACGGAGTGCCCCCGGATCGCGGGCCGAGGTGGCGCCCGCACCGGGTGCGGGTGCGGGCGCTACGTCCCTCAGGTGGTGATCGGCAGGTACACGCGATTACCGGAATCGGTGAATTCGGCCGATTTCTCGGCCATTCCCGCCTCGATGGCCTCCACATCGGTGAGATTGTTCCGCTCCGCGTATTCGCGGACGTCCGCCGAAATCCGCATCGAGCAGAACTTCGGACCGCACATCGAGCAGAAATGCGCGGTTTTCGCCGGCTCCGCGGGCATCGTCTCGTCGTGGTACTCGCGAGCGGTATCCGGGTCCAGGGACAGCGCGAACTGGTCACGCCAGCGGAATTCGAAACGGGCCCTGGACAGTTCGTCGTCCCGCCGCTGTGCGTGCGGATGCCCCTTGGCGAGATCGGCGGAGTGCGCGGCGATCTTGTAGGTGATGACGCCGGTCTTCACATCGTCCCGGTTCGGTAGACCGAGATGTTCCTTGGGGGTGACGTAACACAGCATCGCCGTCCCTGCCTGCGCGATCATCGCGGCACCGATGGCCGAGGTGATGTGGTCGTAGGCGGGTGCGATATCGGTGGCCAGCGGGCCGAGCGTATAGAAGGGGGCTTCCTCGCACAGCTCCTCTTCCAGCCGGACGTTCTCCACGATCTTGTGCATCGGCACATGGCCCGGGCCCTCGATCATCACCTGCACACCGTGGGATTTCGCGACCCTGGTGAGTTCACCGAGCGTACGGAGTTCGGCGAACTGCGCTTCGTCGTTCGCATCGGCGATGGAACCCGGGCGCAAGCCGTCGCCGAGGGAGAACGTCACGTCGTAGCGGGCCAGTATTTCGCACAGTTCCTCGAAGTGCGTGTACAGAAACGACTCCTGATGATGGGCCAGACACCACGCGGCCATGATCGACCCGCCACGCGACACGATCCCGGTCACTCGTTTCGCGGTGAGCGGCACATACCGCAGCAGCACACCGGCGTGCACGGTCATATAGTCGACACCCTGCTCACACTGCTCGATCACGGTATCGCGGTACAGCTCCCAGGTGAGCGCGGCCGGATCACCGTTGCATTTCTCCAGCGCCTGATAGATCGGCACCGTCCCCACCGGGACCGGAGAATTACGCAGAATCCATTCGCGGGTTTCGTGAATGTTCTTGCCGGTGGACAGATCCATGATGGTGTCGGCGCCCCAGCGGGTGGCCCACACCATCTTCTCGACCTCCTCGGCGATCGAGGAGGAGACCGCGGAATTGCCGATATTGGCATTGATCTTCACCAGGAACTTCTTGCCGATAACGGTCGGCTCGAGTTCCGGATGCCGGTGATTGGCCGGGATCACCGCGCGCCCCGCGGCGATCTCCGCCCGGACCGTCTCCGCCTCGACGCCCTCGCGCGCGGCGATGAATCGCATCTCGTCGGTGACCACCCCGGCCCGGGCCCACGCCAGCTGGGTGCGCGGGCCGGGAATGTCCGGTTTCGCCCAGGTGTCCCGGAGCTTCGGCAGACCGGCTTCCAGATCGATGGTCGCCGAAGTATCGGTATACGGACCCGAAGTGTCGTAGACATCGAAATGTTCACCGTTGGTCAGCGCGATCCGGCGCACCGGTATACGCAGACCGTCCACTTCCCGATAGTGCTTGACGCTGCCCTCGATCGCACCCGTGGTTACGGAATCGACAGGTGTACCCGTCATTTTTCCTCCCTACGCCGGCATTACCCGGTCAGGTTCATACGGTCGACGGCCCTGAGCGCCCGGATGGGCTAGCCGTCCTCTCAGCCCGCTGGTGCGAGCCCCCGTGGGTATGGAATTTTCCGCGGTCGACCATACGCTCTGTTCGACTGCGCCGCATTCGGTGGCACGGGTGTCCCACGCGGCTTCGGGCAGCTGCGAGCGATAGGGTCGAACGGTGACGCTCTCGCATGGATCGCTGATGACCGTGGACGAGTTCGAAGAACTCGACGCCGCGGCCCAGCGCATATCCGAGGGACTGCGGCTGGAATACCTCAACGGCCTGCTGGCGGCAAAGGCACGTCCGGACGTGAACCACAGCCGAGTCATCCAGTGGCTGGCCCGTTTCCTCGTACCGCGCAGATCGGAACTGTGGCTTTTCGCCGACCGCGGCCTGCGGGCGGGCCGCAGTGGGGGCAGCCGGGTGCGTCCGGATGCGATCCTCGCGCCCGCCTCGGCTTTCGCCGGGGAAGGTGAATGGTCGGATCCGCAGCCGGTACTGATGACCATCGAGGTCACCTCCCGGGCGCAGCACACCGAACTACGGGACCGACTCGACAAACCGTTCCTGTACGCGGCGACCGCGATCCCGCTCTACCTGCTCATCGACCGCGGTTCCGCGGAGATCAATATCTTCAGCGAACCCGACGACGGGCGTTACGCCTCCCGCGTGACCCTCCCGTTCGGCACCGATATAGAAATCCCCGATCCGCTGAACGTCATCCTGGCCACCGACCCCCTCCTCGACTGGACCTGACAGCCGAAACGGGCCGGGTCCACGGCAACCGGCACTGTCTCCCCGTCCGCATGTATCGATCAACACCCGACCTCGCTGCTGACCATGTACCCACCCGAAACCCCATGGGTGGGACCCGCCCGGTTCTGGAGCGACAGAGCGGGGGAGCGAAGCGGAGGAGCGGCGGAGTGAAGAACCGGGTTGATAGGGCCCCGCCCTCGAGCCGCGGAGCGGCTCCAAAATTACAGCGCACTCAAATACCGAACTCCGCGATCACCGGAGCGTGATCACTCGCCCCCTTGCCCTTGCGTTCTTCCCGGTCCACACCCGCGTCCACCACAGTCGCCGACAAGGCCGGGGACGCGAGGATGAAATCGATACGCATACCTTCCTTACGAGGAAACCGCAGCTGCGTGTAATCCCAGTAGGTGTACACCCCGGGTCCGGGCGCGAAGGGCCGCATCACATCGGTGAAGCCGGTCGCGGTGATGGCCGCGAACGCATCCCGTTCCGGTTGGGAGACATGAGTTTTCCCGGTGAAGAATTCGGTGGACCACACATCGTCGTCGGTGGGCGCGATATTCCAGTCCCCGACGAGGGCTGCCCTGGTTTCCGGGTTCTCGGCCAGCCAGCGGGCGGCGTTCTCGCGCAGGGCCGCAAGCCAGGCGAGTTTGTACTCGTAGTGCGGATCGTTCAGGGTGCGGCCGTTGGGCACGTACAGGCTCCATACCCGGACGCCGCCGCAGGTGGCCCCGAGCGCCCGTGCTTCGACCGTGGGCGTGCTGATCAGCGCCTCCGCGGCATCCCGATCGAACCCGGGCTGATCCGGGAACCCGATCTCCACATCGTCCAGTCCCACCCGTGACGCTATCGCCACCCCGTTCCACTGGTTGAGCCCCACATGGGCCACCTCGTAACCGGCCTCGGTGAACCGCTCGAACGGGAACTGGTCGTCGCGGCATTTGGTTTCCTGCAAAGCCACGACATCGATGTCCTGGCGGTCCAGCCAGGCCAGCACCCGGTCCTGCCGGGAGCGGATCGAATTGACATTCCAGGTGGCCAGTCGCAACTGAATTCCCGTCTCTGTTGGGTGGCGCCGAAACTACGGCGCCGGCGCGGCAACGCCGGGCACGGCGTAGCGGTAGCTGTGATGGTCGAGGAAACCCAGCTCGCCGAAAAGTTCCAGTGCTTCCACATTACCGGCTTCGACCTGCACGTACGCATGGGTTGCGCCACGGTCGTGACCCCACCGGAGCAGTTCCCCGCAGACCAGCGCCGCCAGTCCGTGGCGGCGGTGCGCGGCCAGTACGGCCACACATGTCAGGCCGACCCAGCGGCGGCCGTCCGAGGCAGTGGTGAGGGCGGCGCGAGCGATCGCGATGGGGCTGGGCAGGCCGAGCGAGGCAAACCCGAGTTGGCCCTCGTGCACCGCGCACAGCACCTCCGGCAGGGGAACGGTGGCGGTATGGCCGCTGGGCTCGTCACCACGGTAGCGGTGGATCTCCAGCCAGGCGATATCGGGTTCGGTCGCGATCCGGACCATGGACGGGCCCTGCGGGAGTACGAAATTGTCCAGGTCTATGCCCAGTACCCGGGTTTCGCCCCAGCTGTTCCAACCCGGCGGCACGGTCGCCAGCCGATCCGGTAGCGCGAGTTGCAGCGGTAGCCCCTTGGCCGCATACCAGGCCCCGATCCGGTGCAGCGTTTCCGCGTCCACTCGCGCCGGTCCGCTCGAATCACCTATGGGGACAGCCGAATTGGCGCGTCGGGTATAGCCGTGCCCGGAGCGCAGCAGCCAGCCGTCCATCCAGGCGTACTCGGTACCCGGCCACCCGTAGGCGGCCGCGGATTCCAGTGCGCGGATCTCGGAGGTGCGAATCGGCCGGGGTCCCAGCGTTTTCAGGGCGACCACCCGGGCCGCGGGTATCAGCACCGGATGACCGTCGGCGCCCATGACGGTGAGCGGGTTGGTGGAAACCACCTCACCGATCACATCGGTGAGCGGCGGATCGCTGCCGTCCGGGAGCCGGTACCGCACCACGACCCGCTCACCGACCGGGATATCCGGTGCGGTGGGCTGCTGCTCGCGTTCCGGCGGTTCAGTCGTCATATCCGAAGGGGTCCGGATCGGTACCGGGTAGCCAGCTCAGCCCGGGGACACCCCAGCCGTTGCGTTTCACCGATTTCTTCGCCGCCCGTGCGTGCCGGCCGATGAGCACATCGATGTAGAGGTGGCCGTCCAGATGCCCGACCTCGTGCTGCAGCATCCGGGCGAAAAAGCCCGTGCCCTCGATCTCGACCGGTTCACCGTGCTCGTCGGTGCCGGTGACCTTGGCCCAGTCGGCGCGGCCGGTGGGGAACTGTTCCCCGGGTACGGAGAGGCAGCCTTCGTCGTCGTCATCGGGGTCCGGCATGGTTTCCGGGATCGCCGAGGTCTCCAGTGCGGGGTTGATGACGGCCCCGCGGCGTCGTGCCACCGTGCCGTCCGCCGCCGGATCGGGGCAGTCGTAGACGAAGAGCCGCTTGGACACTCCGACCTGGTTGGCGGCCAGGCCCACGCCGTTGGCGGCGTCCAGCGTTTCGTACATATCGGCGATCAGCCCGGCCAGTTCGGCCGGTGATTCGGTCACCGGCTCGGTCGGGCGGTGCAGTACGGGATCACCGACGATCACGATGGGCAGGATTGACATGGTTACGAGCTTATGGGGACGCCTGCGGCGGCAGGAAAAGGGCCTGTCCGTGGAAGCCGCGTATGCGGTAGGGCCCGGACCGGTCGGTCAGTGCCCGAATTTCTGGTACCGGTGTACCGGACACGCCCGGGCGGACTCGGCAGCGGCCGACCGGGTGTCGTGGTTGAATATCGCAAGGCAGTAACACGGCGAGGCGTTCGGTCACGATTCGATCGCATCCGGTGGTAACTCGGCGAGGAGCAAGATGGACGGCGCAGCAGCGCGGGAGCTTTCCGCAATCCAGGGCAGTCCTCCGGCCAATACGAATACGTTCCCCGAACCGGCTCATGATCCCGAGAGCGGCCTGAGTCGCCGCGAACACGAGATCCTGGCCTTCGAGCGGCAGTGGTGGAAGTACGCGGGCGCCAAAGAGGAGGCGATCCGCGAACTCTTCGCGCTCTCGCCCACCCGCTACTACCAGGTTCTCAACACCCTCATCGACCGCCCCGAGGCCCTGGCCGTCGACCCGATGCTGGTGAAACGCCTGCGCCGGCTGCGCGCCAGCCGCCAGAAATCCCGGGCCGCCCGCCGCCTCGGCTTCCAGGTGTAAACCCCTCTCACTCGCCGCTGTGCTGTTCACGAGAGGCCGAACCCGCGCGCCGGAGGCGCGCTGTAGTCACCTCCCGCTAGGCTCGGGCGGGTGAGCAATTCGAACCCTGGCTCCGGTGGTCCGCCGCTGCGTGCGACGGCAATGGTTCTGATCGCCCTGGCGATCGTTTTCGCCGGTCTGGGCGCGATGTCGCTGTCGAGTGCGGATTCCGACACCAGCGACAACGCCGAGGGTGCCGGCACCACGTCGGCGTCCGCCGCGCCGACCACCCCGCGTGCCACGACCACCGCGGCAGCGCCCACCACAGCCGCGGTGGGCGCACCGTCCGCGGGCGCGACCACCACTGCGGGCGCGACCACTACACCGGGCGCGACCACCACATCCGCCGCCGGCGAGGTCGACCGCGCCACCCCGGTCCGCGTGCTCAACAACAGTCTGGTCGCCGGATTGGCCGCCACCACGGCCGACGAACTCTCGGCCCGCGGCTGGACCAACACCTCGACCGGTAACTACGCCGCCACCACCCTCGCGGCCACCACCGTCTACTACGGTTCCGCGCCGGCCGACGAGGCGGCCGCGGCCGCCCAACCCGCGGGGCGCGGCGCCCCCCCCCCCCCCAAGACCCCCCCACGGGGGGCCGGGTGGGGGCGGGTGGGGGTGGTCACCGCCGTATCCAATGTGCGG
>NZ_JARWOV010000030.1 GCF_029868855.1 Nocardia carnea | reverse complement strand
GCACGACCCAGAAGCCGCGGCCCGGCCTATACCGCCCCCCCCCCCCGGGCCCGCCCCGCGCGCGCTCATCCCCACCCCCCCCGGGCCCGCGGGCGGGCGCGCCTGACCGTGACCGTCGGATTCGGTCCGGGCGTCTTCGCGGCGCTGGGCCGGCCGGACGCCGCGCCACCGTGGCTCGCGCCGCTGCCCGCGTTCACGATCGATCGCCTCGACCCGGCCTACACCGGTGCGGATCTGGCCCTGCAGGTGTGCTCCGACGATCCGGTCACCGTCGCGCATACGGTGCGGGTGCTGTCGAAGAACGTCCGGTCACTGGCCACCGTGCGATGGACGCAGCGCGGGTTCCGCCGGGCCCGGGGAACCGAGGCTCCGGGCGTCACGATGCGCAACCTGATGGGTCAGGTGGACGGTACGACCAATCCGGAACCCGGTACCGCGGATTTCGATTCGCTGGTGTGGGACGACGGATCCGATCGCCCCTGGATGCGGGACGGGACTTCGATGGTGGTGCGGCGGATCCGGATCGAACTGGATACCTGGGACGAACTGGACCGGTCCGGTCGCGAACTCAGCGTCGGCCGCACATTGACCACCGGGGCTCCGCTGACCGGTGTGCGGGAAGCCGACGAACCCGATTTCACGGCGACCGACCGAAACGGTATACCGGTCATACCGCCGAGCGCGCATATCGCCCGCGCCCATCACACCCATCCCGGTGAACGGATATTCCGGCGCGTCTACAACTACGACGATCCACCGGCTCCGGGGACGGTATCGAACTCGGGTCTGCTGTTCGTCTCGTTCCAGCGCGATATCACCGCCCAGTTCGTGCCGATTCAGCGACGCCTCGACGAATTCGACGCGCTCAACGAATGGACCACCCCGGTCGGCTCCGCGGTATTCGCGATTCCGCCGGGGATCGGCTCGGACAGCTATATCGGTGAGGGTCTACTCGGTCGCTGAGACAGGGAGGCCCCGGGGTCCCGGTGGTTCGTCACTGCCTTCGGCGTTGCGAACCACCGGGCCTCGGTCGACCGGCATCCGGCCTA
>NZ_JARWOV010000029.1 GCF_029868855.1 Nocardia carnea | reverse complement strand
ACGTGGCCGTGGTGGCCGGGGCGGGGGCTATTTAACCACCCGGCCGTGCGCCCGGCCCGAGTCTTTTCCACTTGCCGGCGCGCGGCCGGGCGGTCAGGCCGGGATCCGCTCCTGATAGACGGTGGCGAGGTCACGGAGGGCGTTCGAGCAGTCCCCGGTGTAACTCGAACCGTGCATGACGGCCAGGGTCACGGGCTCCAGTGCCGCGAGGCGATTGAGCGCCGCGGGGACTGCGGGGCCGATCGAGGTCGCGTGGAATACGTCTTCGGCGACCGTCGCGGGCCCGACGAGGTCGGCATCGGTGAGCGCCGGACCGTCACCGAGCTGGGTCATCAGGTCGCCACAGAACAGCACCCCGGTGGTCTCCTCGTAGAGGACCCGCGCCTCCCAGTTGTGCGGTGCGTGCGGGGTGTCCAGATGCCGGATACGGCGTCCGCCCAGATCGATCACCTCACCGTCGGCCAGTCGTCGCGGTGGACGGTCGGCCAGATCGTCGATCGAGACCAGGCAGCCCACCTCGCCGTGCGCCACCTCGGCGTTCGGGGCGGCCGCGAGGAACAGGTTCATGGCCCCGCATTCGTCGGCCTCCACATGGCCGAAGGTGATCCAGCGCAACTGCTCCACCGGTCTGATGCGCGCGACGGCGGCGGATACGGCGGGGAACAGGGCTCGCAGCCCGGTGTGGAACAGCAGTGGTTCTTCGGCGTCGACGAAGAACTGATTGAAGGTGAATCCGCTGGGCCCCACCTCGGGAACGTAGGTGGAGAACCGGTAGATCCCGTCGGCGATTTCGTCGGTTCGGGTTTCCATAGGAGACGTCCTGGTCGTTTCGATCCCCCGGTCGCAGCACCCAACGCGGTCGAACAGCGAACCGCCAGTTTACTCCCGTCCACGCCTCCGTAGAAGCTCTCGAGCGGGCGCCGGTTCTGCCCCGCCGACCCGGCCCGAAGCGACGACTCGAGCGGAACAGACCGCAGCGTCACCGCAGCCGGCATCCTCCGGGGGAGGCGCAGTCGCGTCGGTATCGGCCGGAGTTCTATCGGACGCCGGTGTATCGAAACCGGGCAACCAGCCGCTGACCAGTGGAATCATCGCCTGGATCAGCGGTCCGATGGCGACCGCGTAGACCACGGTGCCGAGGCCGACCCCGCCCCCGAGCAGCCAGCCGGTGGCCAGAACCGTGACCTCGATGGTTGTCCGAACCAGGCGGACCGACAAACCGGTCCGGCGAACCACACCGGTCATCAACCCGTCGCGCGGTCCCGGCCCGAGTCCCGCACCGATGTACAGCACACTGGCCAGCGCATTGAGGACCACCGCGAACACCATCGCGCCCAGCCTTCCCGGAAGCGATTCCCACTCCGGCAGCAACCACAACCCCATATCGACCGACACCCCGACCAGCACGACATTGCTCACGGTGCCGAATCCGGGCCGCTGCCGCAGCGGTATCCAGGCCAGTAGCACGACCGCCCCGGTCACGATGGTGACCGTCCCGAAACTCATCGGGAGATGCCGGGTCACCCCCTGATGGAACACATCCCACGGGTCCAAACCCACTGCGGCACGGATCATCACGGCCATGGAGAACCCGTACAACCAGAGGCCGGCGAACAATGCCACGAGACGTCGGATCATACGACGAGCATGCCGGGCGACCGGACTGCTCGTACAGGGCCACCTGGGTACTACTGGCCCTTGTCGGAGGGAACCAGCCGCCAGAAGACGCACACTCGCTGCACTGGACGCCCACCTGAACACTGTGCTCGGGCCGTAACCCCTGATTCAGGCGACCACCGCGAGCAGTGTCGTCGCCGACTCCGCCAGTTCCGGGTCGCCGCGCAACTCGGAACGCCGACGTGCCTGGTCGACGGTGATTCCGCGAGTGGCCAGGCGCCAGAACGAGTCCTGGTCCATACGTACAGTCGCGGCCGGGTTTTCTGCCGGCACCGCCGTCAGATCCCAGCTGGTACCGTCCGACACCACCGACCAGCAACCGCCCGCTGGACCGGTGATCTCGAAACGTACCGCCGTCCCGTGGGGCCGGGCCCGATCACGCAGCGCCCACGGCACCGCGTGCAGAAATGCCATGAGCACCGGGCGCATCAGCGCAATATCGTCGGCGCCGCGACGAGACACCGCGTCGCGGATCTGCTGCTGATGGACCCAGAATTCGGTGTACTCACGGGCGATATCGAGCCAGGCCGGACTGGTACCGGTCCCCGCCCACGAAACGTTCAGCCGTGCGGGGCCGGCGAGGTCCGCTGTTGCCGCCCAGACACGGTCCAGTTCCGGGCCCAGCTGAGCGAGCAGATCGGTGAGCACCCGGGGACTGCATTGACGCATCGCGTTGACGAACTCTCCGTTCACGCGCGCCAGGTAGGCAGGCAAGGTCTCGTCGTCGGCGAACACCGCACCGCCATGGCCGTCGCGACTGCCGGATATGCGCCGCAGGTAATCGTTGAGGAGGTGCGCGGTCACATCCGCCACGCTCCAGCCGGGACACACCGTCGGCTTCTGCCAATCCGGCGAGTCCAGCGACCGGAGCAGGTCGAGCAGCATCTGCCTCTCCCGCCGGAACAGCGGCCGAACGTCGAGTGGGATCATGGCTGCGCAGTCAACCTCGCCCGGCCGCATTGTGCCACCGATTTTCCTGGATGAACCGGGCCGGCTCGAAACCGGCGGGCTGGGTGATGGTCCGCTCGCGTGCCCGTGCCGTTCGCTGTGGCGCTCGTATAGCGGGCAGAAGCTGTCCTGTTTCGAATCTAGGGTCGCGTGCGGCGGTGTCGCCGCCGCATCGACAGAACCAGGAGCACCCATGAAACTCGTCTCGATCCGTTTGATCACCGATGACATCCAGCGGATGGTCGACTTCTATCAGCACGTCACCGGTGTCGACGCCCTCTGGGCTACACCGGATTTCGCCGAAATCGTCACACCGGCCGGTACCCTCGCCATCGGAAGCACCCGGACCGTGGCGCTGTTCGGGGCGGGCAGCGCCCGCGCAGCCGACAACCGCACCGCGATCATCGAATTCCTCGTCCCCGACGTCGATGCGGACTATCGGCGGTTGCGGGACAAGGTCGACGATTTCGTCAACGAGCCCACGACAATGCCGTGGGGAAACCGGTCCTTGCTGTTCCGCGACCCGGACGGCAACCTGATCAACCTCTTCACCCCGGTCACTGCGCAGGCAGTCGCGAAATTCGCCGGTTGACATCCGCTCATCGATGTTTCAGGGCAGTCGGGCAGCGACGGGTCGAGCGATCGGTTTGCCGCCGGGAGTCCTGTTGTCGGCTGTGCTCCGGCCGAGCGCCGGCGGGGCGGGTCGGTCAGCCCGTGGTTTCGGTCGGTACGTCGACCGCGACCTCGCCACCGAGTGTGTGGCCGCCGGTGAGCCGCAAGTGGTCACCGCTCCAGAATCGGCCCGGGTCGTACCAGTCGGGGTCGCGAGTCTCCGGTAGCAGGCCCATCGCCTGGTAGGTGGCGGCCACGATCTCCGCGCAGTAGGCGTTCTCGACTTCGCGTGCGTCGGGTCTGCGGGACCGGCGGCGGGGCAACTGGATTCGGCCGCGGAACCAGCGCCCGGCGAGGGCGGCGGTCGAGGGGAAGGGGGTGCCGTCGAGCCGGGCGACGGTGCGCAGTACACCGTCCTCCATCGCGCGGGTGGCCGGGGGATCGAGCTGGCGCAGCCAGGCCTGCTGGCCATAACGGTTGGCCCACACCATCACTGCATCGCGCAGGTTGTGCAGTTGTGCGCCGCGATGAGTGGTACCCGACCACATATCGGTGAGCGACCGGCCGAGTTCGGCATGCCAGATCAGGGCCGGTAGATCGTCGATCACCACGGCCATCCCGACATGGTTGACCGGGCTGTTGGTGGTCATCCGAATCATCCGGTCGGCCGTGGAATGTCCACGGAACAACCAGATATCGCCCGTTCTGGTGATCTCGACAGCCCGGTCGAGATCGATATCCGCACCCGCCATACACGTAGCCTATGCGTATGAGGTGGTGGAAGCTGCTGGGTTTGGCGGGTGCGGCCGGTGTGGTGGCCACCGGTGTGGTGGTGGTGCGCGCGGAGCGGCGCCGCCGTGCGTACACACCGGATGAGGTTCGCGAACAGTTGCACGCACGGTTCGCGCAGGCGGTGGCCGCGGACACGGTCGAGGCAACCCAACCGGAGCCGCGGCGTGCCCGGCTGCGGGCATGGGCGCGGCGGGTGCTGCGGCGCTGACACCCATGTGGTGATTCAGATCACAGTCGATTCCTGTCAGGGATCCGGTCGCTGTCCCGTTCAGAGGGCACGCGAACGAGAGGTTCACCGAACCGGACAGGAGCACCGTTATGAAGCACCGCATCATGGTCCTGGGGGCCGGATACGCCGGCGCCTACGCCGCCGGCCTGCTCGCCCGGCGGCTGCATCGCGACGAGGTCGAGATCACCGTCGTCAACGCCGAACCGGATTTCGTCGAACGGATGCGCCTGCATCAGCTCGCCGCGGGCCAGGAACTGCGCCGGCACGGCCTGGCGGAGCTGTTCGCAGGCACCGGTATCCGGCTCCTGGTCGCGCGCGTCGAATCGGTCGACGCCGGGCAGCGAACCGTCACCGTGACCGGCGCCGCCGGAACCGACCGGCTCGAATACGACACCCTGCTGTACACGCTCGGCAGCACCGCCGCCCACCACGGAGTGCCGGGCGTCGCCGAACACGCCTTCCACGTGGCCGGGCGGCCGTCGGCGCTGCGGCTGCGCCGGCGTCTGGACGACCTCGGCGGAAACGGGACGGTGCTCGTCGTCGGTGGCAATCTCACCGCCATCGAGGCCGCCACCGAACTCGCCGAATCCCGGCCCGGCCTCCGGGTCACCCTCGCCACCAGCGGCGAACTGGGCGGCTGGCTCGGTCCCGCGGCCCGCCGCCACTTGTTGCGGGCATTCGACCGATTCGATATCACCGTCCACGAGCACACCACTGTCGGACGAGTCGAGGCGTCCCATGCCGTCGCCGCCGACGGTACCGTCCTGCCCACCGACGCCACCGTGTGGGCGGCCGGATTCGCCGTGCATCCGGTGGCCGCCGCGAGCGGGCTCGCGGTCGAGGAGAACGGCCGGATCCGGGTGGACCGGATGATGCGGTCGGTATCGCATCCGGATGTCTATGCCGCCGGCGACAGCGCTGTCGCCATCCGCGACAACGGCCGGCCGCTGCCGATGTCCTGCGCCTCGGCGGGATTCACCGCCACCCAGGCCGTGGCCGCGATCGTCGGCGACCTCACCGGCCGCGACGTACCCGAGACCTCGCTGTCCTATGTCGGCAACCACATCAGCCTCGGCCGCTCGGACGGGATCTTCCAGCTCGTCGACGCCGCCGAGCGGTCGAAATCCTGGGCTCTGCGAGGCCGCGCGGCGGCACGGGTCAAGGCCGCCATCCTGAACGCCGGACCGTGGAGTCTGCGGCATCCGACCTACGGCATGCCCACCCGCAGGCATCATGTGGAGGCCGTGCCGGGGCGGCGCCACAAGGAGGTCGCGGCCTAAAGTGGCGACCGTGGACACCGCCACCGTGGAACGCTTCGAGGCCGGCCGGTCGCGGCTGGCCTCGCTGGCGTACCGGCTGCTCGGATCGGCCGCCGATGCCGAGGATGTCGTACAGGACGCGTTCCTGCGCTGGCAGGCCGCCGACCGCGACCGGATCGAAATCCCCGAGGCCTGGCTGACCAAGGTGGTGACCAATCTGTCGCTGGACCGGCTGCGCTCGGCCCGCGCCCGGCACGAACGCGCGGCCGGCACCTGGCTTCCCGAACCGCTGCTGGACGGCGACCCGATGCTGGGCCCGGCCGATACCGTCGAACAGCGCGAATCGGTCACGCTGGCGGTGCTGCGGCTGATGGAACAGCTGTCCCCGGTCGAACGTGCCGTTTATGTTCTCCGTGAAGCGTTTTCCTACAGCCACGCCGAGATCGGCGAGATCCTCGACATCTCCGAGTCCGCGAGCCAGCAGCATACGCACCGGGCCCGGCAGCGCATCGCGGCCGGGCGCAACGCCGCCGCCGCCGACCGTGCCTCCGCCCGCCGGATCGTGGAGGCATTCGTTGCCGCCGCCGCTTCAGGCCACACCGAACAGCTGGTAGCTCTGCTGACCGATGACGCGACCGCGATCTCCGACGGCGCCGGCCTGGCCGCGAAACTCCAGGTCATGACGACGCCGCGCCGGATCGCGACGACCCTGCGCGCGGGTTTCAAACCGACCGCGGCGAAGCGCCGGTTCGTGGGTGCTCCCTTGTCCATCCACGCGGGCCTGGTCAACGGCGCCCCGGCGATGATCGCCGCCACCGAGGACCGCGTGGTGGGCGTGGTGGTCCTCGAGGTCCGCGACGAGAAGATCGCGGCCGTCTGCGGGATGGCCGCCGGACAACGGCTGGGCCGGGTCACCGAGCAGTGGCGGCGCAGCGAACACCCTGCTCCGATCATCGAAACATGGTGAGCGCCGCCCCGTCCCCGGCTCTCTTTCGGCGCGCCCGGCCCGCGCGGTGGGTTCATCCGCCGTGCCGCGCCGCGGCTCGGGCACGGACCGGCCCGCCCATCGAGTGATCTCCGTGTAAGGCCGCGACGGATCCGGTAGCGGATATCATCCGCGGTGAGCCGGTGCGAAGCTCTGCGGTGACGAGGGTGTCGAGTTCGTGTATCAGCGGTGACCCGGCCGGTCGTGCAGTTTGTACTCGAACTCGTACGGGACCGTCGATATCATGCCGGAAGCCGGGACGCCGAGGCATCGCCGACCGGGCGCAATTCCGCACAATGACGGCACGATCCGCGCTCGCGCCGGGCGGCCGCCGCCGAATCTGGACCGGACGGCCGACCGGCCACGAAATGTGAAGGTGGGTGAGCACCCCGTCCCCGCAGCAGTACTGAGATCTATACACGGAAGAGGCCAGCGGTCGGGTACACAGCCTCCTGGTGTACTGGGCGGGCCGGTGGTCAGAAGCCGCAGAGTTCTTCGGCTGCGGCCCACAGTTCTCGTTCACGGTCCGGCGCGTAGGACTCGCCGGACGACCGGGCCGCACGGTCGCGATCGATATAGCCGCCGTTGGTGAAGGCGATGCGCCCTAGCGCGAGGTCGGCGAGCCGGCGCCCGGCGGTTGTGCGGCTCACGGCGAGCGGGGTGATCGTCATGATCGGCAGGATGTAACGCATGGTGAACCGGGAGACGGGATCGGCGTTGCGGGCCAGCCCGGTTCCGGGGACGAAACCCGGGTTGTAGGAGACGATGCCGATACCGGCGGGGAGGCGGCGAGCGTACTCGTGAACCAGGTAGATGGCGGCGAGCTTGCTGGTGGAGTAGGCCGTGCGCCCGGCCGCGGTGGTGGTGGGCCGGGCGAACGAGCCAGGGGCCGCGAGCGAGTGGGGTGTGCTCCACCGGGGCCCAGGGACCATCCCCATGTTGTGCCGTAGGTCGCCGAAATGCGTATCGCTCACCGTGATCACGATCCGTGCCGGAGCAACGAACCGATCGAGCAGCAGCCGGATGAGCAAGTGATTTGCCAGGACGTTGACGGTGAAGGTCGCCTCGTATCCCTCGGCTCCGGCCGTCAGGTTGTCGGTGTACTGGATGCCCGCATTTCCGACGAAACCGCGCAGCGGGGGCAGCCGGCCGGTATCCAGAAGTTCGTGCAGCTTCCGGGCGGCGGTCCGGACGCTGGCCGAGGACGCCAGGTCGGCGGGGACGAGAGTGATCCGGTGTTCCAAGTCCGCGGCCGTGCCGGCGCCGGCCGGATCCCGCGCGATGACCGCGAGGTGGACGTCCGGATCAGCTCGGAGCATGCGCTCGGCCGCGACCCGGCCGATACCGCGACTGGCGCCGGTCATGACGACTGTGTATTTCATTCTCGATCAATCCTTCTGGAGTGCTCATGCTCATCACCGATGGCGCCGCTGCCGGCGCCGTATCACCCGAGAGTCCCGTAGCGGACTCCGGACAGCCAGTGCCCTGCCGGACGGTGGTACGCGCAGTACCACCATGGCTACGATCCGATCGCCCACACTGGACAGGTGAGCACAACCGATGAGCTCGGGGTCGCACTCCGCGGCTGGCGTGACCGCCTGGCGCCGGGCGATGTGGGCCTGCCCGATCTCCCCGGGCGCCGGGCGCGGGGTTTACGCCGGGAGGAGCTGGCGGCGCTGGCCGGTCTGTCGGTCGATTACATCGTCCGGCTGGAGCAGGGGCGGGCGACCCATCCGTCCGAGCAGGTGATCGGCGCACTGGCCCGGGCGTTGCAGCTGGAGGCCGGGGAACGCGATCATCTCTATCGCCTCGCGGGTCTGCTGCCACCACCGCCGGGACGGATCTCGCGGCATATCCCGCCGAGTATCCAGCGACTCGTTGCCCGGCTCGGCGACCTGCCGATAGCGGTGTTCTGCGCCGACTGGACTCTGATCACCTGGACCCCGCTGTGGGCGGCGCTGATCGGGGACCCGCGCACCGTGCCCGTCGAACGACGCAATCTCGTCCGCCTGACATTTCTGAGCGGGCCCGGGGATCCGGTGGTGCCGGTGCGTTCCGAACGTGGTGATCGGGCTGTTGAGGCCGCACTGGTCGCCGACCTGCGTGCCGCGCAGGTCCGGTATCCCGACGACCTCGGTCTGCACCGGCTCATCGCCGATTGCCGCAGCGACAGTCCGCGGTTCGCCGAACTGTGGCGCAGCGGTGCCGTGGGGGCGCACGTCCATGATCGGAAAACCGTGACTCATCCTGTGGTCGGTGACGTGATCCTGGACTGCGACGTGCTCGACGTTCCGGGCGTCGATCTGAAAATTGTCGTCTACACCGCTGTGGGCGGATCACCGGAAGCGGAGAAACTCGACTTCCTCCGGGTCGGCGCGGTCCGGGTCCACGACCGGCGCACGGGCTGAGTACGCCGGCCTCCCGCCCGCGCTCTCGGCCCGGGGCGGGTCACCACGCCACGGGGAGCGGTCGATGTGGTGCGGTCGCCGACCAGCGTCGCCGCACCCGACCCAGTTTGTCCGGGTTGACCTGGATACGGATCGCCTGGATACCGCCCGGGACCGGCTCGAGGCAGAAGACACCGAGAACCTGTCCGTCCACCTCGATGAGCAGGGCGGGACCATCGTTGACAGTGACGCTGTAGAAGGCCGGCTTGCCGCCGATGAACGCTCGTTTGGTATCGGTCGGCCGGAACAGACCGCTGAGGTACCGGGCGATCGCGAAACCGCCGAGCACCGGACCCCGGCGCGCCGGAACGCGGCCGCCACCGTCGGCGATGCTGACGGCGTCGCCGGCGAGCAACCGGATGAGTGGTTCGGTATCGCCGCTGAGGGCCGCGGTCAGGAATTCCCGCACGATTTCCTGCGCGGCTGCCGCATCGACCGGAGTTCGGGACCGATCGGTGGTCACATGCTGTCTGGCACGCCGGTAGATCTGCTGGCAGTTCGCCTCGCTGAGCTCGAGGATCTCGGCGATCTCCCGATGCTGATAAGCGAACGCCTCACGCAGCACGTACACCGCGCGTTCCTTCGGCGACAGCCGTTCCAGCAGGGCGAGCATCGCCAGGGAAACCGATTCGCGTTGCTCGACGGTATCGGCGGGGCCGAGTATCGGGTCACCGGCCAGGACCGGTTCCGGAAGCCACTGCCCCACATAGGTTTCCCGCCTGGCCCGTGCCGAGGTCAGCTGGTTGAGGCAGAGGTTGGTCAGTACCTTGGTCAGCCACGCCTCGGGTGTCTCGATCCGTTCCCGATCTGCCGCATGCCAGCGCAGGTACGTTTCCTGCACCGCGTCCTCGGCATCCCCGGCCGACCCCAGCAGCCGGTAGGCGATCGCCTCGAGCCGCCCCCGTAGGCCCTCGAAGAGATCGGCCTCGTGCGTACTGAGTGACATCGCTCCATCGTCGACCATGCCTGCACACCGAGTCCAGCCACCCGGGCACGCCGCGGCGGCCCGGGAGCGTCTCCGGTCACCTGTTGCCCGGCGCAGCAATTCCGGGAGTGACTCGTCGCGCAGGGCCGCGACGAGTGCATCCGCCGTACTGCCGCCGACGGCCGCTGACCGCCCGTCGCCCAGCTCCGGTCAGTGCAGGAGAGTGCCCAATTGCCGGGCGGCCTCGCCGACGGCGGTGGCGAGCGCGGGTTCGTCGTCGATTTCGAATACCGAGATTCCGATCGAGGACAGCGGTGCGCCGCGGCGTCGGGGGATCAGTGCCGAGATCCCGTACACCGTGGATACGACCTCGCCACGAGTGACGGCGTAACCCCGGCTGCGGGCCGCCTCTACTTCTGGGCGTTCGCCGGGGGCCGGCGGCAGCGCGGCCAGCATGGCCAAACCGGCCGATCCGCGGTCGATGGGATGGACCTGGCCCGGCCGGAACGCCACGTGGACCTGGGCATTGCGCGGTTCCACGACCACCAGCGCGCGCACCTCGTTCTCGCTCTCGCGGAGAACCAGGTGGACGGTGGCCCGCGTCCGTTCCGCGAGATCCTCCATCACCGGCCGGGCCACGGTCCGCAGATCCTGTTCCACCGGTTCGGCCAGCGTGACCAGGCCCGTGCCGAGCGTGACCCGTTTGGCATCGTCGCGGCGGCACAGGCGGTGCGCCTCGAGCGTGCGGACCAGCCGGTGCGCGACCGTTCGGTGTACGCCGACCGCATCGGCGAGATCGCTGGTCGACAGCCCGTGGGGATGGCGGGAGAGCACCTCCAGGATCGCCAGTCCGTGGTGCAGCGTTTTCGACATTCCGGAGTCGAGCTCGACCGCGGACGTGCGCTCGCCTGCCGGTGCCGTGCTGTGGTTCATCTCGTCCTTCTTGACTTCTGTGAGGGCGGACACTTAGCCTTTATGCATATCGCACAGTGCGTGCGATTATCGCACAGCTGCTGGGTGGGGGCAAGCCGGCGGAGCAGCGATCACCCGAGGAGAAGTTCGATGAGCACGGTGACATCCGGCGGCCTGCCGGATCCGGCCACGGTGGCCGCGGTCCACCAGCTGTACGGCTGGCAGAGCCAGTTCATAGACAGCGGCCACGCCGCCGACTGGGCGGCCACCTTCACCGTCGCCGGGGAATTCCATTCACCCAGCTACCCCGAACCGGTGACGGGGCGGGGCGCGCTCACCGAGTTCGCGCGCAATTTCTACGAGACAGCGCGTGCGGCCGACGAGGTGCATCGCCATGTCGTCACCAATATCGCGATCCGGCAGCTGGACGACGCGACGCTCGAGGTCGGCGCCTACCTGCAGATTGTCGCCACCCCCCGCGGCGGGCGCTCGTTTCTGGCGCGGATGACCACCTTCGAAGACCGCCTCCAGCGCACCGACGGCGGCTGGGCGATTGCCCGCCGCCGCGTTTCGCGCGACGACAGACCACCGGCATAACACCGGACCCCACGGCCTGTTCACACATCCCAGGAAGGATCAGAAATGAGCACCACCACGGACCGGGACAATCCGGGCCGCACCGATACGACCCCGATGACCGCGCAGTATCCGGAAATGGCGGGCAAGGTCGCCGTCGTCACCGGCGCGGCCCAGGGAATGGGTGCGGTATTCGCGGCGGGGCTGGCCGCGCGCGGAGTGTCGGTGGTGGCCGCGGATATCAACGAGGAGCAGGTCACCGCCACAGCGGACCGGATCGACGCCGAACTCGCCGGGAAGGCATCGGACGTACCACCCGGCCGGGTCGTCGGTATGCGGGCCGATGTCACCGCGCCCGCCGACCATGAGGAGCTCGCCCGGCGCGCCGTCGCCG
The DNA here is from genome assembly GCF_029868855.1 of Nocardia carnea. Classification (GTDB taxonomy): domain Bacteria; phylum Actinomycetota; class Actinomycetes; order Mycobacteriales; family Mycobacteriaceae; genus Nocardia; species Nocardia carnea_A. The sequence goes on along the minus strand of NZ_JARWOV010000029.1, from coordinate 37,097 downwards.
ACTTCGGGCGGATCGACTTCTGGATCAACAACGCGGGTATTTTCCCGTTCGCGCTGGCCGAGGACATCTCCCCGGAACAGATCGGCGCGACGCTGCGGGTGAACGTCGAAGGCGTGCTCTACGGCGCCCAGGCCGCGGCACGGCATATGCGACCGGGCAGCGCGATCGTGAACATGTCGTCGGTTTCCGCGCTGCGGGTACGGAAGGGACGCGGCGCGTACTGCACCTCCAAGGCCGCGGTCGCGCATATGACCGAATCCCTCGCGGTCGAACTGGGCGACAAAGGGATTCGCGTGAACTCCATTGCCCCCGGCTATATCGATACGGCCATGACCCGCTGGGTCCAGGAGGACCCCGCCGCGCTCGCGCACGCCCTCGAGGTGGTCCCGCTGCACCGGCTCGGTTCGCCGGAGGAGGTTTTCGGGCCGCTGCTGTTCCTGCTGTCCGACAGTGCCCGCTACATCACCGGGCACAGCATCGCCGTCGACGGGGGTTCGCGCCATGTCTGATCGGCCGGAGTATCCCCGGGTCGTCCTGGTGACCGGTGCCGCGGCCGGAATGGGCGCGGCCCATGCGCGGGCGCTCGGCACACTCGGCACCCATGTGTGTCTCGCCGATATCACCGACACCGCAGAGCTGGCCGCGGAGATCACCGCGGCCGGTGGTTCGGCCGGCGGACACGTCCTCGATGTCGCCGACCGAACCGCCTGGGACCGGGTCGTCGACGAGATCCGCACCGAGCACGGCGAACTGGGCGGACTGGTCAACAATGCCGGTATCTCGCGGCGGCTGGAATTCACCGACACCCCGGACGATATCTGGGAGCAGACGCTGCGGATCAACCTGTCCGGTCCCTTCTACGGGATGCAGGCGGTGGCACCGCTCATGCGTGATTCCGGTGGCGGATCCATCGTCAACATCTCCTCGATCACCGGACAGATCGGGTATTTCTCCCCGGCCTACTCGGCCAGCAAATGGGGGCTGACCGGGCTGTCCAAATCGGCGGCCGGTGGTCTGGCGAAATGGGGTATCCGGGTCAACTCGGTCCATCCGGGTCTGGTGGGGACCGCGCTGGTCAGCGGTTCGGGTGCGTTCGTGGACTCGTCGCTGCGGTCCATTCCGATGGGCCGTATGGGAGCGGCCGAGGAGATCACCGATGCCGTCCTGCATCTGCTGTCGAATCGGTCGAGCTATATGACCGGCAGCGAGGTCACCGTCGACGGCGGACTGGTCTCCAACGGCCTGTACCACCGCATCCTCGCCGATATCGAGGGGAGCCGGTAGTGGACGACGAATTCGATGTGATCGTGATCGGCGGCGGCGGAGCCGGTCTGGCGGCCGCGGTCTCCGCGGCCGAAGAAGGTGCCTCGGTGCTGCTGTTCGAATCCGAACGGGAACTCGGCGGCTCCACTCAGCTGTCCGCGGGACTGTTCACCGCGGCAGGCACCAGTGTGCAGCGGGCCCTCGGGATCGAGGACTCGCCGGAAAAGTTCTTCCAGCACTACATGGACCTCAACCAGTGGGTGTTGCGCCCGGGACTGATCCACGCCTTCTGCGAGAATGCCGGACCGACACTCGAATGGCTCCTCGGCCTCGGACTCGAGGTTCCGGCGGCCGTTTCCGGAAACGCGCACCAGCCGGGCCTGACCCGCGCGGGAGTGGAGGACGTGTGGCGCGGGCACGTACCGAAGGACCAGGGCTACGGTCTCGTTCAAGTTCTCGCCGGGGCCGCCCGTGCGCACGGAATCGAGGTGGTGCTGGGTACGCGGGTGGAGAAACTGCTGGTCGAGCAGGGCCGAGTGGCCGGAGTCGTCGCCGACGGGATCGAGATGCGCGCGGATGCGGTCGTCGTCGCGTCGGGAGGTTTCGCCCAGAACCCCGAATTCGTGGACCGCTACTTCCCGGACGCGCGCGAGGCGGGCGAATCCTTGTTCGTCGTCGCGGCACCGGGCAGCCGGGGCGACCACCTCCGCTTCGGAGACGCCGTCGGTGCGGCGCTGACCGGCCACGACTGGGGTCTGCTCATGCCCACCGTGTACTTCCAGCGCTACCACCATTGGCAGTCCGGGTTCCCGCCGGCGTCGCGCATCTACGTGAACCGGCAGGGCCGGCGTTTCATGGACGAGGACGCCTCCTATGCCGTCTCCACCGGAATCCTGGACCGGCAGGGCGGCTACGGCTGGATGATCTTCGACGAGAAAGCGCGGACCGGGCTCGCGCCCGGATATACCGACTGGACCGCCGACCGAGTGGCCGAGGAGGTCGCGGCCGGACGTACGGTGCGAGCCGACAGTTGGGAAGAGCTCGCGGCAGCCATCGGTGTCCCGGCCGCCGCGCTGCGCACCAGTATCGACCGGTGGAACGCCGAACTACCCGCGGGCCGGGACTCGGAATTCCGACGGCATCTCTCGCTGGCCGCGAAAGGTGTTCCGGCGCCCCTGGACCCGATCGCGACCGGGCCCTTCTACGCGGCCAGGATTCTGCCCGCGGAACTGGTCTGCACACACACCGGCCTCGAGATCGACGCGCGTGCCGCCGTGCTCGATACCACCGGCGCACCGGTGGCGGGGCTCTTCGCCGCCGGCGAGGCGGGCGGCGGGGTTCTCGGACTGCGTTACGTCGGCGGCGGTAACGCTGTCGCCAACGCGCTCACCATGGGCCGGATCGCCGGCCGCAGCGCGGCGCTCGCGTCGCGCACCCTTTCGAACGCACAAGGACGATGACATGTTGGGAAACGAGCTGATGCCCGAAGCAGTGCACCGCTCCGAATCGGCCGGCGGCACAAGCCCGGCCGGTAAGCAGTCGCCGGTGAAGGTGGTCCGCGCGGCGGTCGTCGGCACCGTCGTCGAGTACTACGACTTCGGCATCTACGGCTATATGGCGACGGTGATCGCCTCGCTGTTCTTCGTCTCGGAGAACGATACGGCCGCGCTGCTGGGGACCTTCGCGGCCTTCGCGGTCGCCTTCTTCCTGCGGATCCCGGGCGGGATCTTCTTCGGCCATATCGGCGACCGCTACGGCCGCAAGAGCGCGCTCTCGTGGACCATCCTGCTGATGGTGATCGCCACGGTGATCATGGGCCTGCTACCCACCTACGTCACTCTCGGCGTCTGGGCCACGGCCGTCCTGGTGCTGGCCCGGTGTGTTCAAGGGTTCGCCGCGGGCGGCGAACTCGGTGGCGCCAATGCCTTCGTCTCCGAATCGGCGCCGGCGCGCTGGCGGGCGACGCAGACCTCGATGGTCAACTCGGGCACCTATCTCGGCTCGCTCGTGGCGTCCCTGGTGGCACTGGGCCTGACCTCGTTCTTCGACGAGGAAACCATTCTCTCCTGGGCGTGGCGCATCCCGTTCCTGCTCAGCGTGGTCATCGGTGTCGTCGGCATCTGGATCCGCAACCATATGGAGGACACCCCGCAGTTCGAGGAACTCGCGGAGAAGGGGGAAACGAAGAAGCTGCCGATCATGGAGTTGCTCAGCACCTCCGGCGGCGCGGTCGTGAAGATCATCTTCCTGGGCGCGCTGATCACCGGTGGCTACTACATCGCCTCGGTGTACGCAGCCACCTATCTGCAGACCTCCGGCGGGCATTCGTCGACGCTGGCGTTCCTGTCCACCTCGCTCGCGCTGGTCCTCGGTGTCATCACGCTGCCGATCGCCGGCTACCTCGCCGACCGATACGGCCGTAAACCGGTGCTGTTCGGCGGTAGTGCGGCCGCCGCGATCCTCGGCATCCCGATGTTCATGCTGATGGCCGGCGCGGGTGCCTGGCAGGCCGTGGTGGGGCAGTCTGTGCTGTTCATCTGCGTCTCGGTCGTCAACGGCGCCTCGTACGTGACCTACGTGGAGATGCTCAAGGCCTCCGTGCGCTACAGCGGCCTGGCGCTGGGCAACAACACCACCAATATGGTGCTGGGCGGGACGGCGCCGTTCATCGCGACCTATCTCATCGACCTCACCGGCAATTCCCTCGCGCCCGCCGGATACTTCGTGTTCTGCGCGCTCCTCACCCTGGTGACGGTCTTCTTCATCGAGGAAACCAAGGGCATCGCCCTGCGGGTGGACTGATCCCGCGCCGTCATCGACACACATTCGTCTTCCCGAGGAGGTAGGCATGGCGTATTACCGCCGGCTCGGCAATGTTCCGCCGAAACGTCACACCCAGCACCGCGACGACAGCGGCCGCCTGTACTACGAGGAGCTGATGGGTGAGGAGGGCTTCTCCTCGGATTCGTCACTGCTCTATCACCGCGGTATCCCGTCGGCGATCTCCGATTCGACCGTCTGGGAGCTGCCGGACCAGTCCACGGAACCGAATCATCCGCTGCGGCCGCGGCATCTGAAACTGCACGAGCTGTTCCCGCGAGAGAGCTGGTCGCAGACCGATCTCGTGACCGGACGCCGGCTGCTGCTGGGCAACGCCGATGTGCGGATCTCCTATGTGGTCGCGCAGCAGACCTCGCCGCTGTACCGCAATGCCCTCGGCGACGAGGTCGTCTACCTGGAATCCGGTGCGGCGCGGGTCGAAACGGTGTTCGGGGCGCTCGAGGCGCGGCCCGGCGACTACGTGGTGATCCCGACGTCCACGACACATCGCTGGATTCCCCGCGGCGACGAACCGGTGCGCGCGTACACGATCGAATCGAGCAGTCATATCGTGCCGCCCAAACGCTACCTCTCGCGGTTCGGGCAGCTTCTGGAGAACGCACCGTACTGTGAACGCGATCTGCACGGACCGTCGGAGGTACTGCTCGCCGACGGTACAGATATCGAGGTACTGGTCAAACATCGGACCTCGCGCGGGATCGTCGGCACCCGAATGGTGTACCCGCGGCATCCGTTCGACGTGGTGGGCTGGGACGGTTGCCTGTATCCGTACACCTTCAATATCGAGGATTTCGAACCCCTCACCGGTCGAGTGCACCAGCCCCCGCCGGTGCACCAGACCTTCGAAGGCAACGGGTTCGTGGTGTGCAATTTCGTCCCCCGCAAGGTCGACTATCACCCGCTGGCCGTCCCGGTGCCCTACTACCACTCGAATGTCGACTCCGACGAGGTGATGTTCTACTGCGGCGGAAACTACGAGGCGCGCAAGGGATCCGGGATAGGTCTCGGGTCGGTGTCGGTGCATCCCGGCGGCCACGCCCACGGGCCACAGCCCGGCGGTATGGAACGCTCTCTGGGGCTCGAGGACGTCGAAGAGACCGCGGTGATGGTCGATACCTTCGCGCCGCTCGAACTGGGGGAGGGCGCACTGGCCTGTGAGGACCCGAATTATGCGTGGTCCTGGCTGGGGGAGGCGGGCGTATGATTCCCGCGCTGCTGCGTGGTCTCTGCGATGACGCGGCGTTGTTCCCACCCGGTAACGCCCCGCTGCCGGCCGCGCTCACGGCGCATGCCCGCTACCGCGACAGCGACTTCGCGGCGCTTGTCGGCCCGCTGATCTTCCCGATTCCCCGACTCGCCGAGCTCGCCGCGCAGCAACCCGCGCCGATCGAGGTGGTGCTCACGGCGCCGGAGGGTCCCGGCACGGTGGCCCGTGCCTTGGATCAGGCCGCCGAGATTTCCGGGGTCACCGTTGTGGGCGTCGAAATCGCCGCGCAGCCCGGCCGATCCGCGCAAGAGTTCTTCGCGGCACTGCCCGGGGCAAGACCGGGATGGCCGGAGCTCGCCGTAGCGGTCGAGGTTCCCCGGGACAGCCGCCGGCCGGAATTCTTCGACCGGCTGGCGGACTCGCCTTATGTGGCGAAGTTCCGCACCGGGGGTGTGGTCGCCGAGGCCTACCCCGGCGTGCCGGAACTCGCCGCCGCCATCCGGTCGGCCGTCACGGCCGGCACGCCGTTCAAAGCGACCGCGGGCCTGCACCACGCGGTCCGCAATACCGATCCCGCCACCGGATTCGATCAGCACGGGTTCCTCAACCTCTTGCTCGCGACGCATCGGGCACTCACCGGCGCCGAGACCGCCGAACTCGCCGAAGTACTGGCCGATCGCGACGGCAGCACGATCGCACAGCGGCTGGCCGCGCTGACCGATGCCGAAATCGACGCCGTGCGAACGGCGTTCCGGTCCTTCGGGACCTGCAGTATCGGCGACCCGTTGACCGAGCTGGTGGATCTACAGCTGCTTCCCGCCGCCCTGCGGCCCGTCCCCGAAAGTTCAGCACCATGACCGTGATAGAAATCCCCGCCGATTCACTGTTCGGGCTGGACAATCTGCCCTACGGCTCGTTTTCCACCCCGGGGACAACGCCCAGGATCGGCGTCCGGGTGGCGGACAAGGTCGTCGACCTGGCGCTCGCGCTCGGCGACGAGGTGTTCGCCCGGCCGGTCCTCAACGATTTCATGTCCCGTGGTCCGCGGGAATGGTCACGGGTCCGGGCCCGTATCACCGAACTCGTGCGCGGCGATATCGACGCGCACGCGGTGCACGATATCGCGGACGTGACGATGCACCTGCCCATCGCCGTCGCCGACTACGTCGACTTCTACGCTTCCGAACACCACGCCACCAATCTGGGCCGGCTCTTCCGACCCGATTCGGCGCCGCTCATGCCGAATTGGAAGCATCTACCGGTCGGCTACCACGGCCGCGCCGGCACCGTGATCCTGTCCGGCACCGATATCGTCAGGCCGTGCGGGCAGCGCAAAGCCCCCACAGAACAGGCCCCGTCCTTCGGGCCGTCGCGCCGCCTCGATATCGAGGCCGAACTGGGCTTCGTCGTCGGCGTGCCATCCGCACCCGGCACGGTGATCACACCGGACCGGTTCGCCGATCACGTCTTCGGCGCCGTCGTGGTGAACGACTGGTCGGCCCGCGATATCCAAGCATGGGAGTACGTACCGCTGGGGCCCTTCCTCGGCAAAAGCTTCGCGACCTCGATATCGCCGTGGGTGGTGCCGCTGGCGGCGCTCGAGGCGGCCCGGATCGACACCCCGGTACAGGACCCGGAACCGCTGCCCTACCTGCGCGGCACGGAGAAATGGGGTCTCGACATCGATCTCACGGTCGAGTGGAACGGGCAGCTCGTCGCCCGCCCGCCGTATGCCCAGATGTATTGGTCACCCGCGCAGATGCTGGCCCACACCACCGTCAACGGCGCCACGGCGCGCACCGGTGATCTCTTCGCGTCCGGGACGATCTCCGGACCGGAACCGGACCAGCGCGGCGCGTTCATCGAACTCACCTGGGGCGGCGCCGAACCCGTCGAGGTGGCCGGCGAAACCCGGACCTTCCTCGAGGACGGTGACGAGGTCGCCATCGCCGCCACCGCCCCCGGACCCGCAGGCTCGCGGATCGGATTCGGGGAGGTCCGTGCCCGGATACTGCCCGCCACGCAGGCGGGCTGATGAGGGCGAGGTCATGCCGCCGGCACGTGTCGGCGGCATGACCTCGTATCGGGCACCGGGCGATCGGAGCCGGGGTGCCCATCGACGCAATCACCACCCGAACCCCGGCCGAAGTACTGCTGAGTGCGCTGGACAAGGCCGGCGAGCTCCGGCCGGCCCGTCGGCGGCGTCGGGGCTTGCAGCTGATCGAAGACCTGGCGCGTTCGCGGGCGCGGATGCGTTCGTCGGCGCCACCACTGCGCGCTTCGGTCCCGCTCGAGCAGACCGGGAGTCCACGCCGGCAGCCCGGCACGCGGCGATCCGCACCGTTACCGACGTGGCACTCGGGCAGGCGCGGTCGCGTGCGTCCGACCGGCGTGGGACCAGGAAATCTCGCCCGGAGAAGAGGACGATGGCCTCGTGTCCCGTGATTCAGCAACCCCCGCCACCCCCGATATGAAACCCCGCAGCCGCGATGTGACCGACGGCCTGGAGAAAACCGCCGCGCGCGGAATGCTGCGCGCGGTCGGTATGGGCGACGACGACTGGGCGAAACCTCAGATCGGTGTCGCGTCCTCGTGGAACGAGATCACACCGTGCAACCTCTCGCTGGACCGCCTCGCCGGTGGCTGTAAGGACGGTGTGTTCGAAGCCGGCGGGTTCCCCATGCAGTTCGGCACCATCTCGGTTTCCGACGGTATCTCGATGGGGCACGAAGGAATGCATTTCTCCCTGGTCTCCCGCGAGGTCATCGCCGACAGCGTGGAAACGGTGATGCAGGCCGAACGGCTCGACGGATCGGTCCTGCTGGCCGGTTGCGATAAATCGCTGCCCGGTATGTTGATGGCGGCCGCGCGGCTGAACCTGGCCAGTGTGTTCCTCTACGCCGGATCCATCCTGCCGGGTATCGCGAAACTGTCCGACGGCAGTGAACGTGAAGTCACCATCATCGACGCGTTCGAGGCCGTGGGTGCGTGCGCGCGGGGGTTGATGAGCCGGGCGGACGTGGACGCCATCGAGCGCGCCATCTGCCCCGGGGAAGGCGCCTGCGGTGGTATGTACACGGCCAACACGATGGCCAGCGCGGCCGAGGCGCTCGGGATGTCGCTGCCGGGGAGCGCGGCACCGCCGGCGACCGACCGCCGCCGCGACGGTTACGCCCGCCGTAGCGGGGCGGCGGTGATCGAACTGATCCGCCGCGGGATCACCACCGCCGATATCCTCACGAAAGAGGCGTTCGAGAACGCCATCGCGGTGGTGATGGCGTTCGGCGGCTCCACCAACGCGGTCCTGCATCTGCTGGCGATCGCGCACGAGGCCGGGGTCGCGTTGAGCCTGGACGATTTCGCCCGGGTCGGCCGCCGGGTCCCGCATCTGGCCGATGTCAAACCGTTCGGCCGGCACGTGATGACCGATATCGACCGCGTAGGCGGCGTTCCGGTACTGATGAAAACCCTGCTGGAGGCCGGACTGCTGCACGGCGACTGCCTGACCGTGACGGGCCGCACCGTCGCGGAGAACCTCGCCGAGATCGCGCCGCCGGACCCGGACGGCAAGGTGGTGCGTGCGCTGTCGTCGCCGATCCACCCGACCGGTGGAATCACCATCCTGCACGGCTCGCTGGCACCCGGCGGCGCCGTGGTGAAATCGGCCGGGTTCGACTCCGATGTCTTCGAAGGCACCGCACGGGTTTTCGATCGGGAGCGGGCCGCCATGGACGCGCTCGAGGACGGGACGATCACGGCGGGCGATGTGGTGGTCATCCGCTACGAGGGTCCCAAGGGCGGCCCGGGGATGCGCGAAATGCTCGCGATCACCGGTGCCATCAAAGGTGCCGGACTCGGCAAGGACGTACTGTTGCTGACCGACGGACGATTCTCCGGCGGCACCACCGGTCTCTGCGTCGGGCATGTGGCGCCGGAAGCGGTGGACGCGGGTCCCATCGCCTTCGTGCGCGACGGGGACCGCATCCGCCTCGACGTCGGGGCGGGCACCCTCGATCTCCTGGTCGAACCCGTCGAACTCAGCCGCCGCCGCGACGGCTGGGCGCCGCTGCCCGCCCGCTACACCCGCGGAGTGCTCGCGAAGTATGTGCGTCTCGTGGGTTCGGCGTCCCAGGGTGCGGTCTGCGACTGACACAACCACGGACCGTACTCGGTGTGACGGTGCGTACTGGAAGCGCCGGACTCTGCGGCAGGCGAACAGTTCCCGCGTGGTGCGGCGAGAACCGCTCACCCGTCCGAGGGCTACCAGGTCACATTGATCGGCCCCGGGGTCCACAGACCGCCGTGGGTCTCCTGGGCCACCTCCGGTACCGCCGGACGTGCCCCGGGGTCGATCGGTGTGAATCGCTGCAGCTGCCCCCAATCGTGACTCCAGTCGTCCTTCAGATAGGTGGCCAGCGTTTGTGAGCGCAGCAGCTGGCGGGTCCAGCCCAGCGGACCGCCGCCGTCGTGGCTCTGCCACAGCGAGGTGGTGTGCGAGGCCGGGCGGTTGGGCAGGATGCGCCAGCCGGGTGCCTGGGCGATACCGTCCTTGTGGTCGTACGGCCGCTGGCACGGGAACTGCAGGCCCACCGCCCAATCCAGCAGTACCGGCTGCTGCGACCCGATCAGTTCGTTGACGGTCTGTGTCCGTGGTATGCGCGGCGGAGTGAGCGCCATCCACTCCTGGGCGTCGACGGACAGATCCTTGGCTTTGATCCGGACCACATCGGCCTGGTCCGGAATCTGATCCAGTGGCACCCGCAGATTCCGCCAGGACGGCGTCGGGCCGATATCGATGGGCATCACCTGCCCGAGGGGCCGGGCACTGGTCGCCGATTCCGCGGTGCCGTATTCGATATCGATCGGCTGACCGGGCATCACCGAACCGTCCTGGGTGATCGCCCGGAAGCGGCCGGACGCGGTGAACGCCATGATTCCGTCGCGGTCCTGCGGTGCCGGCAGCCGGTACCAGCCGGTGGTCAGTTCGGCCGCCTCCTGCTGCCCGGCGGTGCCGAGCACCGGGGTGGCCGCGGACAGCCCGAAGGGCAGCGGCGCGCCGCCGGTCTGCGTCCGGGAACTACCGTCGGAACCCTCGTCGTCCAGGGCGTCGGCGATACTGCTCTCCTCGTCCTTCGACTGATCGTCGTCGGAGGTCACGTTCGCCACACCGTGCGGGACGAATCCGGTGCCGTCACCGGCGAAGGTGCTCGCGGCGTCGCCGGACAGCGGCGTGAGCATCGCGGCGTTCGGGTCGGTTTCGACCAGCACATCGTTTGCCATCCCGCACGCTTCGCCCCGGACCGCGTCGATATTGGAGCGGGCCAGCGAGAATGCCGGGTATTGCGTGGCCGCGGCAGTCGCGAACGAGCCCACCTGGAACAGGACGATCAGCGCTGCCGCCACCGTGAGCGGCGGGATCTTCGCCAGCCGCCACGCCCGGCGCGAAACACGATGTGGTGTCCCGGGTTCCGGAGCGCGCAGATGCCACCAGCCGGCGAGTACCAGGCACAGCAAGGCGACGGTCAGGAAGATCTCGCTCATCCCGAGGCCGGCGATCGACGGCGCCTCGTTCCACCACGGGATCCCGTGATCGGAGGCGTAGAACCATTTGTTGACCCCGGTGAAGATCTGCGCCAGTGCCACCGCGACAACGGCCGCGAACAAGGCCCGGTAGCGCGGCGCCCGCATCACCCTCGGTCCCACCGCCACCGCGGTGACGACGGCGACGGCCCCGGCCAGTCCGGCGAAAACCCCGTTGTGGTGGGTGAACTTCGTCGGGACGGTCGCCATCAGCAGCATCGCCCCGAAGGTGATCCCCAGTAGCCGTTTGGCCGGGCCGGGGGCGACGAACGGGATCCGGCCGCCCTTGCGCAGTATCACGAACGCGCACACCAGCAGACCCAGCCACATCGCGACCATCCCGAACCGGCGCCCGATCGAACCGTCGGCTGTGGGCGTGAAGAGCCGCTGATAGGCGACATAGTCGTCGTACCACGGAATGGAGGGGCCCACCTCGTTGTGCACGCGGGTCATCTCGAACATCGCCGACAGGGGCTGGACGGCGAAGGCGAAAACCAGGACGAGGGTTCCGGCGGCGGCCAAGGGTGCCAGCAGGGCGCCGTAGGCCAGGATTCGCGCGGACCAGGACGGTCCGGTCGTGATGCCGGTGCCGGGATCCGACATCTTGCGGGCCCGGGCGATACCGAAGCGGACGACCGACCGCGCCCCGGCGGCCAGCGGCGCGAAACAGATCACGCCCGACGGCGCCGCGGTCAGGCTGAACGCGGCGATCAGAATGGCGATCGCGTACGGCAGCAGCTGCCTGGTCGCGATGGCCCGTTCGACGAAGCACCAGGTGAGCAGCACCGCGACCGCGATCACCGGTTCGGGGCGCAACCCGTTGTTGTAGGGCAGCCACACCGCGAGGAATCCCAGCGCACCGGTCCAGACGACGACCTTGTCGTGCCGCAGGACGACCCCGAGCCGGGGGATCACTTCCCGGCTCAGTGCCAGCCAGGCGAGGAAACCGGCGAGCAATGTCGGCAACCGCACCCATGGGCTGGCGATACTGATCTCGGTCATATGGGCGATCACGTCGTAGGGGGGCGTGCCGACCGGGTTCTCGGGTACGCCGAAGAAGCGGAAATAGTTGGCCATGTAGCCCGACGCCAGCGAAGTGCGGGCCATGCCGAACTGGTAACCGTCGTCGGAGGTCGTGGACCCGATGAAATGCCAGACCACGAGTGTGGTGAACACCGCGGCGTCGACACCGGTGAAGGTCAGCCAGCGCTGTGGCAGCAGCCGGCGTATCCGCCTGCCTGCCGAATGGTCCAGCCGGAACAGTGCCACCAGGGCGGCCAGCGCACACACCACCGCCAGTACCCCGGCGGCGCGTTTGGCGAGGGTCGGGACGACCGAGAAGCGGCTGTCCACCTCCGCGGTCACCGTGGTCCCGGCCGACGCGGTCAGATCGCTGAAGACGCCGACCAGCTGTGGCCGGAAATCGCCCGCCAGGAACACCGGCTGGGTGTCTGTTCCGGTGAGCTCGGCGGTGGTCGCCGAATTGTCGGAGTGCACGGTGAGGGTCGCGTCGCGCAGTTCGGCGACCGGCACACTGAACATCGACTGGCTGCGCAGCACCACCTCGAGGCGGGCGGGCGAGCCGTCCGCCGCGGGCTGGACCCGCGCAACGAATCCGTATTTCTCCAGATCGGGGGCCTCGGCGGGCATGGTGGCCGTAGCCAGGCCCCCGCGTTCGGTGAGCTGTTGCAGCGCCGGGCCGGGGATCGTGGCGTCGAAGGAGACCGGTGCGTAGGAGATCAGCGGGGCCGCGATGCTGCCGGTCGAGCCCTGCTGCGGCCAGGTGAGTGTCGTCTTGTCGACGTGTACCGGTAGGAGCGGGACCGCGAGGGCGAAGACGGTGGCGAGGAGACCGGCGATCAACGCCACCGGCCTCGCCCATTGTCCGCGTGCGGGCCGGGTGGCCCGAGATTGCTCCGCGGGCGTCAGGTCCGCCCTCACCATCGTGTCGGTCACGGGGGGCGATGGTAACGTGACGCATTCGTTACCGGCGAAGTCGGGCAAACCATCCTCGGTCCGATCGGACATCCCGTTTTTCCCGCGGCCGCTCGAGCAGCGACGATTCCGGTTCGCCGGTCCGGGGATCGGAACGGTTGCGGAAAACGGTGACTTGAAACATGGATATTTCTCTCGATGCGGATTTTCACCGGACGGCTGCCGTTCGCGCGCCTTGTTTGTCCGGCGGTCGCCCGGGTAGGCCTCGCATGTACCGAAACCGCACACCCGGGGCCTCGCCCGACTGATCCGATGCGGGTGCGGCACCGGGCGCGAGAGCAAGTGAGGTAGTGAATGAGCACTGTCACCGCTTCGACCGAGGTCGAGGTACCGATTCGCACGGCCTACGACCAGTGGACGCAGTTCGAATCGTTTCCGCAGTTCATGGAGGGTGTCGAGCGGGTGGACCAGCTCGACGCCACGCATACGCACTGGAAGATCGAGATCGGCCCGTCGGTTCGCGAGTTCGACGCCACGATCACCGAGCAGCACCCCGAGGAACGTGTGGCCTGGCGCTCCGACAGCGGGCCCCGTCACGCCGGCGTGGTGACGTTCCACCGGATCGACGATTCGACGACCCGGATCATCACGCAGATGGATATCGACCCGGAAGGTTTCGTGGAGAATGCCGCGGACAAGCTGAAGATCCTGGATCACCGTGTCCAGAGTGATCTCGAGCGGTTCAAGCAGTTCATCGAAACCCGCGGCCACGAAACGGGTGCCTGGCGCGGCGATGTACCGCGCCCGGGCAACTGAGTCTGCCCGTCCGGGCTTGCCGCAGCGCCGAACGAGTCGACCGGCTCGCTCGGCGCTGTTCTGTGGCACCTGTCTGTCGCCGTAGGCGTGCAATCGCGGTGTGCGTGCGTTTGCGGCGGTGCCCTGGGCGTCCTCGATCCGCCGAGGCAACAGTTGCATTCGGGCACTGCGGGAATCCACAATTGATAATGTCGTTATCGACAATTGAAAGTGGGATTCTTCGGGTGTCCGAACTGAAGCTCGACGCCGCTGAGCCCGTAGTGATCGAAGGAGTTCGCCCGTGCGCCGTGCAGACCAGGTCTACTGGGATCCCTTCGATCGTGATATCGCCCGCGACCCCTACCCGATCTACGACCGGTTACGGCGCGAAGCACCGCTCTACTACAACGACGAGCACGATTTCTATGTGCTGAGCCGCTACGACGATGTCGACCGCGCCCTGCTGGACTGGCAGACCTTCTCCTCGTCGCGCGGACCGATCCTCGAAATCATCAAGGCGGGAATCGAGATCCCGCCGGGTACCTTGCTGATGGAGGACCCGCCGGCGCACGATATCCACCGTGCGCTGCTCGCGCGGGTATTCACGCCGCGCCGGGTGCTCTCGCTGGAGCCACAGATCCGCGATATGTGCACGCGATCGCTGGACCGCCTCGCCGGCGCGGGCAGTTTCGACCTGATGACCTCGTTCGCCAACGAGGTGCCGATGCGGGTGATCGGGATGCTGCTCGGTATCCCGGAGGACGATCAGCAGGGTGTCCGCGACCGGGCGGATGCGAATCTGCGCACCGAGCCCGGACAGCAGATGCAGATATCGGATCAGGCCATTCCGCACGCCGACAGCTTCGCCGAGTACATCGATTGGCGCGCCGAGCATCCCTCCGACGATCTGATGACCGAGCTGCTGAACGCGCAATTCGAAGACACCGAAGGCGTGACGCGCACGCTCACCCGGCAGGAGATCCTGACCTATATCTCGGTGGTCGCCGGCGCCGGTAACGAGACCACCGCCCGGCTACTCGGCTGGCTGGGAACACTACTGGCCCGCCACCCGCGGCAACGTGCCGAACTGGTCGAGGATCCGCGGCTCATCCCGAACGCGATCGAGGAGACCCTGCGTTTCGAACCGACCGGCCACGCCATCGCCCGGTATGTCACCACCGATGTGGAACTGCACGGCACCACGGTGCCGGCCGGGAGTGCCATGATGCTGCTGGTCGCTTCCGCCAACCGCGACCCCGGTCGCTGGGACGATCCGGACACCTACGATATCCACCGCAAGATCAGCAATCTGCGAACCTTCGGCTTCGGCACCCATTACTGCCTCGGTGCCTCACTGGCCCGGCTGGAGGCGCGAGTCGCGCTGGAGGAGTTCCTGAAACGTTTCCCGGTGTGGGAGGTCGACTGGGACGCGCTGGAACTCTCGTCCACTTCGACGATGCGCGGCTGGGAAACCGTGCCGATCACTGTCGGTCAGCCCGCGGTCCACGCCTGAACCGGCGCGCCGTCATCCCACTGAACATGCGGCGGTCACTGTCTGGGAATGCCGAATACGCTACGAAGCGTTACGGGTCGGGCGTAGGCTTCGGATTCGATCGACCCGAATCTGGAGTGCAACATGGCCGGTGCTGCGGAAATGATGTCCCGAGGAATGAGCGCAGGCGATCAGCTTGCCCGGCACGCACGGAAGACGCCGGAGACTTCCGCCTTGCGATTCGGCGGAATTTCGCGTAACTACCGTACTTTGGACGAACGGGTTTCCCGGTTGGCGAACGCGTTACGTGAGCGCGGCGTCGGCGCGGGAGATCGTGTGGCTGTGCTGGGCCTGAATTCGATGGAGGTCGTGGAGGCGTTCCTTGCGCCGATGCGGGCCGGTGCGATCTGCGTTCCGATCAACTTCCGGCTGACGGCCGCCGAAATCGCCTATCTGCTGGAGGATTCCGGCGCGGTCGCGGCCGTGGTGGATGCCCGGTTCGCCGGTGTCCTGGCCGATGCGCGGCGAAAGGCGCCCGGTGTGCGGACCTGTCTGGTGATCGACGGGGAATCCGGCGCAGCGGGGGACTGCGGCGACGATTACGAGGCCGCGCTGGCAGCGGCCGATCCGGTGTGCCGGGCCGACCCCGTCGACGAGAATTCGGCGGCGTACATCATGTACACCTCGGGCACCACCGGGCGCCCGAAGGGGGCGGTGCTGACGCATACCAACCTGCTGCTGCACGCCTTCAGTGTCAGTCTGCACCAGGGCACCTCCGGTGATGTCGACCCCGTGGCGCTCAACGGGGCACCGCTGTTCCATATCGCCGGGTTGTCCAGTTATCTGATGTGCCTGCTGCCCGGCGGTACGTTCGTGATCACGGCCTCTGGTGGGTTCGATCCCGCGGCATCGGTGGAACTCCTGGCGCGGGAACGTGTTTCGAGCTGTTTCTTCGTCCCGGCACAGTGGCAGGCGATCTGCGCGCTGCCGGATATCGGGACATACGACCTGTCCGCCCTGCGGCAGATCTCCTGGGGTGCGGCACCCGCCTCGACCACACTGCTGCGCACCATGATCGAGACCTTCCCGCAGGCTTCGGTGTCGACGGCATTCGGCCAGACCGAGTGCAGCCCGGTGACCTGCACCCTGCGCGGTGAAGACGCGATCCGCAAGATCGGCTCGGTCGGCACGCCGATTCTGAATGTCGAGATCCGCATCGTCGACGACGAGATGAACGATGTGCCGGCCGGGGAGGTGGGCGAAATCGTCTACCGGGGGCCCACTGTCATGAAGGAGTACTGGAACAAACCGGAGGAGACGGAACGTGCCTTCGCCGGCGGCTGGTTCCACTCCGGCGATCTGGTGCGCCGGGACGAAGACGGCTATCTGTTCGTCGTCGACCGCAAGAAGGACATGATCATCTCGGGTGGGGAGAACATCTACTGCGCCGAAGTGGAGAACATCCTGGCCGCGCACCCCGGCATCGCCGATGTCGCGGTGATCGGTGTCCCGCATCCCACCTGGGGCGAGGCGCCGCTCGCGGTGATCGTCCCGGCGGATCCCGCGACGCCGCCGACGGCCGAGGGAGTCGAGGCCTTCGCCCGCACCCGGCTGGCCGGATACAAATGTCCCAAGGAAGTCGCGCTGGTCGCCGAGCTACCGCGCAACCCCAGCGGCAAGGTATTGAAAACTGTTCTGCGGGAAACGTATGCCCAGGGTGATTCGACCGGTTCGGCACGAGCATGAATTCGGATGGAACGTGAGCGGTGAAACGATACCGGCGGGACGCGGTTCGGTGCGGCCACCGCATCTCGGTGCCGTAGGTGGTGGCCGCACGGGCGAAAACGGGAGCGCCGCCACCGCCAGGCGAGTGGCGGCGTCCCGGGCGCCATAGGCCACATGGGGTCGGGTGGATTACTCGGGCGAGTGATTCGGAGCGGAGGCGGGGCGCGTCGGCGAGGCCGGACGTGGGTATGAAATCACTGTGATCGCAAACCACCCGGCAGTCCGGACCATCGCCGGAAGGCCGCTGAGCGCTGCATATACGCC
Source organism: Nocardia carnea (assembly GCF_029868855.1). Classification (GTDB taxonomy): domain Bacteria; phylum Actinomycetota; class Actinomycetes; order Mycobacteriales; family Mycobacteriaceae; genus Nocardia; species Nocardia carnea_A. The sequence continues at coordinate 19,935 of NZ_JARWOV010000029.1, read as the reverse complement.
TGCGGTCCGGGGTACAGCGCTCGGTCCACCGCGCGGCGTACCCGGTCAGGTGTCCGGGTTTCGGTTAGTGTTGCGACTCGCGCGTCTGTGAGCTCGTGCGGGCCGGTGCCGGACCGGTCCGCCGCCGACGAGGGGAATCCCCGTGAATCTGTGGAGTTACGTCCAGGGGCGAGGCGAGACGCTGGCGTTCCTCACCTACCAGCATGCCTCGCTGGCATTCCAGACGGTACTGGCCGGCAGTATCGTCGCCGTGCTCATCGCGGTGGCGGTGTACCGGACGCCGCTGCTGTCGTCGCTGTCGCTGACCTCGAGCCGGGTCGCGCTGACCATTCCCTCGCTGGCCCTGCTGGCGCTGCTGCTGGTGCCGTTCGGGCTCGGTGTGGTCCCGTCCTTCCTGATGCTGGCGTTCTTCGCGGCCCTGCCGGTGATCGGCAATGCGATCGTCGGTTTGCGTTCGGTACCGGCCTCGGTCGTCGAATCCGCCCGGGGGATCGGCTTTTCCCGATGGCGGATCCTGCTCACTGTCGAACTGCCCATCGCGTGGCCGGTGATCCTCACCGGTATCCGGGTGTCCACGCAGATGATCGTCGGCGTCGCGGCCATCGTCGCCTATGTACTGGGGCCGGGCCTCGGCTCGCTGATCTTCAACGGACTCTCCCGGCTCGGTGGTGCGAACGCGCTGGAAATGGCGTTGACCGGCACGATTCTCATCGTCGCCATCGCGCTGGTTTTCGACGCGCTGCTCGTCGCGCTCGGACGTTTCACCATCGCAAAGGGATTGTCATGATGCACTACCTCCGCCAACGCTCCGGCCTCCGCGGCCCGCACGACCCCGCTTCGAAGGAGGCACCGTGACAGAGGCAGTAACCGGCCGGACCGCGCCGGCGACCCCGGACCGGGCGGTGACCGGAGCATCGATCACCCTGGATTCGGTCGTCAAGCGCTACAAGGGCCAGGAAACTCCCGCGGTGGCCCGCCTGGACCTCGAGATCGCCGCCGGCGAGATCGTCGCGTTCGTCGGGCCCTCGGGCTGCGGTAAGACCACCACACTGAAGATGATCAACCGGTTGATCGAACCGACCGAGGGACGCATCCTCATCGGTGACCGCGATGTGACCCGGGAGGACCCGGACAAACTGCGGCAGTCCATCGGCTATGTCATCCAGTCCGGCGGGCTCTTCCCGCACTGGACGGTCGCCAAGAACATCGGCGCGATTCCTCGGGTACTGGGCTGGGACAAGAAACGGATCGCCGAACGCACCGAATACCTGCTCGACCTGGTCGGACTAGACCCGGCGGAATTCGCCGGCCGCCTGCCGAAGGATATGTCCGGCGGACAGCAGCAGCGCGTCGGTGTGGCGCGCGCATTGGCGGCCGATCCGCCGGTGCTGCTGATGGACGAACCGTTCGGCGCGGTCGACCCGATCACCCGGGCCCGCCTGCAGGACAGTCTGCTGGCCATCCAGCAGGAACTCGGGAAAACCATCGTGGTCGTCACCCACGATTTCGAGGAGGCCACCAAACTCGGCGACCGGGTGCTCATCCTGTCCGAGGGCGGTCATATCGAGCAGTACGCGACTCCGGAGGAAATCCTCACCGACCCCGCGACCCCGTTCGTGGAGGAATTCGTCGGCTCCGGCGCGAAACTCGCGTACCTCACCGTATCCCGGGTGCGCGATGTCGAGATCCACGACGTGATCACCGCTCGCATCGGGGAGCCCGCGCCCGCCGTGATCGAGCGCGCGAAAGCCGCCGGGCACACCTGGGTCGTGGTGGTCGACAGTGCCGGCCGGCCGCGGTCCTGGCCGACACTCACGGAGATGGCGACCAAACCCGAGGTCTCCGATTTCCTGGACCGGCGCCTGCCGGTGGTAGCCCGGTCCTCGACCCTCAACGACGCACTGGACGCCATGCTCGCGACCAGTCAGGGGGCCGCACTGGTCACCGACGGCCGCGGCGCGGTGGTCGGATCGCTGAGCATCGGGTCGGTGACCGATTTGATCCGGGACAAACTGGCCGAAGTGCGTGAGGAGGAAACCGAGGTTTCCTACACCACCTACGTGGACGGAACGGATCCGGCGCCGACACCCGTGATCGCGGCCGACGACGAAACCCCCGCCGCGGCCGGTGGCGAACACTCCGCCACCGGAACCGGCCCTCAGTCTCCGGCGCCCGGCACCGCGTCCGAGACGACCGGCTCCGCGCGCCCCGCGGCCACCGACCGCGGGGCCACCGCGGAATCCGGTCGCGACGACAGTGATTCGGCCGGCCCGTCATGAACCGCCTGCGCCGGCTACCGCTCGATGTCTGGTTCGAGCCGCTCATCATCGTGGTCATCGGAATCGGCTACCTCCTGTGGTATCGGTCGACGACCTTCACCCCGACCGAGCAGGCGTCGCTGAGCTGGGCGAATCTGCAGACCACCATTCTCGAGCACATCAAACTGACCGTGGTGGCGACGGTGATCGTGGTCGTCGTCGCGATTCCGCTGGGTATCGCGCTCACCCGGCCCGCGCTGAAACGATTCGAGCCCCTCGCCGTCAACATCGCCAATATCGGCCAGGCCGCGCCCGCGGTCGGCCTGCTGGTGCTGTTCACCTTCTGGCTGGGCACCGGATTCCGGACAGCGATCGTGGGCCTGGTCGTGTACGCGGTGCTGCCGATTCTGCAGAACACGATCGTGGGCCTGCGGCAGGTGGATCAGCGCACGATCGAGGCATCACGCGGGATCGGCTTCTCGGGCGCCCGCACACTGCTCCAGGTGGAGCTACCGCTGGCGGTACCGGTGATCCTCAACGGTGTGCGCACCGCGCTGGTGATCCTGGTCGGCACCGCGACGCTGAGCACCTTCATCGGCGCCACCAGCCTCGGCACGCTGATCACCACCGGCGTCACCCTGTTCCTGCCGAAACTGCTCGTCTCCGGCGCGATCCTGGTCGCGCTGCTGGCATTGATCATCGACTGGCTGGGCCGGCTCGTCGAACTGGCCGCGACACCGCGAGGGATCTCATGACGGCGCCACGTACCCGGCTGGTCACCGTGATCGCCACGCTGGCGCTGGTGCTCACCGGCTGCGGGCTGGTGAGCTCGTCGGGAACCTTCCACGACGCGACCCTGCCCGGCGGCGCCCGACCGCTGGACGGTGCGCGGCTCACCGTCACCTCCAAGAGCTTCACCGAAGGTGTGCTGCTGGGCAAGATCACCGCCACCTATCTGGCCGCCGCCGGCGCCGAGGTCACGGATCTCACGGGTGCGCCGGGCTCGGCCTCGTCGCGGCAGGCCCAGCTCAACGGCGACGCCGATGTGCTCTGGGAGTACACCGGCACCGGTTGGGTGAACTACCACAACCAGACCGAGTCCATCGCCGACCCGCAGGAACTGTGGCAGCGCGTCCACGATATCGAGAAAAGCGAATACGACCTGGAGTGGTTGCCACCGGCAAACTTCAACAACACCTACGCCTTCGGGGCCTCGACTCCGGCCGCCGAACGGCTGGGAGTGCGCTCGTTGTCCGATGTGGCCGCCCTCCCGGTCGCCGACCGCACCTTCTGCGTCGACGACGAATTCTTCAGCCGGTCCGACGGTTTCCTGCCGATGCTGGAGAAATACGGGATCCCCTACGGTGAACCGAACGGTGTGCCGGCCGCCAACGTCACCCGGATGGACGCCGGCGTGGTCTACACCGCGACGGCCCAGAGCGCTCCGTGCAATTTCGGCATGATCTACACGACCGACGGCCGGGTGAAGAATCTGAACCTGGTGATCCTCGACGACGACCGGAAGTTCTTCCTGCCCTACAGCGGCACCGCGGTGGTGCGCGGCGAGATCGTCGAACGGTATCCACCGGTGCGCGAACTGCTGGGCACGATCTCCGAACGCCTCACCGACAACCTGATGCAGGACCTCAACGCCCGCGTCGATATCGACGGTGAGGACCCCGCCGATGTCGCCTACGACTGGCTGAAGAGCGAGGGCCTGGTCGAATAGTCCGGCCGGTGACCGGGTTCCCTGCGCCCGGCCCCGCGGCGGCTTTCGGGTCGTGGACCGGCCCCCGATCGCGATATCGCGCATCCGGCACCGGAAGCTGGAACCGGTGTCGTCGCTCGGGTACTGGACGGTGAGCAGTCGGCGCCCTCTTCCGGGCGGTGTCGTATTCGGCCGAAATCGCACCACGGCGTGCGCCGGGCGTAGTAACTTTTCAATCAAGTGATTGAACGAAGAGGGATCGGGCGCCAGTGGGTACAACGGATCGGTTGTTCGGCATGCTCCGGCCGGAGTTGCCGGTGGTGGATTTGGACGAATGGAGCCGTGGCACCCGGTCGGAGAAGATCCGGCCGATGGCCCGGCACTGGGCCGAGGTCGGCTTCGGCACCCCGCCGCCACTGCACCTGTTCTACGTGGTCAAGATCGCCCTCTACATCCTCGGCGGAATGCTGTTCGCGCTGACCACCACCGGAATCGACGGGTTCACCGCGGCCGGGTCGTGGTGGTCCGAGCCGATCGTCTTCCAGAAGGTCGTGCTGTTCACGATGCTGTTCGAAGTCGTCGGTCTGGGCTGCGGTTTCGGCCCGTTGAACAACCGCTTCTTTCCGCCGATGGGGTCGATCCTGTATTGGTTGCGTCCCGGCACGATCCGGCTGCCACCGTGGCCGGGCCGGGTGCCGCTGACCCGGGGCACCACCCGCACCCCGTTCGATGCGGTGCTGTACGCGGCGTTGCTGATCATGCTGGTGGTCGGGCTGCTCTCCGACGGTACCGGGCCGGTACCCGAGATCGGCTCGTCGGTGGGTCTGCTGCCGGTGTGGGAGATCGCGGCGGTCCTGGCGCTGCTGGCGGTGCTCGGCCTGCGGGACAAGGTCATCTTCCTGGCCGCGCGGGGGGAGGTGTACGGGGCGCTCGCGGTCACGTTCTTGTTCGGCGGCGCGGATACGATCGTCGCCGCCAAGGTGGTGTTCGTCGTCATCTGGGTCGGCGCCGCGGTGTCGAAGCTGAACAAGCACTTCCCATTCGTGGTGTCGACGATGATGTCGAACAGTCCGGTGGTCCGGCCGCGGGCGCTCAAACGTCTGTTCTTCGAGCGGTTCCCGGACGATCTGCGGCCCGGGCGGCTGTCGCGGCTGTTCGCCCACGGCGGTACGGCCGTCGAGATGCTGGCCCCGCTGGTGTTGTTCTTCAGCGACGGTGGGCTCCCGACCACGCTGGCCGCGATCGCGCTCATCTGCTTCCATCTGGTGATCCTCACCGCGATCCCGATGGGGGTGCCGCTCGAATGGAACGTCTTCATGATCTTCGGCGCGCTGACGCTGTTCGTCGCGCACGCGGACGTCGGCCTCGCCGACCTCGGCAATCCGGTGCCGGTGGTGATCCTGTTCGTGCTTCTCGCGGGGACGGTCGCGATCGGGAACATGTTCCCGCGCAAGGTCTCCTTTTTGCCCGGGATGCGGTACTACGCCGGTAACTGGGATACGACCCTGTGGTGCATCAAACCGTCGGCCGATGCCAAGATCCGCGCCGGGATCACCGCCGTCGCCGCCATGCCGGCCGCGCAGCTCGAGCGGTACTACGGCAGCCGGGAGGCGGCCCAGATCCCGCTGTACCTGGGCTACGCCTTCCGGGCGTTCAACACCCACGGCAAAGCGCTGTTCACCCTCGCGCATCGGGCGATGGCCGGGCACGACGAAAGCGACTACGTCCTCACCGACGGGGAGCGGATCTGTTCCACCGCCCTGGGCTGGAACTTCGGCGACGGCCACCTGCACAACGAACAACTGATCGCCGCCCTGCAGCAGCGCTGCGGTTTCGAACCCGGTGAGGTGCGGGTGGTGCTGCTGGATGCCCAGCCGATCCAGCACCAGCGGCAGAACTATCGCCTGGTGGACGCCGCCACCGGTGAATTCGAACGCGGGTACGTGCGGGTCGCCGATATGGTGGTCCGTCAGCCGTGGGACGACGATGTGCCGGTGCATCCCGAGAACGGGAGCTGACGAACCGCGCTCAGCGGGCGGGTGCGAGCCGGAGCCGGCGCACCGCCTCGTCGAGTGTTTCGGGCCGCTTGCAGAAGGTGAACCGCACGAGGTGACGCCACGACCCGGGATCATCGGTGAAAACGCTGACCGGCACCGCGGCCACACCCAGCCGCTCGGGTAGTTCGCGGCAGAACCGGATATCGTCGTCCGCGCCGAGCGGGCGGATATCGGCGCAGACGAAATAACTTCCGGCACTCGGATGTACCCGGAAGCCGGTTTCGGTCAGCGCCGCGGACAACCGCATCCGTCGCTCGGCCAGCGAATCCCGCAGCCCGGCCACCCACTCGAGTTCGTGGGTGAGGGCATGGGCGACAGCGGGCTGGAACGGGCCACCGCCGACGAAGGTGAGAAACTGCTTGGCCGCCAGTACGCCGTCGATCAACGCGGCCGGTCCGCATATCCAGCCGATCTTCCAGCCGGTGACGCTGAACGTTTTCGCGGCACTGGAGACGACCAGTGTCCGCTCGGCCATCCCCGGGAGGGTGGCGATACCGATGTGCTCGGCGCCGTCGTAGACGAGATGCTCGTACACCTCGTCGGTCAGCACCAGCAGATCGTGTTCGCAGGCGAGCTCGGCGATCGCGGTCAGGTCCGCGCGATCCAGGACGGTGCCGGTGGGATTGTGCGGTGAGTTCAGGATCAGCATCCGGGTGGCCGGGGCGATCGCGGCCCGCAGACTGTCGTGGTCGAGGACGAACCGGTCGCCGTCGGCAGTGAGCCGGGCGGTGCGCCGCCGGGCCCCGGCCAGCGCGACCGCCGCGGGATAGGAGTCGTAGTAGGGCTCGATCAGCACCACTTCGGCACCCGGTTCGACCAGCCCGAGCACCGCCGCCGTCACTGCTTCGGTCGCTCCGACGGTCACCAGCACTTCGGTATCGGGGTTGTACCGGGTGCCGTAGCGGCGGGCCCGGTCCGCGGCGATCGCGCGGCGCAGCACCGGCATACCGCGGCCCGGCGGGTACTGATTACCGCCGCCCGCGATGGCCTCGCGGGCGACCTCGAGCATGGCCGCGGGACCGTCGCTGTCGGGGAACCCCTGCCCGAGGTTGACTGCCTCGTGCCGGACGGCGAGTTCGGTCATCTCGGCGAAGATCGTGGCCGCGAACGGCCGCAACCTGGTGACGGTGGGGGGCAGGGCAGGCATGAGACGAGGGTAGACGGCGGTACGGGTGTCGCGGCCGGTTCGGTGCCGGGGGAGTGCTGCGCGGCCCGGAAACACGGGGCCGGCACGACAGATACGCGCCGTTCGGCAGGGATGCGGCGTACTGCCGCGCAGCGGTCGATACAGTCGCAGGTGATGCGCATCGATCGGAAAGTCCTCGTACTGCTGACGATCCTCGGTCTCGCCCTGGCCGGTTGCTCGTCCGGGCCGCCCGAGCCCGAAACCACGGCAGGCCGTTTCGCCGACGCACTCAACCACGACGACGTCGGCGCGGCGGCGCAGCTCACCGACGACCCGGCCCGCGCGGAGCAGACCCTCGGCGCACTGTACGACGGGCTGGGCAAAGAGGTGACATACACGGTCGCCGGGGTCGAAGACGATACGTTCACCCTCGAGACGACCTGGAAGCTGGGCAAGCAACCGGCCGAGTGGAAGTACACGACCACCGGCACCACCGTGGAGACCGACGCAGGCCACCGCATCCGCTGGAACCCGGCTGTTCTCGCGCCCGGCCTGGACAAGGGGGAACTGACCTACGCGCCGGTGTATCCCGAACCGGCGCGTGTGCTCGACGCGGCGGGTGGGGAACTGCTCACCGAACAGGTGGTGACGCTCGTCCAGCTCGCGCCCGGCGCCGATACCGCGGCCGTGGCGAATCTGGTGTCCCCGATCGCGCCGGGGATCACCGCGGCCGCACTGGACGCCGATCTGACCGCGGCCCAGGGTGCTTCGGTGACGGCGATCAGCCTGCGCGAATCCGATATCGCGCCCATCCGCGCGGCGCTCACTGCCACGCCGGGGGTCACCCTGGTTCCGCAGACGCGGCTACTGACCACCGACCGGGCGATATCGGCGCAGACGCTGTCCGGCCCGGCCGCACTGTGGCAGGAGCAGGCCGACGCGGCGGCCGGCTGGGTGGTACAGGCCGAGACGCCCGAGGGCGCCACTCGGATCGCCGGCCGGGATCCCGGGCAGACCGCCGATCTCCAGGCCACCATCGACACGGGTTTGCAGCGCGCCGCGGAAACCGCTCTCGACCCGATCGAGCAGGCGGCCGCCATCGTGGCGATCCGGCCCTCCACCGGCGAGATCGTGGCCGCCGGCCAGAACGCCGCCGCCGACGCCGAAGGTCCCATCGCGTTCACCGGTCTGTACCCGCCGGGTTCGACCTTCAAGACGGTGACCACCGCCGCGGTGCTGGATGCCGGTACCGCGACCCCCGATACCGTGCTGCCGTGCCCCGGCGTCGCCGATATCGAGGGCCGCCGGATCCCGAACGACGACAGTTTCGATCTGGGCGAGGTACCACTGCACACCGCGTTCGCACGTTCGTGCAATACGACCATGGCCGGGCTGGCGGTCCAGCTGCCGCCGGAGGCGCTCACCACCACCGCCGAGCGTCTCGGCCTCGGCGTCGACTATGTGACTCCCGGATTGACCACGGTGACCGGCAGTGTGCCGGTCCCGGCGAATTCGGCGGAACGGGTGGAGGCCAGTATCGGCCAGGGTGCGGTGACGGCGACGCCGTTCGGGATGGCGCTGGTCGCCGCCTCGATCGCCGACGGCGCGACCCCGGCACCGGTGATGCTGGCCGGACAGCCCGGAAAACCGGACCGTACTCCGCCGCCGCTGCCCACCGCTGTGACCGACCAGCTGAAAACCATGATGCGCGAGACCGTGACCGCCGGTACCGCCACCCAGCTGGCCGATATCCCCGGCCTGCTCGGCAAAACCGGGACCGCCGAATACGGTGACAACACGAATGCGCACGGTTGGTTCGTGGGTATCCGCGGCGATCTCGCCTTCGCGGTCTTCGTCGCCGACGCCGGCAGTTCCGGCCCGGCCGTCGAGGCCGCGGGCCGGATGCTGCGGAGTTCGTGAGGTCGCGACCGCACGAATGCGCGGTGTGCCGGAGGTCCGGGCTCAGGCCGCCTTTTCCCGCGCGGCGTCGAGCAGCAGCTGCACCGCGTGAGCAACGACCTGATCGAGGATTTCGGCAGGCTCGCCGGGAAAATTCCGATGGTGGGTCCGCACCGAGCCGTCCACGGATACGCCGAACCACACCGACCCCGGCTCGTGCCCGTCCTGCGGATCGGGGCCTCCGGCGCCCGTTACACCCACGGCAAGGGACGCTTCGAACAGTGTCCGCACGCCCTCGGCCATCGCGGCGGCGGCCGGCGCGCACACCACCGGCCCGTCCGGCACACCCAGCACATGATGTTTGACGGCTCTGCTGTAGGCGACGACGGCCCCGCGGAACCATTCACCGGAGTTGCCGGCCGCGCCCAGCGCCGCCGCGATCTGGCCGGAGGTCAGCGATTCCGCGACCGCCACCTGCAGCCCGGCCCGGCCGGCGATCTCGGCCAGCTCCTCGGCCTGTTCATGTGCTCGCCCCAGCACCGCGGGCACCAGTAGCTCCTCGGAATCAGATTCGGAAGGCACAGACATCCTCCGGACAGGTCCGGCGAACCACCATCACTCCGGTAGCCCGCAGCGTTCGGTCGCAGAACATGGATGCCATCGTATCCCCGCCGCCCTCATGGATCCTCCACGTCGCCACGGCCCATCCGCCTCATGCCGGGAGAACATCACCGGCCACCGACACCGGAAATCCACCGGCGAACGACGTCCGAAGTCACTGGTTGGAAGCCGATCCGCGGTGCCGATCGGCGAGGGCGGCTTCGGCGGCATCCAGGATTGTCTCGAATGCTTTCCCAACCACCGGCCCGAGGAGCCGCATCGCCGCAGCGCGCAGAGCCGGGAAGGGAAGGGGCAGTTCGGAGGTCGTACTCCAGACCACGCGCGTCCCGTCCGGCACTTCGGTGAAGGTCATGCTGCCGCCTTCATGGCGTGCGGGAGGAAAGCTGCGCTCGACGAGGTATTCGAAGCCGTGCGGTGCGTTGTACGCGGTGATGCGTTCGCGGAACCATCCGATCGACCAGAGGTGGACCCGGACCGCACCGCTGCCGTACGGTGCCTCGTCCCCCGACCGGGCCCAGCGATTGCGCAGAACGAACGGTGAACCGGCGTAGTTGCGCGAATCGGCGAACCAGTCGAATACCTCGCCTATGGGTGCCGCGATGACCCGCTCGACTGTGATGGTGTGCATGACATGCCCTCCCACTGTCTACTACGGATGATAGTAGAACTGGTCGGGTCGCACGCGAGAATGGTGAAAGGCGGTGCGCAACCAATTCGGTGTGGGGTCGATGCGTACCCAGCGGCGCGAGCCGGGCGCTTCGAACCCCGGCGACCTGCTATACACGGCAGATGCCGGAGAATTCCTTCGACGCTCTGGTCGCCGCGGCCGACCCGCCGGTGTTCGTGGTGACCCTCACCGCCGACGGGCAGCGGGCCGGATGCCTGGTGGGTTTCGCCACCCAGGTGGCCATCGAACCGCGGCGGTTCCTGGTGTGCCTGTCCAAGGCGAACCACACCTACCGGCTGGCGCAGGACACCGATTTCGTGGCCGTGCACCTCATCGGCACCGGCCACGCCTCCCTCGCGATGCTGTTCGGTGGCGAGACCGGCGACGAGATCGACAAGTTCGCGCACTGCTCGTGGCGGGCCGGGCCGCATGATGTGCCGGTGCTGGACGACGCCGCGGCCTGGTTCTGCGGCCGGGTTCTCGCCCGCCATGATTTCGGCGATCACGTCGGGCTGGTCCTGGCGCCCGAGGGCGGGGAGTTCCTGGCGCCGGAACCCGGGACGCTGCACTATCAGGGCGTGGCGGATCTGGAACCGGGCCATCCTGCCTGATGTCGGGCCGGCGGAACAATCGCGGGCCGGACGCTTCCAGGGTCTCGCGGGCGGCGCGGTGCGGATCGGCCGCGGCAGGAGCCGGGCGTGTTCTCACGCCGACCGTGGAAGGTCGGTCACCGGTTCCGCGGCTCGGTCTCCGGGGCGGTCGCAGGTGCGGACGGTGACGGCCTCCGCGCCTCCCGCTCGCTGAGCACTGGTGAACATCACACCTTGGCCGGGAAAAAGCGTCCGGTATCCGGAGGCGTCGATACTGCGGTATTCCACGAACACCGGCGCGATGTCGTCGTCGGGTTGCAGATATCCGAAACCCTTGCGGGCGTCGAACCAGATCACCCGGCCGTGCCGCCACGGGGACGTGTCGTCCACCGAGTGCGGTCCGGATTCGGTATGCGAGCACGGGGACGCGGGTGCGCTCATCGCCGACCGCCCTTCGGCGCGGTCCCGTGCATGATCTGCTGCCACCACTCGTCGAGGGGGCTCGGCTCCGGCCACACCACTGGATTCATTTCCGAAAAGGCGTCGCCACGCTCACGGGCGGGCGCTGTCTGTAGTTCCGAAACGGTCATGACCAAGTACTTCTCCAAGAGATAACCTATGCCAGATGACGCAGATTTCTTATAGCATCAGTTGATATGAAAGCGCAAGCTTGCCTGAATGCATGCCGTGGGGCTGCCGCTCGGGCCGCAGGCGTGGGCCGGTCGTGTTGTGGTGCGGAGTCCGGGTGATCGGTTTCCGTGTCCTGCCTGTTTACGCGGCCGGTCGATGGTTACCCGCGCCGCAGGCCGGCCGGATAGGGCAGGCCGGTCGCCGATACGAGAGGAGTCCGGCTGTGAGCGGAACAGACAAGATCAGCAACAAGGCCGAAGAACTCGCCGGTCAGGCCAAGGAGAAATACGGCGAGGCCGCCGGAGACGAGGACAAGAAGAACGAAGGCAAGGCCGATCAGGTCAAATCGAATCTGAAGGATGCCGGCGAGAAGGTGAAGGACGCTTTCCGCGACTGAGCGGTTGCCTGCGGTGAGCCGGGGTCGGCGGGCACTGCCGATCCCGGCACCGTCCGACGAATAGTATTGCGGCCGAACGCTTCGCCGATGTCAGGCGAACACTGCGCCCCCGGTCATTTTTCATGCTACTTTTCGTCACATACATTCCGGCTGGTGTGGAGGTCCAGTGCCGTACGGCGTGCACGAAATGATCGGGCGGTCGCTTGCCCAGGGGAACGAAGGCGGGGGCGCCGCCCTGGACCAGGTCGCGATCATGACCGGGGCCGCGGGGGTGATCGCCCTCGGACTGATGTGGGTGGGTTACCTGCACCGCACCCGCCGCATCACCTGGTTACAGCGGATCGCGGACCGGCTCGGCCGCATATTCGATCAGCCCGGCTGGGTCGCGCTGCCACTGGCCATGTTCCTGGCCACCATTCTCACCGCGTTGCTCGGCTTCATCTGGGATGTGAGTCTGCACATCGGTAACGGCCGCGACGAGGGCCCGCTGGCGAATCCGGCGCACTACTTCATCCTCGCGGGCCTGTTCTTCCTGTTCACCGCCGGTATGGCGGCGATCGTGCTGCCACTCGACGAGAAACCCGGCCCGGCGGCGGTGCGGATCACCCGCACCTGGTACGCGCCCGTCGGCGGGATCCTGCTGGCCGGCGCCGGCCTGTATGCCCTGATCGGATTTCCGCTCGACGATCTGTGGCATCGGATATTCGGGCAGGACGTCACGTTGTGGGGTCCGACGCATCTGATGCTCATCGGCGGTGCGGGGCTGTCGCTGGTGGGTGTGCTGCTGCTCGAATTCGAGGGTCGGCGCAGCCGTCCGAGCCCGGACGAGCCACGCCCGCGCCGGATGTGGTGGATGCGGGCCTTCGCATTCGGTGGGCTGCTCATCGGGCTTTCGGTATTCCAGGTGGAGTACGACTTCGGTGTCGAGCAGTTCCGGCTGGTACTGCAGCCCATGCTGATCGTGGCGGCGGCGACCGTGGCACTGATCGCCGCCCGGCTGACCCTCGGAACGGGCGCCGCCCTGGTGGTGGCCTGTTTCGCCGCCGTGGTACGTCTCGTGGTGGCCTGGCTGGTCGGCGGGCCGATCATCGACGCGCCGCGCAATGTCTTCCCGCTCTATCTGGGGATCGCCGTGGTGGTGGAGGTCCTCGCACTACTACCCGCGGCCCGGCGCCGGATCCTGTGGGGCGCGCTGACGGGTCTGGTGGCCGCGACGATCGGGATCTGGCTGGAATCCCTATGGGTCGCGGCGATGTTCGTCGACCCGTGGCCCGCCGCGATGTGGCCGGAACTGTTGCTGATGACGATCCCGACCGGGATCGCGGGCGGTGTGATCGGCGCGCTGCTCGCCACCGTGCTGCTGGGGGAACCGTTACCGCGCCCCGCGGTTCGGCGCACACTCGTGACCGCCGCCGTGGTCGTGGTGGCCGCAGCCACCGCCAACGGTCTGGTGATCGACGTTCCGCAGGACGCCGGCGCGGCAGTGCAGCTGCGAGAAGCCCCGGCGGACGGCGGCCGCATGGTGCACGCCGATATCCGGATCACGCCCGCCGACCTGGTCGGCGCCGACCCGGAGTGGGTCCAGATCCTGGCCTGGCAGGGCGGTGTGGGCAGTGACAGCCCCGGGCGCGGGCTGGTGGTGGACCAGCTGAGCCGGGTGGGCGAGGGACATTATGTGACCACGAAACCTGTTCCGGCCCACGGCACCTGGAAGACGATCCTGCGCCTCCAGGACGGGCGCACGCAGACCGCGCTGCCGATCTTCATGGCCGCCGACCCCGGTATCGGTGCCGAGGAGGTCCCGGCGCTGGACGAATTCACCCGCCCGTTCGTCGCGGAGATCACGGTATTGCAGCGGGAACGATCATTCGATCACCCCGCCTGGCTCTTCACGGCCGCCTCGCTGCTGGTCCTGCTGTGCAGCCTGGTGCTGATCGCCGCGCTGTGCTGGGGCGCGGCCCGGATCAACGACCGCTACCCCCGCCGATCCGGGGTTCACGCGCCGGAGCAGGCACCGGTTTCGTGAACGACCGGTACGACGGTGTGGTGGTCCTGGCGGATCACTCGGTCCTGTTGGCGATCCCCGCCTTCCTCCCGGCCTTTCTCATCGCCGGTGTCGTCCTCGTCATCGCGGTGCGCGACCGCAGGAGCGGCGAGGACGAACCGGCTCCGCCGCGCAAGGCGGATACCGCGTCCGATATCGACGAGGAGAACTGATGTCCCTATCGCGGTTGTGCGCGCCGCTGCTCGTGGCGGGCCTGCTCACGGCCGGCTGCGCGGCCTCCGAACCGCAGGGCCCCGGCGCGGAGACGACGCCGGGCGCACCGGAGTCGGTCGCGAGCGTGCGGCTACCCGTGCGGATCGCAAACGGCGTGGTGACGCCGGTGGACAGCAGGCTCGACGCGCGGGTCGGTCAGCCGGTCGAGGTGATCGTGGACAGTGACGTCTCCGACGAACTGCATGTGCACGCGAATCCGGACCATACGTTCGGCGTCGTCCCGGGGACGGGACAGCGTTTCCGGTTCGCCGTCGAGGTCCCGGGCCGGGTGGAGATCGAACTGCACCATGCCGGGGTCACGGTGGCGACCCTGCTCGTCCGGCCGTGACAACGCTGGCCCACGGGATCGGCGGAGCCGCCGATCTGCCGATCCCGCTGACCTACGCGTTGCTCGGTGCGGCCTGGGCCCTGGCCTTCTCGTTCGCGGTGATCGCGTTCGCCTGGCGGGAACCCCGCCTGGACCCGGCCGCACGCGGAAAACCGGTACCGGCGACGGTGCGTGCTGTGGTGGATTCCCCGGTTCTGCGTGCGGTCGTCGCCGTGGTGAGTGTCGCCGCGACCGCGCTGCTCCTGGCGGTCGGAGTCTTCGGTCCCGCCGATCCTGCCGCGAACCCGGTACCCGGTGTCGTCTATGTCCTCATGTGGGTCGGGGTGATGGTCGCCTCGCTGGTCGCCGGGCCGGTGTGGAAGCTGTTGTCGCCGGCGCGGGCCCTGCACCGCGCGCTGTGCGCGGCCACCGGTCGCGCACCCGAGGACGGATGGCTGCGGTATCCGCGGGCGTGGGGCCGGTGGCCGGCGGCGTTCGGGCTGTTCACCTTCGTATGGCTGGAGCTGGCATCTCCCGACCCCGGTTCGGTGGCCGCCGTGACCAGCTGGGTCGCCGGGTACCTGATCGTCACAGTCCTCGGGTCGGTCGTCTTCGGCGCCGAATGGGCCGAGCACGCCGACCCGCTGGAGGTGTACAGCAGTCTGCTCGGCCGGTTGAGCCCGCTCGGGCGCGATACCGGCGGCGCCCTCGTCCTCCGCTCGCCGCTGGCCAATCTGGCGGGGACGCCGGTGGGGCCGGGTTCCGTGGCCGTGGCCGCGACCCTGCTGGGTTCCACGGCATTCGACAGCTTCTCGCTGTTCGAATGGTGGCGCGGCCTGCTCGCCGACGCCGGTGGTTCGTTCCCGCGGACCGTGGTGAGTACTGCCGGTCTCCTGGTGTTCATCGCCGTCGTCGGGGTGAGTTTCCGGGTCGCCGCCGCGGCGACCGGTGGTCTCGACCGCACCGAACGCCGCCTGCTCCCGACCCGGCTCGCCTACACCCTGACACCGATCATCGCGGGTTATGTGGTCGCGCACTATCTGAGCTTCCTGGTCGAGAAGGGGCAGGCCACGGTGATCCTGTTCGCGGACCCGTTCGCCGCCGGATGGAACCTGTTCGGCCTCGCCGACCGGGAGGTCGCCTACCTCCTGTCCGCACACCCCGCGATGCTGGGAACCATCAAGGTCGTAGCCGTGGTGACCGGCCATGTGCTCGGCGTCGCCGCCGCCCACGACCGTTGCCTGCGCCTGCTCCCGCCGGCGCATCGGCTCACCGGCCAGCTCGCACTCATGCTGCTGATGGTCGGCTACACCTTCACCGGGCTCTATCTGCTGTTCGACGCCTGAATTCGTGGCGCATCCCGTTCCCGCCCGGAGCGGTACCCGTGGGTCCGCCGGTCAGCCGCCGGTCGCGCATCGGACGGACGGCGCACAGGTCGTCGCGGGCCGCACCCGGGCACTCTCGTGGACCGGACGGATCGCTTCCACGGCATTGACGCACGTCAGATGGTCGGCAGGATGGACGCCCGCCATACATTTGAAGCGGACATTCGCTGTCCCCTCGGTGGTATCGGTGGTCGTGGTGAGCCGGTAGCGCAGCGGCGCCCGGTCCGCGGTGGCCGCCGACCAGATGGAGCGATAGCTCAAGGCCGGGCCGAGATCGCGGTCCACGATCACCTTTTCGACCACGCCCGTGCTGTCGGTGACGACATCCACCGTGCCGGCCGGTATCTCGGTGGCGCCGGTCGTGCTGTCGAAAACCGCCTCGTCCAGAACATGGAGTCCCGCCGTGTAATAGCCGTCCACCAAGGCCGCGGCCCGCGTGGCCACCGCAGGGTCGACAGCGCCGATCCCGACCTCGGCCGGTGCGCCCCACGGGTAGACACCGGTTCCGGTGAAGTCGAGTTCCTCCACGAGTTCCACCCGGCGGATATCGCGGGTGACCTCGGTGATCGATCGGATGAGGCGGGCCGGGACGGTGGTCTGGAACGCGCCGGTCGCATGGAAGGCCGAATTTCCGGTGTGGCAGGCGTCGGCGAGTGCGGATTCGCGGCCGTGCGTGTTCTGCGGCGCCGTGGAGATCACGTCGTACCCGGCGCGTAGCAGGCGCGGCAGTATCGCGGCCGGCGCGTCCGCGGCGATCTCGGCGAAAGACGGTACGTAGACGATACATTCGGTGCCCGCGGGCGGTGCCTGCGCATGCGCGATCCGTGCGGTGAGCTCCAGATCGGCCCGCTCCGCGATCCGGTCCGCGATCGGATCGGCGAGCAGGCCGGCGCCCAGCACCGCGACGGTGAGGGTGGATGAACTCATGCAGGCTCCAGACGGTTGTGCGGACGCAGGTCCGGTGTCAGGGCATCTCGACACCGGTCGGGCCGCCGTCGAGGGTGACCACACGCCCACCGGCGCGACTGCTCCCCGTACAGAGCGTAGGCAACCGGCACCGGGTACGGCATCGAAATCGGCGGGTTGCCCCGAACCGATCGCCTGGCCGGAATCGACTGCGTCCGGCGGTATTCCGCGCGGAGTTCGCACCCCGTGCTGCCGAGAACGCGTATGTGGCCTCGACCGTGGGCCGAGGCCACATATCGCGCTCGGGTCGCTAGACCTCGGCGACGCAGGTGACGAGTTTGCGTTCGTCGTAGGTGTAGTAGCTGGTGGCCTCCGCGGGACAACCGGCCTCATCGGTGGTGCCGGGCAGAATCGCGAGCACCCGGACGGTATCGGGCTTGCCCGCCGTACACGGGCTGTGCGAGGGGCTGTCCATACCGGTAGGAATGGTCATGCACTGGCCGACGACCCAGTCGATATCGAGGCACAGGGCACCCTGTTCCTCGCCGCCGAGGGTGACGTAGTAGGTCTGGTCGACGTCGGCGGCGCAGTCGTCCTGGGTCGGTGCCTTGGCGACGACCTTGTAGTTCGACTTCTCGCTACCGCATTCGGCGTGGTCGATCTCGGCGTCCATCATGGTTCCCGACAGGGTGACACACTGGCCGATCTCGGCGTCGAAGGAGACGTCGCCACCCTCGTCGGTCCCGTTCTGGCCGGGGACGGTGGTCGCGGGGGACGGGCTCGCGGAGCTCGACGAATCCGCGCCGGAGCACCCCGACAGCGCTAGTACGGCGCAACCGGCCACGACGAACCCGGTGAGCAGGTTCCGGACCCGGAATACGGGCGCGCGTCTGGACATGACAATTCCTCCATCGACATCGATCGCATGAGCGGATTGGGGGAGAACTCATGAATCGTTCGACGAGGCACCATGATGTACGCACTACTCGCCGCCCCCGACCCGACCAAGATCATATCCGGTTGCCGCGGAGTGTGGTCGTGGACCGGCAACCCGGAGGTGATCGCCGGGATCGTGCGAGGTCGCGCGCCGTCCGCAAGCGGTGGAACCCACCGAGTGGCCCGCCCGTCCGGACAGGTCACCCGGTCGATCACCGAGGGTCCCCGCGGGGACTATTCGGTATCGGCCGATCCGCTCGGATCCTTCGCTTCCCGCAGGGCGGTTTCCAGTTCGCGCCGCAGCCGGGCCGCCGTGGCCTCGTCACCTGCGTCCTCGGCGGTGGTGATGTCCTGATTCAGCTGGGCGATCGTATCGCGGGTACTCATCGGACCTCCCTTCTCGTCGGGGTGCCGGGCCGTAGGATCCGCTCCGGCATCCTCCGTAGACCGCGTGTCCGATTTCCGGCGCTCGAAACCTGGTCGTGTCGCCGATCCGGCTGAGCTGCGACGAGCGCCGCCGGGTGCGAGTATTTGCCGTATGAGTGGATCCAAGCGCATGCGGTTGCAGCCGGTCGCCCAGGGAGCCGCGGTCACCCAGCTCGAACTGTTCTTCGATCTGGTGGTGGTCTTCGCCCTCACCAAGGTCACCGATCTGGCCGCCGAGGACACCTCGGCCGTGAACATGCTGCGGGCGCTGCTGGTCCTGGCCGTGATGTGGTGGGTGTGGATCGCCTTCAGCTGGCTGGGCAATGTGGTGCGCGCCGACGAAGGCCTGGCGCGGGTGGCCATGTTCGCGGCCATGGGCGCCGGGTTCATCGCCGCGCTGACCATTCCGGAGGCCTTCCACGACCTGCCCGGCGGCTGGTCGGGCCCGCTGGTCTTCGCACTGGCCTATCTCGCGGCCCGGCTCGTCCATCTGGGCATGTTCTGGCTGGCCAGCGCACAGGATCCGCAACTGCGCGCGCAGGTGATCCGCTGGGGGCTGGGGTCGATCACCATCGGGACCGTGCTGCTGGTGATCGCGGCGACCACCTCGGGCGCCGTGCAGATCGGGTTGTGGATCGCGGCGGTGGCCGGCGATATGGCCTGGACCCTGCTCGCCGGTAACGGCTGGCGGGTGAACTCGGCCAAGCATTTCTCCGAACGCTACGGTCTGATCATCATCGTGGCGCTCGGCGAATCCATCGTCTCGATCGGGATCGGGGTGGCCGCGCTGCCCATCTCCTGGCCCATCACCGTGGGCTCGCTGCTGGGCCTGGCGGTCTCCGGACTGCTGTGGTGGGCGTACTTCGATGTCGCCGCGCTGTCGGTCGAGCACGCACTGGCCGCGGCCGACGGGGAACGGCAGATCAAGATTGCTCGCAACTGCTACACCTACTGGCATTTCCCGATGATCGTCGGGGTCATCGCGCTGTCCCTGGGCCTGAAGAAGGTGCTCTATTACGTCGGAGACAGTTCGCACCACCGGCTCACCGACGCGTTGTACGGAATCCCGCTGTTCGCGCTGTACGGCGGTGTCGCGCTCTTCCTGATCGGGCTCGTCGGCGGCAAGGCCTATGCCACCGGGCAGGTGACGGTATCCCGCGTCGTCGCGATCGTGGTGTTGCTCGCCCTCATCCCGTTGGCGGCGGCGCTGCCCGCACTCGCCGCCCTGGCGATGCTGTGCGCGGTCCTGGTGCTGCTGATCGTCTGGGAGACCGTCCGTTTCGCCGCACCGCGTGACCGGATCAGGCACGGCGAGCAGCATTCGTAGCGGTTACGGCACCAGTCCGTGGCGGAGGGCGTAGACGGCGAGCTGAACCCGGTTCCTGGCCGCAGTCTTGTCCATGGCCGTGGTCAGGTACGACTTGACCGTGGTGA
Source organism: Nocardia carnea (assembly GCF_029868855.1). Classification (GTDB taxonomy): domain Bacteria; phylum Actinomycetota; class Actinomycetes; order Mycobacteriales; family Mycobacteriaceae; genus Nocardia; species Nocardia carnea_A. The sequence goes on along the minus strand of NZ_JARWOV010000029.1, from coordinate 310 downwards.
TCCCGAGATGCAGAGCCGAGGCGATCTCCTGGTTGGTGTACCCGGCGCCGACCAGTCCGGCCACCTCGCGTTCGCGCGGGGTGAGCGGAGTATGCGCCGGGGCGGCACTGTGGGCGACGGCCCGGCCGACGAGACGGGCGAGGACTTCGGGGCTGAACGGGCGTTCGTCGTTTGCGGCCGCGCGGATCGCGGCGAGGATCCGGTCGGGGCCGGCGTTCTTGGCCAGGAATCCGCAGGCGCCCGCCTGCAGCGCCGGATAGAGGTGATCGTCGTCGTCGAAGGTCGTGAGGACGACCACCCGCGCCGCCGG
>NZ_JARWOV010000028.1 GCF_029868855.1 Nocardia carnea | reverse complement strand
GGCGGTAGCGCAGCGTCACCACGCAGGGCCCCCGCACATGCCCGACGGACACAGCATGAGCGGGTCAGGCCCGGAGGCGGTAGCGCAGCGTCACCACGCAGGGCCCCCGCACATGCCCGACGGACACAGCATGAGCGGGTCGGGCATATGAGGACGGTGCGGGGCCCGGTGGATCGGGTCGTCGTGGTCGGGGCCGGGCTGTCCGGTTTGTCGGCGGCGCTGTACCTGACCGGCGCGGGCTGCGCCGTCACCGTGGTGGAACGCGCCGATCACCCCGGCGGGCGGATGGGACGCTACCGGTTCGACGGCTACGACATCGATTCCGGCGCCACCATCCTCACTCTGCCCGAACTCGTCGACGACGCGCTGGCCACCGTCGGTCTCGATACCGATACCGCGGTACCTCCGCTGCAGATCCGGCCGCTGGCCCCGGCGTATCACGCCCGTTTCGCCGACGGATCGGATCTGCGCGTCTTCTCCGATGCCGATCGGATGAGCGCGGAGGTGGCGCGGGTCTGCGGCCCGGACGAGGCCGTGCGCTACCGCCGGCTGCGGGACTGGCTGGGTCGGGTCTACCGCGCCGAATACGACGAATTCCTGGCGGCGAATTTCGACTCCCCCTTGGATCTGGTGCGGATCCCGGCGAAACGCGCGGCCCTGCTCGACCTCGTCGCGCTCGGGGCGTTCGGCCGACTGGGCCGGCGGGTCACCCGTACCCTGCGCGACTCCCGGCTGAGCCGATTGTTCACATTCCAGGCGCTGTACGCCGGGATGGCGCCCGCGCAGGCGCTGGGCGTGTACGGCGCCATTCCTCATATGGATACGGGTCTGGGCGTCTACTTCCCCGACGGGGGTATGCGCGCCGTCGCCGACACTCTCGCCGGGGCGTTCACCGCCGCGGGCGGCCGGCTCGAACTCGGCACCGAGGTGACGGGTATCGACTACCACCTGGGCCGGGCGCGGCACGTGGTACTGGCCGGCGGGCGGACCCTGCCCAGCGACGCGGTCGTGCTCACCGCGGATCTCGGATCGCTGAACCGCTTCGGTATCCGGCCGCGCCGCGGTCTGCGGGCCTCCCCGTCGGCGGTGGTCGCGCACGGACTGGTACCGGTCGCGGTGGCCGAACAGTGGCCGGTGCAGGCCCATCACACGATCGACTTCGGTGCCGCCTGGGCGCAGACCTTCCGCGAGATCACCGCGCGGCGCGGCGGCCGGCCGATGAGCGATCCGTCGCTGCTGCTGACCCGCCCCGCGCTGAGCGACCCCGGCCTGTACGTCACTCGCGACGGAGTCCGCTACGAACCGTTCTCGCTACTCGCACCGTGCCCGAACCTGGATTCGGCGCCGCTGGACTGGGCCGGGATGGGCCGGGCCTACTTGCGCGAGCTGCTCTCGGTACTGGAAGCGCGCGGATACCACCGGATTACGAGCGAGTTCGTCGTCGACCGGCTCGACACGCCCGCGACGTGGCGGGATCAGGGAATGATCGCCGGAACTCCTTTCTCGGCAGCGCACCTGTTCCGCCAGACCGGTCCGTTTCGTTCGCGCAACTTCCCGCGTGGCAGCGAGAACGTGGTCCTGGCAGGTTGCGGTACCACGCCGGGTGTCGGAGTTCCCACCGCGCTGCTGTCGGGAAAACTCGCGGCACAGCGCATTGTGGGCGAGAATCGCGGAGTCCGGACACGGGCCCCCGCCACCGTCCGGCGGTCTTCCCCGAGGGAAGCCGTAAACTGAGCGCCGACCTATTCGCCTGCGGTTGCGACCGCCGACCACCCGGGGGGACCGACAACTGATGCCAGCCCCCCATACGCACACCACCGCCACCGCCGTCCAACTCCCCGGCACCGGTGCCCCCGCACCGGCCGCGCCCGCTTCTGCGCGCGTATCCGGCCGGGCCGGTTTCGCGCCCGGTGTGCTGGGTCTGCTGCGGTTCTGCGCCGATTTCCTGCGCAGCCCGGAGGGGCATGCGGCACTGCTCGGCTTCATCGGCGCGGTCATGATCACCTTCGGCGGGTTCGGCGCCGGCAGCGTGCGTAAACGCGATCCACTCCTCGAAGCGGTGCACCTGTCCTGGCTGCGGTTCGGGCACGGATACGCCCTGTCGATGATCTGTGTATGGGCCGGCGTGCTGATGATGGTGGCCGCCTGGGTGCGGCTGGGCCGTATCACGCTGGGCTTCGGCGGTCACTCCGGCGATGTGCGCCTCAACGAATTACGCGCGATCGTCGGTATCTGGATCACCCCGCTTATGTTCGCGGTACCGATGTTCAGCCGCGACGCCTACTCCTACCTCGCCCAGGGCGCCCTGCTCCGGGACGGTTTCGACCCGTACCAGGTGGGTCCTGTCGCCAATCCCGGGGTCCTGCTCGACAATGTGAGCACCGTCTGGACCACCACCACCGCCCCCTACGGGCCGGTGTTCCTGCTGATGGGCCGCGCCATCACCGCGGTCACCGGCGACAGCGTGGTCGCGGGCACCATCGCGCTGCGGTTCGTGATGCTGCCGGGCCTGGTGCTGATGATGTGGGCGGTGCCGTACCTGACCAAACATCTCGGTGGGCGGCCCACGGTCGCGCTCTGGCTGGCCGTGCTCAACCCGCTGGTGCTGATCCACCTGATCGGCGGCGTCCACAACGAGATGCTGATGGTCGGCCTGATGTGCGCGGGTATCGCGCTGGTCCTGGAACGTCACCATGTGGCGGGCATCGTGGTGGTGGCCATCGGGGTCGCGATCAAGGCGACCGCCGGTGTGGCGCTACCGTTCCTGGTGTGGATCTGGATGCTGCACGAACGCGACCGGCGCGCCGAGGACGGGCAGCGTGCGGCGCTCGGGACGAGTAGCCGGGAATTCCTCGCACACCACTGGAAGATGTTCGTCAAGATCGCCTCGCTCGGGCTGGCGGTCTTCGCGGTGGTGTTCGTGGCGGCCTCGGCGATCGCCGGGGTCGGGATCGGGTGGCTCACTGCGCTGTCCGGGTCACAGAAGATCATCAACTGGTTGTCGCTCCCGACGATCCTGGCGCATATCACCACCTGGATCACACCCTTCGAACTCGGCTCGATCCTCGAGGTGACCCGCCTGCTGTGCATGGCCGCGTTGCTGGGCCTGCTGGTGTGGACGTGGTGGCGGTTCAAACTGACCGAACGTGATGCGGTACTGGGGATCCTGATCGCCTTCGTCGCGATCGTCATCCTGTCGCCGGCCGCACTGCCCTGGTACTACTCGTGGCCGCTGGCGCTGGCGGCGGGATTCGCGCTGTCGACCACCACGCTCATGACGCTGGTCGGTGTGTGCACCTGGTTGATGCTGGTGTTCCAGCCCGACGGTTCGATCGGGCTCTACAACTTCTGGCATGTCGCCGCCGCGACCTTCGCCTCCGTCGTCGCCGCGCTCTCGCTGCGGACGGTCGACCCGCTGCGCCTGCGTGGAACGCCCCGGCAGGTCACGACGCCCACTGTCACCGCCGGACCGTGAGCGCCGAGCGCGGTCCGAAGATCGCCGGCGACCCCGGCACCGCCGGATACAGCACCGCGGCCACACGCGGGGACGGAAGCGCTGCCACACTCGGGAATTCGACCGGCCCCGAAATGAGCGGACGTACCACCGATCGCCATGCCCGAATGGAACCACTCGGATGCCCGGAAGTCGTCACCCCCGGTTTCTCCCGCACCGCTGATCCTGAAACGCTGCGCCGCGCATACGACCGGTGCCGGCGGACGGCCGCCGTCCACGGACGCACCTATTACCTCGCGACCCGGCTGCTTTCCGCTGAGCAGCGCCCCGCCGTACACGCTCTGTATGCCTTCGCCCGCATGGTGGACGATATCGTCGACGACCCGGTATCGCCCCGGCAGGCGGCGGCAGTGCTGGATGACATCGAACTCGCCCTGCGCATCTCGTGGACACCGCTCGCCGCGCCCGTTCCACCCGACCCGGCCCGGCTCCGGGCGACCGCGCCCCTCGGCCCGCCCCAGGCGAGCACGGGCCGGCCATTCGATCCACCCCGGTCCGCGACCGCGCCGCTCCCCCCACCCCGGCCCGACCCGCCTCGGCCGCCCGACCCGCCTCGGCCCAGCGCGATCCCAGCGCTCGACGCGCCCCGGCTCGGTCGGCTACCGGCCGGGTTCGGCGAGATCGCCCTGGCTCTCACCGACACTGTCGCCGGGTTCTGCATCGATCCCCGGCATTTCTGGACCTTCCTGGATTCCATGCGCATGGACGCGCCCGGTTCACCGTTGTTCCGCAACCGCTACCCCACCATGGCCGCGCTGGACGAATACATGCGCGGTTCGGCGGCGGCCATCGGGCTGCAGCTACTCCCGGTGCTGGGTACGGTAGGCCCCCGCGCGGCGGCCGAACCCGCGGCGGCGGCGTTGGGCAACGCCTTTCAGCTCACCAATTTCCTGCGCGATATCGGCGAAGACCTCGACCGCGGCCGGATCTATCTGCCCGCCGACGAACTCGCCGTATTCGGCGTCGACGAAGAGCTACTGGTCCACTGCCGGCGGGCCCCCCCCCACGCCCCGCGCGGCCGCCGCCCGGTCCGGGCGTGTCACGAGAGCCGCGGGGCCCCCGAGCGGGCCGCGGGGGCCCAGCCCCGATAGACCCCCGCCCCCGCGGGCCCATTCCCCCCCCGCCCCCCAGC
>NZ_JARWOV010000027.1 GCF_029868855.1 Nocardia carnea | reverse complement strand
GGTACCGCCCCCGGCCCCCCGGGAGCGGGGGGCGGCGGGGGTCGGGGGGGGGTGGCCCCAACCCCCACCCGGGTGGGGCGCGGGCCCGCCCCCGGGGGGGTACCGCCGGGGTGCCCCCGGGGCGGGGGGCGCGGGGGCGGTACCGCCGTGCGCCCGAACCTGCACCACGCAGTCTACGGGTCCGATTGGCGCCGTGCCGCCGGTCCAGACCGCCCGTTCGGCGTCGATGGACCACACCTGCAGATCGTCGGCCGACCCCACCTGCACGGTGCCGGAGTCCGGATCGATCTCGGTGACGTAGCGCGGTTTGCCGTCCGGACCGGGCCCGGGCAGCCCGAGACCCTTGCGCTGGCCGATGGTGAACCCGTGCACTCCGTCGTGGCGGCCGAGTTCGGCGCCACCGGAGTCCACGATCGCGCCCGGCCGGATCCCGATTTTCGCGCCGAGGAAGGCGCGGGTGTCGCCGGAGGGGATGAAGCAGATGTCGTGGCTGTCGGGTTTGTCCGCCACCGCCAGGCCGCGTTCGGCGGCTTCGGCGCGGATCTGCGGTTTCGGCGTGTCACCCACCGGGAACATGGCCCGCTTCAGCTGTTCGGCGGTCAGTACCGCGAGGACGTAGGACTGGTCCTTGTCCGCGTCAAGGGCCCGGCGCAGCACACCGTCGGCCAGGCGCGCATAGTGCCCGGTGACCACCGCGTCGAAACCGAGAGCCACCGCCCGGTCGGCGAGGGCGGAGAATTTGATCTTCTCGTTGCAGCGCAGGCAGGGGTTCGGGGTCTCGCCCGCGGCGTAGGCGGCGACGAAATCGTCGATCACGTCTTCTTTGAAGCGGTCGGCGAAATCCCAGACGTAGAACGGGATACCGAGCACATCGGCGGCCCGGCGGGCGTCACCGGCGTCTTCCTTGGAGCAGCAACCCCGGGAGCCGGTCCGCAGGGTGCCCGGCGCGCTCGACAGCGCCAGATGGACCCCCACCACCTCGTGTCCGGCGTCGACAGCCCGTGCCGCCGCCACCGCCGAATCGACTCCACCACTCATCGCGGCGAGTACGCGCATACGCTACGCACCTCCTCTCGCACCGGCCAGGCCGGCGGCTCTGGCTCGTTCCACCACTTGCGGTAATACTTCCAGCAGCGCCTCGACATCGGCCTGCTGTGAGGTGTGCCCGAGCGAGAACCGCAGCGATCCGCGCGCTTCCCGGGGCTCGACCCCCATTGCGATCAGCACATGGCTCGGCGACGCGACCCCGGCCGTGCACGCCGAACCGGTGGAGCATTCCACCCCTGCGGCGTCCAACAGCATCAGCAGCGAATCACCCTCACATCCGGGGAAGGTGAAATGGGCGTTGCCCGGCAGTCGGCGGTCGTCGTGCGGGCCGTTGAGCACGGCGTCCGGAGCGATCCGGCGCACCCCGGCGATCAGTTCGTCGCGCAGCGCGATCAGTTCCTTTGTCCGGGCGGGCATTTCCGCCACGGTCTGCCGCAGCGCGGCGGCCAGTCCGGCCACCGCGGCCACATCGGAGGTACCCGACCGCAGATCCCGCTCGTGCCCGCCGCCGTGCAACAGCGGAACACAGCCCACCTGGCGCCCGAGCAGCAGCACACCCACTCCGTGCGGGCCGCCGAGCTTATGGCCCGCGAAACTCGCCGCCCCCAGCCCGCTGGCCCCGAAATCGATGGGTAGTTGCGCGGCGGCCTGGACCGCGTCGCTGTGCATCGGCACACCTGCCGCACGCGCGATGGCCGCCAGTTCTTCGATCGGCTGGACGGCGCCGACCTCGTTGTTCGCCCACATCACGGTGATCAGCGCTACCTCGCCGGGATCTCCGGCGAGTTCGGCGCGCAGGGTTTCGGGCGCGACGATGCCGTCGGAATCGACCGGCAGCCACGTCACCCGCGCACCTTCGTGCCGTTCCAGCCACTCCACGGCGTCGAGGACCGCATGATGTTCGGTGGCACCCGCCAGGATCCGGGTACATCGGGGATCGGCATCGCGGCGGGCCCAGAAAATACCCTTGACCGCGAGGTTGTCGCTTTCGGTGCCGCCCGAGGTGAGGATGACCTCGGACGGCCGGGCGCCGAGATCGGCGGCGATGGATTCGCGGGCCTCCTCCAGTTGCCGGCGGGCCGCTCGGCCCGATCCGTGCAACGAGGACGCGTTCCCGGCCGTCCCGAAGGCAGCGTTCATCGCCTCGATGGCGGCGGGCAGCATCGGTGTGGTCGCCGCATGATCGAGGTAAACCGTCGTGGGCACACCGTTGACCGCACCCGGAAAAGCCGACTTCATGACCGGTAAAGCCTATCCCACCGTTGACCTGCATATCTTCCGGGCATCCTCGGCGTACTGCGAGATCCCCTCACTCCGCGAACATCCGCGCGGCCGCTGTTATTCCCCGCGCGGGCCCGGATAATCGACCGGCCGCGCTGCCGGTGAGGCAGCCGATCTGTGGCCGCGACTTCGTCCGGCCAGTGCTTTCAGGACCGCTCGGCGCCATCTTCGGGAGTGGTGTCGCCCGCGGCCCGATTCTCCGTCGTGGCGTTGGAGAACACCGGCTGGTTCGCGACAGTCGAGGACGTATACGCCTCGGGTTCCGCAGGGACGTGACTGAACAGATTGCTCTCGTGCATATCGATACTCCGGTCGTAGAAGGTTTCGCAGTCGATGCGCGGTGTGCGGTGATCGCCGGCGGCGACTGCTCCCGCATCACCAGCGGGCCACCCGGCCCCGCCGCCCGCCCGTGGGACGGCGATATCCGCCGTACACCGGGTCGCCCGATCGGGCGTAGTGGGCAGCGCCCGGGTCCCGATCGGATCCGGTGCTGTGTTGGATACTCCTGACTCGGCCCGAGCGGACCGGATTGCGCGTCATCCGACGGTCCGGTCCCGCGCCGGATGGGTCGCGAGGCCAGGGCCCTCTCCACCTTACGCGCCGCGACCTCCGGAAGTCGCGTTTCGCAGCCGCAGCGCGGTGCGCAGGCCGCGCGCCGCTGGGTGGCCTCCGGCACTTCTCGTGGCGTCGAATCGGCGTTCGGACGCGGTCTCCGGCGCATCGTCGGAGGTCGCGGTGAGCAGGCTGTCCGGGAGCGCGAGTTTGTGGATGGTCCGCAGACTGAGCACCGCCTGCCGTGGTAGCGACCCGGTCGTGTACGGCAGATCGTATTTCTCACACAGCGCCCGGACCCGCACCGCCAGCTGTGGATACCGGTTGCTCGGCAGATCGGGGAACAGGTGGTGTTCGATCTGATGGGACAGATGCCCGCTGAGAAATGCGAGTACCGGACCGGCGTCGAAGTTCGCGGTACCCAGCATCTGCCGGAGGTACCAGTGCGCCCGGGTCTCGTCCGTCATCACCTCGGGTTCGAATTTCTCCGCGCCGTCGGGGAAATGACCGCAGGCGATCACGATGTAGGCCCACAGATTGCGGAGCAGATTCGCCGTCGCGTTCGCGGCCAGTGTCCGGCGCCACCGGCGACCGCTCAACGCCGGGAAAACCACATAGTCCTTGCCGACCTGCCGGGCGATCTTCGCCGCCAGTGCCCGCGCCGTACCCGTCCCGCCGGCCGAGCCGCGACCGAACTTGCGCTCGAGATACCAGCCCTGCGAGGCGATCCCCCATTCGAAGGTGACCGCCAGCAGCAGATTGCGCAACGGCTGCAGCAGATGTCCGGGTTGCCAGCGTTCGTCACGCGTCACCCGCATGACGCCGAAGCCGATATCGTCGTCCAGCCCCAGCACATTGGTGAAGACGTGGTGCCGGTAGTTGTGGGAGTGCCGCCACTGGGCGGACAATCCGGCCATATCCCACTCCCAGGAGGTCGAGTGGATCTCCGGGTCGTTCATCCAATCCCACTGGCCGTGGCTCACATTGTGGCCGATCTCCATGTTCTCGATGATCTTGGCCAGCGCCAGCCCGCCGGTTCCGGCGAGCCAGCCGCCGCGGCGGCGGCTGAATCCGATCGTCGCCCGCGCGACCGCGTCCAGCGTCCGCTGAAGGCCGATGGTGCGCCGGATGTACGCGGCATCGCGCGCCCCCAGCCCGTCCTCGACATCGCGCCTGATCTCGTCGAGTTCGCGCCCGAGGCACTCTATTTCGGTGACGCTCAGGTGCGCATACACCGCCACCTGGCTGATCGCCATAGTTCTCTGCCCCACATTCCTGGGTAGTTGCCCGGATCCGGAGCCGGAACCGTCGTGGAAGCGCCGATGACAGTGGTCAGCGGTGCATCTGCTGAAGCCACCGGGTCCGAGCTACGCCAGGGGTCTCCCTCGGAAACCTCTGGACACCTCGAATGCGGCGCCACCGGTATCGAGAGCAGAACACGCTCGGTCTGTCCGACTCCACCGTAGCCGCATGAGTCTGCGACGGTCCACAACACCGTCGGTGGGGCGTCGCACCGGCTCCGGGATCCGCCATATCGCCGCCGGACGGCGAAACGGCCGGCAGCAGCGCAATGCAGGGACCCGAGACCAGAAGTAGATCCAACTTTCCGGAAACCTATTGAATGTGCCGTTATATAGCGGTACGGTAATGAATGTATCGATAGAGCGCTGAAGAAGCGCTCACCGCCCCACAAGCTGACCGGGGCGCGACGAGTGAGGACTCCACCGATGAACCGAATTCCCGAACAGCGCACCCGCCGCATTGCCGCCCGGATCGCCGCGATCGCGGTCCTCGCCCTCGCGCCGCTGGGCGTTACCGCCGGCAATGCCCTCGCCGACCCCGTCGCCGCGACGGCGATCAGCGATTCCGACGACTCCAGCGGCTTCGGCAACGACGACAGTCACGGCTTCGGCAACGACTCCGGCAATCACGGCGCCGGCTGGAACGACAACGACTACGGCTGGGACGACAACGGCCAATACGGATATCGCGACCACAACCAGCAGAACTACGATGGCTGGAACGATCAGTTCAACAGCGGCCACACCGGTCGCGAAGACCGGGATTCACATGCCGGTTACGGCGGCAACCGCGGTAGCGACTACGACGCCCCGGCCGACTGGGACCACGACAACCACAGCGGCGGCACCCAGACCCAGACCTGGAATGTGCCCAACCCGTATATTCCGCCGGCTCCCCCGGCGCTGCTGCCGACCCCGCCGGTACATCTTCCGGCGCTGCCGCATCTGCCGCTGCCCCTGGTAGGACTCCCCGGTCTGCCCGGCACCGGCAGCGCCTTCTGATACCGCAGGATAAGTTGCCGTTGTACAGCGGTACATTTATAAGCGATACACCATTTGCGACAATACGGCCGGGTCCGTTACCCGGACCCGGCCGTAAACCGATACTTCGATCAGACCGGCGTCGCCACCGCCGCCTTCGTCAACTGCCGATCGGCCGCGGCGAGTACCGCATGCGCCGCGTCGGAGAGCTCCTCCGCCCGGACCGCCCGCTCGCACCGCCGCGCCAGATCGATCCGGTCTCCCCCCGGCGACTCGACCGGGGCCAGCACGACCTCGGCCGTCAGACCCCGGGCCCGGAGTACCCGGGCCACCGAGCCGACCAGCGTATCGTCACCGACGAAACCCGGCACGGTCGATCTGTTGCCGTGCGGATCCAGGTACCGCAACCGCACCGGCTGCACCGGGGTCGCCGTATCCACCGCCGCCTGGAAAATCGCCGGCCGTAGCTTGCCGTAGGCCCGGCCGCACCAGGTGGTGCCCTCCGGAAAGAAGCCGATCCGCTCGCCCGCGGCCAGCCGCTGCCCCACCTGCTCCACCACCTCCGGCAGCTTGCGTAGCCGCTCCCGCTCGATCGGAACGACCCGCATGATCCGGGCCAGCCGCCCGAGCAGCGGCCAGTCGATCAGATCGGCCCGCGCCACGAAGGCGAGTGGCTGCACCGAAGCCAGCACGATGATGTCCGCCCAGCCGATATGTCCGCAGGCCACCAGGACACCGGTGCCGGCCGGCGCGAACTGCGACCTGCCCTGTACCGGCCGGTGATCCACCACCCGAATGCTGATCCCACAGCTGCGTAACAGCATTGCCGCAAAGCGCCGCTGCATCCCGGAACGACGCGACGGCGGCGTGACGATATGCGCGAACGGATAGGCGGCCAGAACCGACAGCGCACCAGCGGCCCGGATCCCGGCACGCAGCACCCCGACCTCGGCGCTGTGCTGGACGCATCCCGTCACACACGGGCTGACGGGCATCCACGCATGCTGCGGTGCAGTCATCTCGACGACTTCCTCTTCCAGTGTCGGGCCCGGCATCGGATCACCGCCCGCCGTCGAAATTCGCCGCCGCGCCGCGTAAACGGTCCAGGTAGCGGGTGTTGATGGTGTCCAGCCCCAGCAGCACCACGAAATCGGCGACGGCGAAATCCGGATCGTGCGCCGGCTCCCCGCAGATCTCCGCGCCGAGCCGCAGATATCCGTTGAGCAGCGGCGGCAGTTTCGGGCGCGCGGGCGCCGGCAGATCGTCGAGCGCCACCCCGTCCACCACGACCGGGCGGTACGGCCGCACCCGGCTCTCCGGTGCGCACGCATGTTTGGTGAGCAGGAGATCGCGCACCCCGCGCACATTGACACCGGCCGGCTCGTCGGGGCGGTTGCGCATGGGCACCGAGGCGCACCCCATCACCCGGTCGTAACCGGTGAGCTGGATGTAGTGCAGGATCCCCGCCCACATGAGTGTGAGCACCGACCCGTTGCGATGGTCGGGCACCACGCAGGCCCGCCCCATCTCCACGATCCGCCGCCCGGCCGGATCCAGCCGGGTCAGGTCGAATTCGGTGGCGGTGTAGTAGCCGCCGGCGGCCGCCACCCTGTCCGGCGGCAGCATCCGGTAGCAGCCGACGAATTCACCGCTGACTTCATCGCGCACCAGCATGTGATCGCAGTGCTCGTCGAAGCGGTCGGCATCCAGGCCCGTTCCGTCGTCGGGGATCCGGAAGCCGGGTTCGTTGGCGAAAACGTTGTACCGCAGTCGCTGCGCCGCGATGCGATGGTCGGTATCGGAGGAGACGATCAGTGCGTATCGGGACCGGTGATCCTCGCTGCCGGCCGGTCGAGCCGGCGCTGTCAGCACGGACGTAATAGCCATAAAGCCAAGGAGGCCAGTCCGAGACTGCGCCGGAGCGTCCGCGAAGTGTCGTCAGCATGCCGGTTCGGTTAACGAGATGCAGATCACACCAGGCGTTTACCAGCAGGTTCCCGTGAGTTCTTCCGCCGGGCGACCAGGGGACGCACCGCGCCGGGAACCGGACGGGGCACCGAACTCGTTGAAAACCGGCCCTACTCGCACGCACCCCGTCTTGGCACTACTGATTGCCCGGACAGCCGCGAACGGCCTCCCGCCGCACACCGCGGCGGGGTCGGACGACACGACCGCACCCGTTCCCCGGCACTACGCGACGAATCGTTCCGGTTCCCGGACCCCGGCGCGCCACTGCTCGTCGACCTCGTCGAACCCGGGCCGGCCGGTTCCGATGAACGCCACCAACCACGACAGCACCGCGGCGAAACGGTTGCGGAAGCCGACCAGGTAGAACAGGTGCACCGCCAGCCAGATGAACCAGGCGATCGTGCCGCGGAAGGTGATCCGCTCGTTGAGCTTGGTCACCGCGCTGAACCGGCTGATCACGGCCATACTGCCCTTGTCCCAATACACGAACGGCGTACCGGGGTGCTTATCGCGGCTGATGATATCGGCGGCGTGCCGCCCCTCCTGCATGGCGACCGGCGATTGTCCCGGATAGCCGTTGAGTGAGGTCATATCGCCGATCGCGTAGATATCGGCGTAACCGCCGACGGTCAGGTCGGGGTTGATGAGCAGCCGCCCGGCCCGGTCGGTTTCGCATCCGGTGGCCTCGGCCAGCAGTTTCGCGAACCCGCCCGCCTGTACCCCGGCCGACCAGACGATGGTTTCGGCATCGATCTGCCGAAGCTGACCGTCGGAGTCCTTGACGGTGACCTGCCCGGCCTCGATATCGGTGACGAAGGTGCCCAGCAGCACCTCCACACCACTGCGGGTCAGCGATTTCTTCGCATACTCCGACAATCCGCCGCCGAACGGCGGCAGGACCGCGCCCGCCCCTTCCACGAGGGTTACCGAAACTTCCTGGTGGAAATGCCGCTTCGCCAGCTCCTTCAGCTGCCCGGCCACCTCGACACCGGTGGCGCCGGCACCGACCACCACGAACGACAGCAGCCGGCGGCGGGTCTCCTCGTCGGCATCGGCGGCCTCCCGGAAAACCCGCTCGATCTGCGCGCGCAGCAGCTTGGCATCGTCGATGGTTTTCAGCGAATAGGTCTTGTCGGCGAAATCGTCACGTCCGAAATACGACTGGCTGGCACCGGTGGCGGCGATCATCGACCCGTAGCGGATCCGCCGGGCCCCCTCGGGGGTCTCGTAGGTGAGAATCGCGGCATCCGGGTCGATGGCGGTGACCTTCCCGAGCCGCACATCCGCCTCCTCGTGCCGGCGCAGGATGTTCGCGATCGGGGGTGCGATCTCATCGGACGCCAACACCCCGGTAGCGACCTGGTACAGCAGCGGCTGGAACAGGTGCTCCGGCGTGCTCGAAATCAGGACATAATCGACGCCCGCCTTCGCCAACTGCTTGGCGGCGGCGAGTCCACCGAACCCCGAACCGATGATCACGACATCCGCGTACTCGACGCCGGCGCCGATTTCCGTGACGTTCTGCATGACAGCCTCCTTCACTCATGACTAACCGTCATCCAGAACCAAGATATTTCAGGGTTCAGGGCGCATAATTGAGATGACTCTTATCTGATCTCGTCATGAATGGGGTGGAGATGGAACTTCGCCAGCTCACGTACTTCGTCGCGGTGTGCGAGGAGCTCAGTTTCAGCCGGGCCGCGGCCCGCTGTTTCATCTCGCAATCGGCGATCAGTCATCAGATCGCCCGGCTCGAACACGACCTCGGCGTGCAGCTCTTCGAACGCTCGACCCGATCGGTCGTCCCCACCGACGCGAGCACAAGGCTACTACCGCTGGCGAAACAGATGCTAGGTCTCGAATCCGCGATCCGGGCCTCGATCCGCACCACCGGTCCCAGAATCCGGCTCACGGCGAATATGTCCTTCGCCACACGATCGCTGTCGGCTATCGCCGGCGCCCGCGAAGCTCATCCCGGCGCCGAGATCGAATTCGTCATCAAACCCTTCCGACAGCGGGTGGCCGCCGTGGCCGACGGCGATTGCGATCTCGCCCTCATCCGCGGCAGCGTGCAGCAGGCGGGTCTGATCGTCGAACAACTCTGGGTCGAAGACCTGACGCTCGCCACCGCCACCGCCCACCCGCTCGCCGGACGCACCGATGTCACCCTGTCCGAGCTCAGCGCCTATCCCCTGCTGCTGCCTCCGGAATCCGAGCAGGTCCTCATCCACAACGTCATCCGCGCCGCCTTCGCCGACCTCCCCGTCGGCCCGACCTACGGCCCGCCCATTCCTCCCGACCACACGGCCACCATGGAGCTGATCAACCACCCCGACGCGTGGACCGCGCTCTACGCGAACAGCTCCACCGAAGGTATCGCCACGCTTTCCCTCGCTGATCAGCGTCTGCGCATCCCGGTCTCGGCGGTCCTGCGCGCCGACACCCGCCGGACCCCGATTCTCACGACACTGCTCGACGGGCTGCACGGGGCATAGCGATCGTCGCCATGTCCCGCCCACGGTGCCGTCACCACAGGAATCGCCGAAGACATGCCGGTTCCTCGGCCATCCGCTTCGCGGGGGCCGCGGGGGCCGCGGCATGCCCCGGCGGCCGGGCAGTGGCCGCCGGGGCATGGGTGACACCGCCGGTTGGGCGCGGCGTGCCACCGTGGAACCCGAGTGGCGAGGGACCACACCTCGGGTTGCCTGGTCACCGTCGGACGACGGTGCTTCCGCTGCTACCGGATGTCACCGATCGCCGCGATGCCGCAGTACGGCGCCTTCGGGTACCGGCTGGACTTCTCCGTTCTTCAGGATGATCACGCCCGGACTGCCTGGAGGCAGCTGATATCCGGGCAGGTCCCGGCCGAGGTTCTCCCGCAGGATCACCCGGTCGATATCGGGCCGCTCCTGGCCGTTGATGATGATCTTCTTCTCACCGGGCCCGGGATGCGCACTCGCCACCCCGGCACCCGCCACGGCCGCACCCGCGACCCCGACCCCGCACACCACAGCCGCGAAGGCTCTACTCGCCCGCTTCGAATTCACCATGGAACTCCTTGTCACATTGCGTTTTTCGCCGATCCGGTGATCGGCTCTCCGATGTCTGCGACGTTAGTTCGCCTCTCTGTGGCCCAGCTGCGAACGGAGCTGGGAAAGTGCTGGGAACGCGGCGCCGGGGCCATTCGCTCAACCGCAGCAGAACGGATCGTCGCAGGGTCGACCGGCCTCGCTGCCGTACACGGTGAAACCACGCAGCGGCGCGAGGATGCGATCGGTGGTCACCTGATCGAGCAACGGCGCCGACCCGAGACCGAGCCTGCCCCAATCAGGAGGCGTCTTCTCGAGGTCGTACCGGACCACACCGTCGATGAACAACGTCCACATGCAGTGATCCGGAAACGGATTCATCCGCAACACCCACCAACACCCGTCCACCCGGGCAGCCAGCGGAAACTTCGTACTTCCCGTGCTCTTCCACTCGGGCCTGGCCTGCGCGACGTCCTGCGACATCTCACCAGTATCGACCGGAGCGCAAACGCACCACCGAACAGCCAACCGGCCGCCGAGCGCCACGAAGGTCGCCGCGAACACGATGGAAGTCATCGCCGTGAACGCGGCTCTCCGGCCACCCGGTGGTCACGGACGCGGCACCTGTAGACCGCTCCGTAGATGCCGAATCATCAGGTGCCGCAGGTTGTGCCGGGGTCCTTCCCGGCGAACAGAGTGCCGAGGAAAGTATCGACATCGTCGGCCGCGGTTTCGAGGACACCGCGATGATCGGCGCCCGCGTAGGACCGGTAGTCCACGGCCGACCCGGCGGCGCACAGCTTTTCGGTGATCTGCGTGGTGATCGGGGCCGCGACCAGGGCATCGGTGGTGCCCTGCGCGACCAGTATCGGGACCGTGAGGTGCAGCGCTTCCGGCTCTTGCCCGGCGAAGTACGCGGTGAGCGCGCCGGTATCCGCGCCGGGCGCGAACAGCTCACCGGCCGGGACCCCGGCCGCTGCCGCTTTGATCTGGTCCATACAGCCAGTGCGCGCCGCATCGAGTAACGGCCGGGCCGCGTCACTGATCATCGTCTCGGCCGCAAGTGCCGGGTCCGCGGCTTCGGCGCCGAGCAGCAGCACCGGCAGGAACGGTATTGCCGCACGCACCCCGGGCCCGCCGGCCGCCATATAAGCGGCGGTATCGCTGGTGCGGCTGCCCGGTGCGTAGGAGACGGCACCCACGAGGTCGAGTTCCGGGGCGTATCCGGCACCCTGAGCCGCGGTGAACAGGGCGGCGTGCCCGCCCTGACTATGGCCCGCCACAGCCCATTTCGCGCCGATCCGCGGGTCGAGTTCACGCGCGGCCCGGACGATATCGGTGACGGTGTGCGCGGCGCTGACACCGTTCATGTACGGATGTCCGCCCGGAGTTCCCAGCCCCTCGTAATCCGTGGCGGCCACCGCGTATCCGCCGGCGACCCACCGGGCGATGACGGGATCGGTGGCGGCCAGGTAGTCGCGTGCGGGCCCGCCCACACTGTGGGCGGAAGGGGCGCAGGCATCACCGACGCCGGTGGTGCCGTGCGCCCAGCTGATCACCGGCCAGCCGCCCTCGGGCGGTTCGCCGGCCGGAACGGTTACCGTGCCGGAGACCAGGATCTTCTGCCCCGCAGCGGATTGCGACAAGTACGTGATGCGCTCGGAACGGGCGTCCTGCGGTACCGCCGAATCCGGAGATACCCGGACCGGTGTGGCGGTGACCAGTGTGCCCGGTGCGGCACTGTCGGGCCGGCCGGTCGAATCCCCACATGCCGCGGCACCCAGCACCGTCACCGCGAGGACGATCGCCGCACGCCACTTGGGGGCGCCGAGGCGGGGCAGAACTGTTCTCATATCACGCTTCCAACCATCCGCGGCAACGCGATTTCGATCCACAGCAAACCGGCCGCCGTTCAAAACTGAAATTCATTCTAGAAAGTAGCATGGGGCTCGGGCGAGGTTGAGCGGTTCGATGAGTTCGACGGCGAATTCCGGACCGCAGTCGATGAGTGACGGCGCCGCTCACCGGCCGCGACGGCGCATGCCGGCGTCAGGGCGAAGCGACGTCGACCCCTCGGCTGCAGTCAGTCGTTGCGCTTCTTCAGGATCAGGGCGACCTCGATGGCCTGACCGGAACCGAAGCTCGGCGCCAGCGTCCCGACCGCTTCCCACCCCTTACGTCCCAGATCGTCGAGGTCCTGCTCCATCCGGTCGTAGTCGAAGCCCTTCATACCGAGCTTGTACCTCAGCACCTTGTGTTCCCACTGCGCGGCCATACGGCGCCCTCCCATCGGATTCGATCTTGTCCGGTGCGGATCCGCCCGGCGTGACCAGTCAAAACTATGCCGCTGCGGCACAGTCAAGCCGGTCACGCCAGCGGTTATTCAGCGCTTCCGGCGGAAACGGATAGCTGCCGCCGGAACGGCCGGGACGGTCACGCGACGGCGGTCCCCTCGAGTTCGACCATCTGGCCGCGGACCGCCAGCCGCGTCACTTCGAGCATCGTCGTGGCCGGCGCGATCCCGGCCGCGGCCAGCCGCGAGGCCAGGACACCGTAGTGCCGGAAGAGGAGGTCGACGTCGGTGGTGTAGACGTTGAGCCGCACCAGGTCGGCGACCGACATACCGGCCTCGCGGAGTACCGCCTCGAGGTTGTCGAGGCTCAGCGCCAGCTGCGCGGCCATATCACCGTCGTGCTCGGGTTCACCGTTGCGGCTCATGGCTGTCTGGCCGGAGCAGTACAGGGTCCGGGTGTGCCCGGCGACGAGCTCCCCTTGGTTGAATCCCAGCTCCACAGACCAGGTCACCGGGTTGACCGCGGTGCGTTCCAGTGTCACTTCAACTCCATTCGTCATCGAAAGTCCTTCGCCGACGAGTCTCGCGAGAAATCACGACATCCTCGGTCATGTATTCCGGGTAGATTTCTCGATATGCGCGCCGACCGGCTGGTCTCGCTGGTGCTGCTGCTGCGCCGGCACGGCCGGTTGCCGGCGGCCACGCTCGCCCGCGAGCTGGAGGTATCCACCCGCACGGTGCTGCGCGATATCGAAGCCCTCTCCGCCGCCGGTGTTCCGGTGTACGCCGAGCGTGGCCGGCACGGCGGGTTCGCACTGCTGCCCGGTTTCCGGACCGAACTCACCGGACTGAACCACGAGGAGGCACTCGCTCTACTGGTGGCCGGAACACGGCGCGGCGCACAGGTTTTCGGGCTCGGTTCGGCGCTCGCGTCGGCCATGCTGAAGGTGATCGACGCGCTGCCGGAAAGCTATCGGTCCATCGCGAGCGAGGCGGCCCAGCGGTTGCTCATCGACCCGGAAACCGATCTACTCGCACGCCGGTCGGCCGACGACGAGATTCCGGATGCCCTGCTGAGCGAGGTCCGGCGCGCGGTGTTCGCCGGTCACAAGCTGCGTATCCACTACGCGGCCGTGGACCAGGCGCCGAGTTGGCGCACCGTGGACCCGATCGGCCTGGTCACGGTACGCGGCCAGGGCTATCTGCTGGCCACGAGAGCCGGCGCGGACCGCACCTACCGGCTGTCACGGCTACAGGCCGCCGAAGAACTCCGCGAACCCGCACAACGATCGGACCAGGTCGATCTGCCCGGCGCCTGGCAGGAACGCAGCACGCGGTTCCGGGCAGGCGGTAACCAGGTCACCGTGCTCGTACGGGTGGACCCGGCACGCCGGGACGAACTGGCGAGCACCGCACTCGCCGTCCACACCGAAGAAACGGATGGCGACGGCAGGCTACGGCTCGAGGTGACCTTCCAGGATTCCCGGCACGCCGAATGGGCGCTGTGGCAGCTGGCCACGGACGCCGAGGCCCTGGCCCCACCGGCATTGCGCCGCCGCCTGCACACCCGCGCGGCTGCGATCGCCACATGCTACGAAGAGCCCCCTTCGTAAGGAATCCGGCGGGCCGGACGCCCGCACGGGCCATTGCTCGAGGCGGCCCGATACGAATCCGCCGGCCATGTGCGATATACCCCCGTTCGGGGGTGGCCGGCCGCCAGTGACCTGTATCACTATCTCATCGGGCCACGCGGCGGGACGGGGTACGCCCGCGGCCCCGGATACAGGCACCCGCACGGGTGCCGGGAGAGGACCGGTGATGAGTACAGCCCAGAAGAGCTACGCCTCCGGTGCGTGGAATGTGCCACTGCTCGGGGATACGATCGGCGACAACTTCGATCGCACGGTGGCCGCCTTCCCCGATAACGACGCCCTGGTGGATGTGGCCGGCGGCCGCCGGTGGACATATCGTGCGCTCGCGACCGAGATCGAAGCGCTGGCTTCGGGTTTGCTCGCGGCGGGGATCGGCAACGGGGACCGGGTCGGGATCTGGGCGCCCAACTGTCCCGAATGGGTATTCGTCCAGTACGCGACCGCCAAGATCGGCGCGGTCCTGGTCACGGTCAATCCCGCCTACCGCGCGCACGAACTGGAGTACGTGCTCCGGCAGGCCGGTATCCGGATGGTGATCGCCGCGCCGGCGTTCAAGACATCGGATTATGCCGCCATGCTGGCGGAGGTGCGCTCGGCGTGCCCGGCGCTGGAACGGGTCGTACTGCTGGGCAGCGCGGACTGGTCCGGTTTGCTCTCCACAGGCCGCGCAGCCGACCCGGCCGCGCTCGCCGCCGCACAGAAACGGCTGTCCGCGGACGACCCGATCAATATCCAATACACCTCGGGCACCACCGGTTTCCCGAAGGGAGCGACGCTGAGCCACCACAATATCCTCAACAACGGGTTCTTCGTCGGCGAGATCTGCGGCTACACCGATCAGGATCGCGTCTGCATCCCGGTGCCGTTCTACCACTGCTTCGGAATGGTCATGGGCAACCTGGCCTGCACCAGCCACGGGGCGACCATGGTCGTCCCGGCTCCGGCTTTCGACCCCGCGGCCACCCTCGCCGCGGTGGAGGCCGAGCGGTGCACATCGCTGTACGGGGTGCCGACCATGTTCATCGCCGAACTCGCCGAGCCCGGATTCGGTGACTACCGGTTGTCGACGCTGCGAACCGGGATCATGGCGGGGTCGCCGTGTCCGGTGGAGGTGATGAAGCAGGTCATCGATCGGATGGGGATGAGCGAGGTGACCATCTGTTACGGCATGACCGAAACCTCACCGGTTTCCATCCAGACCAGGGCCGACGACAGTATCGACCAGCGCACGGCGACGGTCGGGCGGGTGGGCCCGCATCTCGAGATCAAAATCATCGATCCGGTGAGCGGCCGGACGCTGCCGCGCGGCGAGCCCGGTGAGGTGTGCACCCGGGGTTATTCGGTCATGCTCGGCTATTGGGAGGATCCGGAGAAGACCGCGGAGGCCGTCGACGCGGCCCGTTGGATGCATACCGGCGACCTCGGGATCATGGACGACCACGGTTATGTGGCCATCACCGGCCGGATCAAAGATATGGTGATCCGCGGCGGTGAGAACATCTACCCGCGCGAGATCGAGGAATTCCTCTACACCCACCCCGATATTCTCGACGCCCAGGTGATCGGCGTTCCCGACCCCAGGTACGGCGAGGAGTTGATGGCCTGGGTCCGGCTCCGCGAGGGCGCTCCCGCCATCGATGCCGCGGCGTTGCGGGCGTTCTGCGCGGGCCGGCTGGCCCATTACAAGATCCCTCGCTACGTGCACGTCGTCGACGAATTCCCGATGACCGTCACCGGGAAAGTACGCAAGGTGGAGATGCGCAAGCAGGCCCTGACCCTCCTCGAGAGCGTGGGCGAGAACGAATAACCCGTGCCTCGCGGACAAGCCACGGAGGTGCGGGCTCGGCCGGGCCGGAATCCCCCCCGCCCGGCGAGGCCGCGGAAGCGGTTCAGGCGGGGGTACCGAAGGATTCCAGCATCGTGTCGATCCGCTCGCGGGCGGCGAGCGCCATCTCCGGATGCGTGGTCTCGTACAGCTTCCCGGATTCCACCGCACCGAGAATTATCTCCGCTGCCCGGGGGGCCGGGATCATCTCCTTCGCCATTTCGGCGACCGCTTCCATCATGGGTGCCAGCTTGTCCATCACCTCGGGTGGCAACGCCTCCGCTCCCGGTGCCCGATCCTCCGGCGGGGTGGCGAGTTCGGCGAGGCCGCGGAACATCCGAGTGTCCACCGGGCCCGGGCACACCACTGTCACACCGACATTCGGTGCGATCAGGTCCAGTTCGCCCCGCAACGATTCCGAGAGCGAGATGATCGCTGCCTTGCTGGCCGCGTACGGTGCACCGAACATGCCGACCGCCAGCCCCGCCAGCGAGGCCGTGTTGACGATATGCCCCTGCCCGGCGGCGATCAGATGCGGTGTGAAGATGTGGACACCGTTCACGACTCCGCCGACGTTCACCGCCCAGACCCGGTTCCAATCGGCCGGAGCGATCTCCCAGCTCGGCCCGCCCGTGCTCATCCCCGCATTGTTGAAAACCAGGTCGACGCGGCCGAATTCGGCCAGTGTCCGATCGGCGAGGGCCCGCACCTGATCGATATCGGCGATATCGGTGGGCACGGCGATCACCCGGTCGCCGAGTTCGGTAGCGGTTCTCGTCAATGCCTCGGTATCGATATCGGCGACGATCACCCGCAGCCCACGCTCCACCAGCGCGGCAGCCAATGCCGCGCCGATCCCGTTGGCGGCGCCGGTGACAACAGCGACCTGCCCGGCTTCGAGTTTCATATGCCCTCCACTCCGCTGCCCACTCCGACGGCGGGCTCGTCACCATCTTGGCGACCTCGGGCGCCGGGCACATCGGCCTCCGGTACGGCAATCGCGTCATCCTCGAGTACCACCGACTACCGGAGAGGCCGGATTCTCGAAAAACGTGCCGCCGAGTGGGTCGCGACCGGCGCTCCCTGACCGTGGCATCACGTGTGCACCGCCGGTCGGTGGGTGGGTGCCGCGGGAGACCGTCCGACCTGCCGGTCAGATCACGCCGAGGGCGAGCATGGCGTCCGCGACCTGGATGAAGCCGGCGATATTCGCCCCGGCGACATAGTTTCCGGGCGAACCGTATTCGTCGGCGGTCGCGAGGGTGCGGTCGTGCACACCGCGCATGATCTCGGCGAGGCGTTCCTCGGTGTACTCGAACGACCACGAGTCGCGGGAAGCGTTCTGCTGCATTTCCAGGGCGCTGGTCGCGACGCCGCCCGCATTGGCGGCCTTACCCGGCGCGAACACCACCTTCGCCTCCCCGAACACCCGCACCGCCTCCGGCGTGCAGGGCATGTTCGCGCCCTCGGCGACGACCGTGCAACCGTTGCGCACGAGCACTGCGGCATCCCGGCCGTTGAGTTCGTTCTGGGTGGCGCAGGGCAGGGCGATATCGCACGGCACATTCCAGACCGAATCGTCCTCGACGAACCGGGCCGAGGGCCCGCGTTCGCCGACATAGTGGGAGATCCGGGCCCGGCGCTGCTCCTTGACCTCCTTGAGCAGCTCGAGGTCGATCCCCGCCTCGTCGACGATATAGCCGCTCGAGTCGGAACAGGCGATCACCGTGCCCCCGAGTTGCTGCACCTTCTCGATCGCGTAGAGGGCCACATTCCCGGAACCGGAGACGACGACCTTCTTGCCGTCGAAGCCCTCGCCCCGCGTCCGCAGCAACTCGTCCACGAAGAACACGACGCCGTAACCGGTGGCTTCGGTACGGACCTGCGACCCGCCCCAGGCGATTCCCTTACCGGTGAGCACACCGGATTCGAAGCGGTTGGTGATGCGCTTGTACTGCCCGAACAGGTAGCCGATCTCCCGCCCGCCGACACCTATATCGCCGGCCGGGACATCGGTGTGCTCGCCGATATGCCGGTAGAGCTCGGTCATGAACGCCTGGCAGAAACGCATCACCTCGGCATCGGAGCGGCCCTTCGGGTCGAAATCGGATCCGCCCTTGCCGCCGCCGATCGGCATACCGGTGAGCGAATTCTTGAAGGTCTGCTCGAACCCCAGGAACTTCACGATCCCGACGTTCACGGTCGGGTGGAAGCGCAGCCCGCCCTTGTAGGGACCCAGCGCCGAGTTGAACTCCACCCGGAATCCACGGTTGATCTGCACCTGACCGGAATCGTCGACCCAGGCCACCCGGAAGATGATCTGCCGTTCCGGCTCACACAGCCGCCGGATCACGGCGGCGTCGGTGTAGGCGGGATGTTTGGCCACCACCGGGGCGAGACTGTCCAGCACCTCGTGCACGGCCTGGTGGAACTCGGTCTCCCCCGCATTGCGGAGAAGTACCTCGTCGTAGATCTCCTGTAGCTTCTCGTGCAGAACGGGCATGGATCCGGTACCTCCTCATCGTCGATGACCAAGCAGCTCACCGCCCCGAGGTCACCGTTGTGAGCCTAATCGTCGGATCAATTTCCACTTCCACCTGGATCGGCGGAAAACACGAACGCCCGGCCGGAGGGAACCGGCCGGGCGTGCGCACGCCGTGGCGTAGGGCAGAGCGACGGGCGCTCAGCCCTTGTGCTTCTTGACCTCTTCGGTCAGCTGCGGGGCGACGTTGAACAGGTCGCCGACGATGCCGTAGTCGGCGATCTCGAAGATCGGCGCCTCTTCGTCCTTGTTGACCGCGATGATGGTCTTCGAGGTCTGCATACCGGCCCGGTGCTGGATCGCGCCGGAAATACCCAGGGCGACGTACAACTGCGGGGAGACCGTCTTACCGGTCTGGCCGACCTGGAACTGGCCCGGGTAGTAACCCGAGTCGACCGCGGCACGCGAGGCGCCGACGGCCGCGCCGAAGGAATCGGCCAGGGCTTCGACCACCGAGAAGTTGTCGGCGGAACCGACACCGCGGCCACCGGAGACGACGATATTCGCCTCGGTGAGTTCCGGCCGGTCACCGGCGACGACGGGCTCACGGCTGGTGACCTTGACGACGCCCTCTTCCTGCGCGGGGACCTCGACGGTGACCTTCTCGCCGGCACCGGCCGAGGCGTTCGCCTCGATCGAACCCGGGCGAACGGAGATCACGGGGACATCGCCGGTGGCCTTGGCGTCGACGGTGAAGGCGCCACCGAAGATGCTGTGCACGGCCGAGCCGTCGGCTTTGACGTCGATGACATCGACCAGCAGGCCGGAGCCGATGCGGGCGGCCAGGCGGCCGGAGACCTCTTTGCCCTCGGCGCTCGCGGCGACCAGGACGGCCGCCGGGGAAGCGGATTCGACCAGGCCGGCCAGCACGTCGACCTTCGGCGTGATGAGGTAGTTCTCGACATCGTCGGATTCGGCGACGTAGATCTTGGCGGCGCCGGCCGCGGCCAGCGCGTCGGACAGTTTGTCGGCGGTGCCGGGGGCGCCCAGCACCACGGCCGAGGGCTCACCGAGGGTGGCGGCGGCGCTCAGCAGCTCGGTGGTCACCTTCTTGACCGCACCGTCGGCGTGCTCGACGAGCACAAGTACTTCTGCCATTTGTCTCTTCTCCTAGAAGTTGCTGCGGGTGCGGGGGACTCAGATGATCTTCTGGCCGACCAGGTACTGGGCGATCTTGGTGCCGCCGTCGCCCTCGTCGGTGATCTTCTCGCCCGCGGTGCGCGGCGGCTTCGGGGTGGACGCGGTCACCGTGGTGCCCGCGTTGGCCACACCCACGGTCGACGGGTCGATACCCAGGTCTTCCAGGGTGAAGGTCTGCACTTCCTTCTTCTTGGCGGCCATGATGCCCTTGAAGGAGGGGAAGCGCGGTTCGTTGATCTTCTCGGTGACACTGACGATGGCCGGCAGCGTCGCCTCCAGCTTGAACACGCCTTCGTCGGTCTCCCGCTCGCCGGTGATCTTCTCGCCGTCGACGGTGAGCTTGCGCAGATGGGTGAGCTGCGGGATGCCCAGGTACTCGGCGATGATGGCCGGGACCGCGCCGGAGCGGCCGTCGGTGGCCTCGTTACCGGCGATCACCAGTTCGACGCCCTCGACCTGGCCCAGCGCACCGGCCAGGACCCACGCGGTCTGGACGGTATCGGAGCCGTGGATGGCCGGGTCGTTGATGTGGATGGCCTTGTCGGCGCCCATGGACAGCGCCTTGCGGATGGCCTCGGTGGCCCGGTCCGGACCGGCGGCCAGCACGGTGACCTCGCCACCCTGGGCCTCCTTGATCAGGAGGGCTTCTTCGACAGCGCGCTCGTTGATCTCGTCGAGCACCGCGTCGGCGGCTTCACGGTCGAGGGTGAAGTCACCGTCGGTCAGCTTGCGCTCGGACCAGGTATCGGGCACCTGCTTGATGAGTACGACGATATTCGGCATCGGTCTTCGTCGACCTCCTGTTCTGGTTACCTGTATTGGCGGTCGCACGATCTCCAGTGGCCGTACGTCCATGTGAGTAGCTCAGGCCGAGACATTACCCTACGTTAAGTTACTCGTGGGTAACTTACAAGCGGGGCCGCCGGGAGGGCCTCCCTGGAGACCCGTGTACCGGGCAGTACCAGTAACCTCGTCGCAATGAGCGAGGCTGTGATTCCCGCCGCACCGGCCACCCCTGAGGTACTGGAGCCGCTGCCGTTGACCGGCGAGCGGACGGTGCCGGGTATCGCGGAGGAGAACTACTGGTTCCGGCGGCACGAGATCGTCTACGAACGGCTGCTGTCGCGGTGCGCGGACAAGATGGTCCTCGAGGCGGGATCGGGCGAAGGCTACGGCGCGAATATGATCGCCGAGGTCGCGACCGCGGTGATCGGACTCGACTACGACCGCGGCGCGGCGGCACACGTCCGCGCGCGGTACCCGCGGGTGCGGATGATCCGCGGCAATCTGGCCGCCCTCCCGCTGCCGGACAACACGGTCGACACCGTGGTGAATTTCCAAGTGATCGAACACCTTTGGGATCAGGTGCAGTTCCTGCGCGAATGCCTGCGCGTCCTGCGCCCCGGGGGTGAACTGCTCATCAGCACCCCCAACCGGATCACCTTCTCCCCCGGTCGCGACACCCCGCTCAACCCGTTCCACACGCGCGAACTGAACGCCGCCGAATTGACCGAACTGCTCGAGGAAGCCGGCTTCCGGGTGGAGCTCATGACGGGTGTGCATCACGGCCCGAGTTTGCGCGCACTGGACGCAAAACACGGCGGTTCGTTCATCGACGCGCAGATCGAACGGGCGCTGGCCGGGGAACCCTGGCCGGCCGAACTCACCGCCGATGTCGCGGGCATCACCGTCGAGGATTTCGCGCTGACCCCCGCCGATATCGACGCCAGCCTGGACCTGGTCGCGCGAGCGGTGAAACCGTGAGCGGCAACAACACCGGCGGCGCGGTACCGGGACAGTTCACCCTCGTCCTGCACTCGCATCTGCCCTGGCTGGCGCATCACGGCCGGTGGCCGGTCGGCGAGGAATGGCTCTATCAATCGTGGGCGGCGTCGTATCTACCGGTCGTCGAGGTACTGCGCACACTTGCCGCCGAGGGACGCTCACATCTGCTGACGCTGGGGATAACCCCTGTGCTCGCAGCACAACTCGACGATCCGCATTCGCTCGCGGGGATGCATCACTGGCTCGGCAACTGGCAGTTGCGGGCCGACGAGGCCGCCATGGCCGGCAATCGCGCGCTCGGCCGGCACGAGCATCGGCTCGCGGCAGCGGCCCTGGCCGAGTTCGAACAGAACTGGCGGCACGGGGCGGCGCCGGTCTGGCGACAGTTGCTCGACGCCGAGGCCATCGAACTGCTCGGCGGCCCGCTGGCGCACCCGTTCCAGCCGCTGCTCGACGAACGGCTGCGCGATTTCCAGCTGCGTGAAGGGCTCACCGACGCGCGCCTGCGCTGGGGTCGTACGCCCGCGGGGATCTGGGCACCGGAATGCGGCTTCACGCCCGGAATGGAAGACGGCTACGCCGCCGCCGGTGTGACACATTTCATGGTCGACGGCCCCGCTCTACGCGGGGATACCTCGCTCGGGCGGCCGGTGCGCGACTCCCCCGTGGTGGCGTTCGGGCGCGATCTCACGGTCAGCTACCGGGTGTGGTCGCCGAAATCGGGTTATCCCGGCAACGGCGCCTACCGGGACTTCCATCACT
The DNA here is from genome assembly GCF_029868855.1 of Nocardia carnea. Taxonomy (GTDB): domain Bacteria; phylum Actinomycetota; class Actinomycetes; order Mycobacteriales; family Mycobacteriaceae; genus Nocardia; species Nocardia carnea_A. Next base: position 17,740 of record NZ_JARWOV010000027.1, on the reverse strand, counting down.
ACGACCACGCCACCGGTCTCAAACCCGCGCGGGTCACCGGCAAAACCGTCGCCGGGCCGGACAAGGCGCCCTACGATCCCGAACTGGCCGCGGCACAGGTCGAGCGGGACGTCGCGGATTTCGTCGCGACCGTACGCGAGCGGCTCATCACCGAATCCGAGCGGATCGGGCGGCCCGCCCTGGTGGTCGCGGCCTTCGATACCGAGCTGTACGGACACTGGTGGCACGAGGGCCCGCAGTGGCTGGCCCAGGTGCTGCGCGCGCTTCCGGAAGCCGGAATCACCGTCGGCACCCTCGCCGACGCGCGTGAACGCGGGTTCGTCGGCGACCCCGTCCCGCTCGCCGATTCGTCGTGGGGCTCGGGGAAGGACTGGCGGGTCTGGGCCGGAGACCAGGTTCGCGACCTGGTGGACCTCAACGCGGAAATCGTCCGGCTCGCCCTCGACACCACGGCGAAGATGCGGGCCGCCGCGCCCATCGGCCGCGATCCGGTGGCCGATCAGCTCCTGCGCGAAGCCATCCTCACGGTGTCCAGCGACTGGGCGTTCATGGTGAGCAAGGATTCCGCCGCCGGATACGCTCGCGACCGGGCCCACCAGCATGCGCACGCCGTCCGGGAAATCGCGGGCGCCGTCGGTGCGGGTCAGTTCGCGCGGGCTCGGGAATTGGCGGCCGGATGGGCCGTGGCCGACGGACTGTTCCCGGCCCTGGACGCGCGTAGGCTACGCGTCAATCCAGCAGAAGGACCGCGATGAAGATCTTGATGGTGTCGTGGGAATACCCACCCGTGGTCGTCGGGGGTCTGGGCAGGCATGTCCACCACCTCGCGACCTCGCTGGCGGCGGCCGGGCACGAGGTGGTGGTGCTCGCGCGGCGCCCCACCGGAACCAGCCCCGCCACCCATCCCACACATTCGTTCGTCGCCGAGGGCGTGCTGGTGGTGGCGGTCGCGGAAGATCCGCCGATCTTCGATTTCGGCGAGGATATGCTCGCCTGGACGCTGGCCATGGGGCATGCGATGGTGCGCGCCGGGGTCGCCTTGGACAAACCCGGTATCGGCGAGGGCTGGACCCCCGATGTGGTGCACGCACACGATTGGCTGGTGGCGCATCCGGCGATCGCGCTGGCCGAGTACTACGACGTCCCGCTCGTCTCGACCATCCACGCCACCGAGGCCGGCCGGCACAGCGGCTGGGTCGCGGGGCGGGTGAACCGGCAGGTGCATTCGGTCGAATGGTGGCTGGCCAACGAATCGGACGCGCTCATCACCTGCTCGGCGTCCATGCAGGACGAGGTGGAGCGGCTCTACCGGCCCGACCGGGTGCCCGTACATGTGATCCGCAACGGTATCGACGTGGGGGCCTGGTCGTTTCGTCCCCGGCCGCCGCGGAGCGGGCCGCCGCGCCTGCTGTACGTGGGGCGGCTCGAATACGAGAAAGGCATCCAGGACGCGATCGCCGCGCTGCCCCGCATCCGCCGCGCCCACCCCGGTACCACGCTGACCATCGCCGGGGTCGGGACCCAGTTCGAATGGTTGCGGGAGCGCACCCGCGTGCACCGGGTAGCGCGCGCGGTGCATTTCACCGGGCAGCTGGACCATGCCGAACTCCTGGGCTGGCTGCACGGGGCCGACGCCATCGTGCTGCCCAGCCGCTACGAGCCGTTCGGGATCGTCGCGCTGGAAGCGGCCGCCGCCGGAACACCGCTGGTCACCTCCACCGCGGGCGGCCTCGGCGAAGCCGTGATCGACGGCGTGACCGGGGCGTCGTTCGAACCCGCGGACGTCAACGGTCTGGTGGACGCGGTGACCGCGGTCCTCGACGATCCGGCCGCCGCGCAGCAACGCGCGCGGGCCGCTCGCGACCGGCTCACCGAGGATTTCGCCTGGGACGTGGTGGCCGCGGAAACCGCCGGGGTGTATTCCGGCGCGAAACGCCGCGTCCGCACTCCTCTCGGCCGGCCCGAGATCGACCGCCGCCCGCTTCCCGAACGGGACCCCGGCCAGCCGCTGTGAACCGCGGCCGGTAGCGAACCGGAGTTCGCGCGGCACCGGCCACTGCGGCATATCGGCCGAAAGCGGGGCCTGGATCGACCGCCGCCGGGGGACAGTCCGGTCAGGCTTTTTCGCGGAAGGTGAAGAGCTCGCCGATCCGGGTCGCGACCACGACCTCTCCCTCGGCGCCCACGGCGGTTCCGGTGGTGGTGCCCGACGCCCCCGGCAGGACATCGGAGTCGATGGTGGCGCCGGTGGCGGTGTCGAAGGTGATCAGGTTCAGGCCGGCGCCGATGGCGGCGGTGACGTAACCGGTACCGCCGGCCGTCTGCACGGGAGCGCCGCGCAGGGCCAGATCCTTACGCTCCCAGACCCTTTCGTAGCCGGCGCCGGTATCGCGCAAAGCCATCAGGTAGCCGTCGTCGCCGGCCGGGATGATCAGGCCGTCGTCGGAGACCGAGATACCGCGGCGCGGCTCCCAGTCCAGATGCGCTTCCCATTTCGGCTTACCGTCGGCGGTGTCGACGGCCAGCAGGCGCCGGCTGTTGTCACCGATGTAGAGCGTGGAACCGTCGGCGGAGAGCGCGGGATCGGTGGCACTGCCCCCGGCCAGGATCGCCCTGCTCCATTCCTGCACGACCTTGCCGTCGGCATAGCGCAACGCCACCAGGGCGGCATCGGGTTCGCCCGGTTTGCGCACGGTGGCATAGATCCGCCCGGAGTCGACCTCCATGGCGGCGATGGTGGCCACCGCGCAGTTCGGGCCGCCCGTCGCGCAGTCTTCGAGACCGTCCCCGGCCGGTGGCCAGTCGAGGTTGGGGCTCTGCAGGAAATCGGGACTCGGCAGCAGTTGCTGGGTGGGCACCATCCGTTTACCGGTCTGCCGCTCCAGCACATCCACCTGACCCGATTGCGTGATCACCAGCAGATGACCGTCGCCGGTGAACTGCATACCGGTCGGCACCCCGGCCACGGGGGTACGCCACCGCGGCTGGCCGAGCTGGTTCGCCGATTCGACCGCGCTGTCCAGCCCCACATACACGTTGCTCGCGCCGTCGAGCAGGGTGGGCGAGTAGATGGAATGCGGGCCCAGCGGATTGCAGAAACGTTTACGGCCCGTGCGCATCTGGTAGGAGAAGATCTCACAGTTCGCGTCGGTACGACTGGTCAGGAAGATCTGTCCTTCCGAACCCACCGTCACCGGCTGGGCGATGGGCCCGCCGACCGGCCGCGACCACCGCAGGCTCAACGCCCGGGAGCCGGTCACCTGGGTATTGCCGCTGTTACGGGCCTCGTGGCCCGCCGCGGGCCAGCCGAGCCCCCGCCCGACCGTGATGTCGTCCACATCGGTACCGCACGCGGTGAGCACACCCACCGCCGCGACAATCACCGCGAGCCAGGACCCGGTCCGTACGCCGCCGCCGATACGCACCTGCTGGTCTCCTCCGTCGTCCTGTCGCCCCGGCCATGTGTGAGATTAACGGAAGGGTATAGGCCGGGCCCGCAGAGCACGAAAGTAGGCTGTTCGGCGGTAGGGGGACCACGGGAGATTCAGGAGAGACGTCGTGACGAGCATGTGGGGCGCACCGTTGCGCACGCGATGGCAGGGTTCCCGGCGCCGGGACCCCAGGCAGGCACGTTTCCTCACCCGCGATTCGCTGCGCTGGGTCGTGGCCAACCGTGCCTATACGCCCTGGTACCTGGTGCGGTACTACCGCCTGCTCAAATTCCGGCTGGCCAACCCGCACGTGATCCTGCGCGGCATGGTCTTCCTCGGCAAACGGGTGGAAATCCACGCCACTCCCGGACTGGGCCGGCTCGAAATCGGACGCTGGGTCCATATCGGCGACGGTAACGCCATCCGCTGCCACGAGGGCTCACTGCGGATCGGCGACAAAGTGGTGTTCGGCAAGGACAACGTGGTCAACACCTACCTCGATATCGAGATCGGCGAATCGACGCTGGTCGCGGACTGGTGCTACATCACCGATTTCGATCACCGGATGGACGACATCACCATGCCGATCAAGGATCAGGGCATCGTGAAGAGCCCGGTGCGAATCGGACCCGACACCTGGATCGCCGCGAAGGTCACCGTGCTGCGCGAAACCCGGGTCGGACGGGGCTGTGTGCTGGGCGCGCACGCGGTGGTGAAGGGCGAGATCCCGGATTACAGCATCGCGGTCGGTGCACCCGCCCGGGTGGTGAAGAACCGCAAATCGACCTGGGAGGCCCAGGCCGCCGAACGGGCGGCACGCGAGGCCGCACTCGCCGATATCGAACGCAAGAAGAACGGCGTCGCCCAGGACGCATAACCGGTGCGACCCCAGCGTAGGTCGCCGGCAGGCGGCTATTTCGGCGATTCCATCTTCTTCACTACGCGCTGCACGGTGAGCCAGGTCCGGGTCGTGATGTTCTTCCCGTAGTTCCGTTCCAGCCACATCATGAAATTCGGGGAATTCGGCACGGAGTTGTCGATGATCGAGAGAAAGGCCCGCGCCTGATCGTCGTAGCCGACGACCTTCGTACGCGGATCGGTATCGGCGGGCATCTCGACGCGGGAGTGTGCGCTGTCCTTGAAGAAGGTCACGGTCAGATAGGTTTCGCGGCCGTGGGTGTAACCGGCGAAGGGGTCGCGGTCCAGCAGGGCACGTAGCTCGGAATGGTCGCGGATCACCGTGCCGCCCGGGATCCCGAGTTCGGCGTTGAGGGCTTCCTGGATCCGGTCCTCCAGCTCGGCGCCGGGCGTCTCTTCGGTGGCGAACACGATATTGCCGCTGGACAGCACCGACGCCACCGATTCGAAGCCGAGCCCGGTGAATACACCACGCAACTTCTCGTTGCTCATATTCGGATTGCTGGGCATGATGCCGCGTAGCAACGCCGCGTACCTGGTCATGGGCAGACCGTACCCTCGTGCCCCGACATCCTTCCGGTCCTGCACCGGTGTCCTGCCCACGAAACCACGGGCACGGCAAGTCGGGGCTGGGCGGCGGCCGGGATCGGCACTACCTTCGCTGCTGATCGGGATCCTCCGGTCAGGAAGGATGTAATCATGCGTCGTACTCTCCGGGCCGCCCTGCTGGCGTCGGCACTGCTCACGATCCCGGCCGCCGGCGCGGCCACCGCCTCGGCCGTACCCCTGGTACCGCAGTCACAGCCCGCCGCCGAGCGGCAGGCGTCCGAAGACATCGGGCTGGTCTGCACCATGCAGTATCCCCCGTCTCCGCTCTGCTGGTTGTCGTCGTTGTCGGCCTCGATATCGGGACCGTCCACCGCGGGCTGACCGCACATCGCCGGAACACCCGGGGCCGCGTCGACGTCCCCGAGGTTCCGGAGCTCACCGGTCGCCCGGCCTCGCACGTCACGGCTGCCCCCAGAACGCAATTCGGGCTTCCCGTTTCATATTGCGATCTCATGGCTACTCCAACAGCCTGGGCAGATTTGCCTACGATGGCTGCACTGATCGATATCGTCCAGCAGTTCACCCGGTCCGAGCACCGGTTCACACTGTGGCGCCGGATACCGATAGGCCGGATATCGATTGCCGAACGCGGGAGGGGCGATGCCAGGAGAAGGCCCGGTGCTGCATGGGCTGGAACCGATCACCGGGCAGCTGATCGAACAGTTGGTCCAGCGGCCGGAGGGCCGGAGCCGATTGCTGCCGGTGGTCGTGGCGGTCGGGCCGCCCGGGAGCGGGAAAACCGTTCTGCTGCAGGCACTCGCCCAACGGTGCGCGAAACTGCCACTCGCCCAGGTCGATCTGGGCCGCGGCGACCGCCCTCCGCGCGAGGTCTTCGGCGAGCTCGCCTTCGAACTCGGCCGGAAACGAGCACAATTCGGCAGCATCACCTTCCCGCAACTGTGGCTGTGCCTCGTCGCGGTCGGCAGCACGCTGCATATGCAGGCCGACAACCGCCGGGCCGCGCTGCAGAACCTGCGCCAGGTCGTCTCCAGCGCCCAGCCCATGGAGGCTCGCAGTCAAAGCGTCGCCGATATCCTCGAGGCCGCCGGGCAGGTGCCCGAAGGTTTGTCGCCGTGGGTGGGTATGGCCGTGGAAAGCCTGCTGCAGAGCCTGAACCGGATCAGTATCAGGCGCCGCATCAAGCGGGGGCCGCGGCTCACCGGTGATCAGGTCGAACGTGCGGATATGCTGATCGACCTCGCCAAATGGGCACACGGCGACGACGAATCCCGGGCCGAGGCCGACGCCATCTTCGGGATGGCATTCCTGCACGATCTGCGGCACGCCTACAGCGGGATGCGTGGAACGGGACGCACACTCAATTCCGTACTGCTGCTGGACAATGCGCACACCCCCTCCGGCCGGCAATTCCTGCAGACCCTGCGCGAAGCGCGGCGGCGCAACGGTGCCGAACCGGATCCGCTGGTGGTCGTCGCCACCAGCGCGCAATGGCTGCCCGCCTGGAGCGAATGCTGGCACCGTCCCGGAATGCACCGCTTCAGCGATGCCACCGAGCGCCGCGAACCCGAACACCGGACCGGCGGTATCGAATGGCCGGAACCGCGCACTCCACCCGATATCTTCACCGACTGGGCGTCCGCCGATAACCCCGCCGCCTCCTGGTTTCCCTGGTACCTGGTGGATGTGAGCCGGTTGAGCGCGCAGACCACCGGCGATCTCGCCGCCGAGCAGCGGATGCGCTCGGTGCCGCGGGTCGCGGATTTCGTCCGTGCCCTCACCGGCGGGAACGCCGCCGCAACCACCGATGTTCTCGCCGCGCTGGGACAGACCGGGGAAGACGATCCGCTCGCCGGCGCGCGGACCGTCCTCACCAGCGCCGTGGGCACCCACCACGATCCCTTGCAAGAGCCGGTCGACACGCCCGGCACCGTGCTGGAACGGGCCCGCGAACGGCTGCTGGGCGATTTCGCGACGGCCGAGAACTTGCGTGATCTGGTAACCGCGGCCGCGGGGCGCACCGTGGATGTGCTCTATCAACGAGAGATCCTGGACTCCGCCCTGCCGGACGGGGAGGCGCTGCTCCAGGAACTGCGCAACCGGCTGTGGATCCGGACCACCGGTGGCCCGGAGCCGGAGATGGTGCTCGATACCTGGCTGCGCCGGATCCTGCTGTGCGAACTGGCCGGTCGCGAACCGGACGACCCCCGGAACTGGGAGGCCACACATACGATCTGCCGGGATGTCTACCGGCGCAAATTCGACGAAGGCGAGGCGGCGGCCGAAATAGCGGCCGTCTACCACGATCTCGCGCTCGGCGAACTCGGCTCCGCCATCGAATACCTGGAGCGGCCGTTCCTGCCCGGGCAGACCGAGTTCGGTCATACCGCGGCCACCGCGTGGCTCTCCGATCTGGATCTGATCACCTCGGCCCCCCGCCGCCCGGACGCCGAGGCAACTCCGTTCACTCAGGTCGAAGCGATCGTCCGGGACAACGGTTTGGAACCCGAGCACGAGATGGCGTGGCTGATCGCCGCGCTGTGGGTGTCCAACGATCCCCTCGGCGATCCGCAGCGGACCCTCGATCGCACCATCGAGAACGAATTCCGGCAGCTCGCCCGGGGTCTCGGCCGCGGCGCTCTGCTGCTGTACGAACGAGCGGAGAGGTATCGATGACCACCTTGATCCAGCCGCCGCCGCCCGGCTACCGGAAATGGTGGTGGATACCCGCCGCGCTCCTGTTGGTGGCCTTGATCGTGGTCGCGGTGATCTGGCTGCCCGAACACTTCCGGACGGACAACAGCTGCGGAGACGGTGTCGTCCGGGCCGAGGAGAGCGGCGAATGCGTCGGGGTCACCGACGGCAGTGTCCGGTTCTCCGACGAACTCGGCGATATCGAGCAGCGCATCCTGGCCCAGAACACCGCGGTTGCGAACTCCGGGGAACCGTACGTGAGCATCGTCTTGCTCACGCCGATGACCTCCGGCAACAACGATGAAGGCAACGTCACGACGGCGGGCATCCAGCACCGGCTGGCCGGCGCGCATCTGGCCCAGCTCGCCGCCAACGAGACCAGCATCTGGAAACGCACCCCGAAGATCCGGCTGCTGCTGGCGAATCCGGGCGTCGATTTCGCCGCCTGGCCGACTGTGGTCGAACAGATCGAAGCCCGCCGTGCGGCCGAACGGATCGTCGCGGTCACCGGGATCTCGTTCAGTTTCCAGAACGCGCTGGACGCCATCGCAGAGTTGACCCGCCTGGGGATGCCGGTGATCGGCTCGACACTCACCGTCGACGATCTGCCGCCCTGGCGGGGCTTCCTGAAGGTTTCACCGCCCGCCTCCGAGCACGCGCGCGCCGCCGCCGAATTCCTCGCCGGTAGCAACGACCGAATCCTGATGGTTCGCGACGACAGCCCGGCCGATCAGTACGGCCGTACCCTCGCCGAAGCCTTCCGGTCGAGGTTCCCCGACGATCCGCAGCGTCTGGTGCCGCGGCCGGAGACGTTCGATTCCGAAGCCGGCGATGTATCCATCGCGTTCCACCTCATGATGCCGAATATCTGCCGGCTGGCACCGGGCACCATCTACTTCGCCGGCCGGGGCGCCGACGCCCTCGAATTCCTCACCGCGCTCGCCACGCGCCCGTGCAACGACACCCCGATCCAGGTGGTCACCGCTGACGATATGCCGTACTACCAGCTCGCGGAGGTGCCTGCCGGGAAGGCATTGGAAACGGGGGTCAGGGTGCTGTACACGGGCCTTGTGCATCCACAGGCCTGGGCCGACCAGCCGGATCGATTCAATCGGTTCTCGGTCGAGCAGTTCTCACCCGATTGTCCGGGCCCCATCTGCTACAAGGATTTCTCCGACGGCAATCTGGATGATTTCGCCGCCATCATGGAACACGACGCCGTGGTGACGGCTGTCCAGGCGATCCGGAACGCGGCCGCGTACGTGGGGGAGATCGTGGATTCCGGGCCGGTCCTCCAAGCGATGAAGGGGCTGCACTCGGACCGGAAGTTCCTCGCCGCCGGCGGAACCCTCTCCTTCGACGAGCACGGGCTGCCGATGGACAAACCCATTCCGATCCTGGAGGCGAAGCTCGGCGCTCCGCCGGAGTACATCGGATTGCCGTAGAACCGGTGCGACCGCCTGCTCGCTCTGCCGGTTCAGCGACCTGGCCGGCCGGGGCAGGACGCTCGTATCCATCGGCACCGCCCGGACGATCCGGTCAGTGAGCCACGCCGGGGCCGACGGGGCCGTGCCGGTGGCACGGACGGCCGGGCCGTGACACCTGTATCCGTGCGCACCGCCTCGGCCATGGATCGCGCGATCCGATCGGTGAGCCGCGCCCGGGCCGACGGCAGTCTCGGCGACGTTCGGGGCGATCGCCGAGTTGCGGCGGCTGCCGGCGCTCGGTGCTGTGCCCCGTGGTTCGGATTCCGGGCCGGGGCTAACGTGTATCCAGCGGCGCCCGGTCTGCCGCTCGGCGAGCGATCCGGTCGGTCAACCGAGCACGGGCTCCCGGCCATTCCTCGGCGAGGATCGAATAGATCACCGTGTTACGCCTGCTGCCGTCCCGCCGCAGAGCGTGCTGACGCAGCACGCCCTCCTGCACCGCGCCGAGGGCAGTGACGGCTTCGCGGGAGCGCGTATTGCGATCGTCGACGGTGAATTCGGCCCGCTGGGCTGCGAGGGTGCCGAAAACGTGATCCAGCAGGAGGAGTTTCGATTCGGGATTGATCACGGTGCCGCGCACCCGCCGCGAATACCAGGTGAAACCGATGGTCACCCGGCCGTGCCGCTCGTCCATGTTGTAGAGCGAGGTGGTGCCGACGATCCGGTTGTCGCGCAGATCCACCGGGACGAGCACCTGGCGTCCGGAGGCCAGGGCATGTGCCACGGTTTCGGCAGAGGGCGGCTGTGATTCGATACCGGCAGGGAAGTAGCGCAGAGTATCGGGATCGTCGTGGGCGGCGGCCAGATCCCCGGCATCGCCCGGTTCGAGAGGGCGCAGCAGCACATGGTCGCCGCGTAGGCTCGGTGGGCGCTGCCAGTACTCGCTTCGCATGACACTCCTCCGGTCGGTTACCGCTTGTCTACACCGGCGAGAGCGGTCGGCGCCAGTGTGTTTCGGCTGGTAGGCGGGTACGCCGAGAGCCGATCCAGTTCACCCGCCGGGAACAGCCGCACCGGCAGACGACCGAAGCCATCGCCCGGACGACCGGATGCGGCCCGGACAACAGCACACACCGGGTCGGCCGGGCAGGGCTCGCGTTGCGAGTGACCTCCCTTCGCGGTCGCGGCGCGACTCACCGGGAAGCACGGCACAGAAAGGCAGTGGGCGTGCGGCCGATCCGAGTGATCACCAGCGTGTAGGGCTCGGAACCGGTGGGTTTCAACCGGCGCCGCAGCGCATCCGGGTCGGTGTCCACACCGCGAACCATGATCTCGAGCGCACCGCAGTCGCGGCGCCGGAGTTCGGTTCGCAAGATTTTCTCCCGGAAATCGAACCGGTCGATGATCCGGAACCCACGCACCCCGGCGGGCAGCCGGTCGCCGGTGAGATAGGCGATCCGGGGGTCGAGCTGCCACAGGCCGTGGCGGGCCGCATAGTGCCGGACGAGCCCGGCGCGGACCACCGCACCGTCCGGGTCGATGATCCACTCCCCCGGCGCCCGTTCCGGGATCTCACCGGGATCGGCGTCGGTGAGGGTGGTGACCGTGCCCGCGCCGGTGAGCACCGTCGCGCGGCGGGTGACGCCCGGCTCGCTCAACCCCGGCGACCACAGGCAGGCTTCGCGGACCGCCCCGTCCAGCGATACCACCTCGACCTCACCCACCCAGCCGAGCCGATCGAAATCCAAACCGGGCGCACATTTCACGGCAATGTCCCGACCGGGGTAGGCGGCGAGCAGATCCGGTAGCGGTGGTTGCAGCGCGGCCGGGTCGAAGGTGCGCTTCCCGCCCGCCCGGCGGGCCGGGTCCGCGATGATCACCGTGCCTTCGGTACAAGGCACCAGCGCATCGGCCCGGACGAGGAGCGTGTTCGACAGAATCCGTTCCGCCGCGGTCCGAGGTGCCGCTTCCGGGTCCCTTCCACGTTCGGTCTCCAACGCGCTGAGAGAGGCCGGAGACGGTCCCCCCGTGCGATCGACCGGGATTCCGCCGGCGGTACCGATGGGTTCCGCCGGTACCGGCCGATCACAACCCGCAACGGCCGGCATCCATGCCGCATCCGGTGACGCCGACACCGACCTCTCCGACGACGACTCGTCCCGCCCGTACTGCTGCCCGACGCGGGGCCGCGCCGCCGGTCCCGGGACGGAGGGGACAGCAGCCGGCGATACCGGACGGGACAGGTTGTACCTAGCCATCGCGAGTCTGACCTGGTCGAGATCGCTGCCGACGACACGGGGACAGACCCGTGCCAACTCGACCAGTTCCGCGCCGATCGAGCAGGTCACATCGTGCACATCGCGACCCGCCAGCCGCCCGGCGCGATGCCGGGCCACCAGGGTCGGGGTGGCCTGTTGGAGCGCGTCGTCGGTGAACAACCAGTCCTGCGCCCCGGACAGCTTGGCCGCCGCCCGGCGGCGCAGGCGTACGGTTTCGATCAGCGCGGGTGCCCGGTCCCCGTACGCGCGCCGCGCCGCCGCCACATCGTGTAACTGCGAGGCCGCCGTGAGCGGCAGCTCCGCGACCTCGGCCAGCGCGGCCGCGCCCGGGGGCGAAGCCAGATAGGCGATATCGGCCGCGCTGAAGCCGTATCCCATCTACTTGCCGGCGGCCGGCTTCACTCCGGTGATCATCGCGTTGTAGAAGAACTGGCGCGGAACCACCCGGCGCATCACGTTCTCGTCGACCCAGCTGAGCCCGAGCCACGCCCGGTACATCGCCATCCGGTAACCCCAGGTGAGCTTTTCGTCCGGCACCGCGGCCTCGAAGGTGCGCACCGGCCAGCCCCACAGGGCGGCGGCGAATTCCTCGGTGTGCGCGGCCACGTCCACAGCGCCCGCGGAACGGGCCATATCCTCGAGCTGGGTGGGGTCGAAGGTGTGCAGATCGACCACGGCCTCCAGGGCCGCGGCGCGCGACGATTCGTCCAGTTCTTCCTGGGGCCGGCGCCAATCCCGCAGGAACGGGAGCTTGGTGAGCGCGGTGGTGGCCTTCCAGGTGATGTTGCCCAGGTTACGGGCGTAGAAGTTGCCGATGGTGGTGGGTTCACCGGCGAAGACGAACCGGCCACCCGGCTTCAGCACGCGCAGGCATTCCCGCAGCGACTGCTCCACATCCGGGATGTGGTGCAGCACGGCGTGACCGACCACCAGATCGAAGGTGCCGTCGTCGTACGGGATGGTTTCCGCGTCCGCGACCCGGCCGTCCACATCCAGGCCCAGATGCTCGGCGTTACGGAGCGCGACCTTCACCATGCCGGGCGACAGGTCGGTCACCGAACCGGTCTTCGCGATACCCGACTGCATCAGGTTCAGCAGGAAGAAACCGGTTCCGCAACCCAGTTCCAGGGCCCGTTCGTACGGCAGATCCACCTCGCCGACCGCGGCGTCGAACCGGCCGCGGGCGTATTCGATACAGCGTTCGTCATAGGAGATCGACCATTTGTCGTCGTAGGTCTCCGCTTCCCAGTCGTGATAGAGCACCTGGGCGAGCTTGGTGTCCTCGAATGCTGCTTCGACCTCCGCGGCGGTGGCATGCGGATGTGGTGCGGGGTCGTCGGGGCGTACCGTCATGGTCGGAGAGCCTATCCTTTGCTTCCGGGCGGCTCGATACCCCCGGGTAGGTCCGGGTGGTCCAGACCTCGTTCAGGCGCCGGTGAACTCGGCGAATCCCGGCCCGTCCCGCAGGTAGGACCGTGTTCCCAGGCGCTGATCGGCGGTATCGAACAGCCGCGCCCATTCGGTGCGGGCCCGTTCGTGACCGTGCGGCCCCGCCTCGAACACCGCTTTGGCGGCCGCCAGCGCCCGGGCCGGCCCGGTGATGAACTGCCGGGCCCAGGCGATCGCCGAATCGAGCACGTCGTCGGGTGCGACCACCTGATCCACCAGGCCCAGTCGCGCGGCCTCGTCGGGTTCGACGAAACGTCCCGTGTAGACGAGATCCTTGGCGGCGCCCGGACCGATCAGCAGCGACAGCCGCCGGATGCCGGCGAGCGGGATCATCCCGGTGCCGATCTGCGGCAGGCCCAGTTTCACGTTGTCGCCGACGATCCGCCGGTCCGCGCCCAGCGCGAGTTCCAGTCCGGCGCCGAGCGCATATCCGCTGATCGCCGCGACCGTGGGCTGCGGAATCCGGGCCAGGCAGCCCAGCGCTGTCTGGAGATCCGCGGCCATGGCGGTGGCCTGTTCCGCCGGTAGATCGGCGAGTTCGGCCAGATCGTCACCCGCACAGAAAACGCGCTCGTCGCCGTAGATCACCAGCGCCGCGATCCCGGGGTCCGCACCACAGGCTTCGGCCGCCGCGGCGATCTCCCGGATCAGCTGGGTGCCGAGCAGGTTCAGCGGCGGCCGGGCGATCCGCAGCACCGCCACGCAGCGGCCGGAACCGCCCGCGTGGTCGGGTTCGAGCCGGGACAGGGATACGAATTCGGCCATGGGCCGATACGCTACCGGGCGCCCGAACCGGCGCCGCCGCGCCCGGAACCACCCAGCAGCGACGGATCGGTATCGCGCATCCCCTTCGACCCCTGCAGCCGGGACGCGTCCGGCAGTTCGGCGAAGTAGCGCATATTGTCCGGGAACTTCAGCAGTTTCTTCCCGTCCACCTCACCGAATTCCGGCTGGATCGGTTCGATGGGAACTTCGGCGGCCAGGATCGCCGCGGTATCGGCGTAGGCGCCGAGTGAGGTCAGCTGCGACCAGGTCGGCGGCAGCAGCACATGTTCCCCGGTTTTCCATGTGTCGAGCGCCGCGGCCGGGGTGGACCAGTGCACACCGTCGGATTCCGAGGTGGCCCCGTCTGCCAGCTGGCCCGCGGGCAGCATCGCGACGAAGAAGTGGGTGTCGTAGCGGCGGCGCTCCACGGTCGGCGTGATCCACCGGGCCCACGGCCGCAACAGATCGGCCCGCAGGACGAGCTTCTCCTCGGCCAGGAACTCGGCCAGCGTCAGGTCCCGGCTTTCGATCCGCTCCCGCTGCCGCCGGTAGCCGGTGGTATCCGCGACCACGGTGTCCGCGGTGGGGCCGGCCAGCAGCACGCCGCATTCCTCGAAGGTTTCCCGCACAGCCGCGCAGACGAGCGCCTTGGCCCGCGACTCGGACACCCCGAACCGCTGACCCCACCAGCTCGGCGCCGGCCCGGCCCACTCGATATCGACCTCCGCGTCGACCGGATCCACCCGGCCACCGGGAAAGGCGGTCATCCCGGCCGCGAACTCCATCGCCCCGGCACGCCGCTGCAGGAAAACCTCCGGACCGTCCGCACCGTCACGCACCAGCATCACCGTCGACGCGTCCTTGGCCTCGGGCACCTCGGCCGGTTCCGGCACAGTCGTCTCACTCACACCTGCACACTAATCGTGGGATGAACAGACCGTCCATCGCACCCCGGCAGCCGATCCGCGGACAATCGCCGATGCTCGCATCGAGCGGATGGTCACCTCGAATCGCACCGCGGAGACGCTCGGACCGACAGCTGTGCACCCTTGCGCGACAACCGTGGAACGGTCAGCGCGAGCGGTGGCGGCCGAGGCGGCGAGCGCGGCGGGCGAAATAGCGGTCGTCGATCCGGTCCAGGGCAATGGACTGGCGGAAGGCCTCGCTGAGATTCTCCGCGGTCAGCACCTCGTCCAGCAGACCCTGGGTGACGATTTCGCCCTCACTGAGCAGCATGCAGTGGGTGAAACCGGGCGGGATCTCCTCCACGTGGTGGGTGACCAGCACCAGGGCGGGCGCGTCCGGGTCGGCGGCGAGATCGCCGAGACTTTCCACCAGTTCCTCGCGACCACCCAGATCCACACCGGCGGCCGGTTCGTCGAGCAGCAGCAGTTCCGGATCGGTCATCAGGGCGCGCGCGATCAGGACCCGTTTGCGTTCACCCTCCGAGAGTGTGCCGTAGGTGCGGTCCAGAAGATGTTCCGCGCCCAGGCTTTCCAGCATATCGATCGCGCGGTCGGTATCGACATCGTCGTACTTCTCGCGCCACCTGCCGAGTACCGCGTAGCCCGCGGAGACGACCAGATCGGCAACCCGTTCCTCGGCGGGGATCCGGGCCGCCAGCGCCGCCGAGGACAGCCCGATCCGCGGCCGCAGCTCGCTGATATCCGTCCGGCCCAGGCGTTCCCCCAGCACGTAGGCGGTCCCGTAGGAGGGATGGGTTTCGGCGGCCGCGATCTGCAGCAGCGACGTTTTACCGGCCCCGTTGGGCCCCAATATCACCCAGCGCTCGTCGAGCTCGACCTGCCAGGTGACGGGCCCGACGAGCGTATGCCCGTTGCGGCGGATGGAGACGTTCGTGAAGTCGATGAGTAGATCTGGATCGGGGTGCGCCACGGCCTCCATCTTGTCTCGAGAGATACTCGGTCGCGGCACCGGGCACGTTACCGGTGGCCCAGTCGCGCCGGACGGGTGGCGATCACCGTGGTCGAGCCGGGGGCCACCTCGGTGAAGCCCGCATCACGAACCGCGGTCGCCGCGCTGCGCGCCACCGCACTGCGCAGCATCTCCCATTCGTCGGGCTCGGCTTCGCGGACCGCACAGGCGAATCCGCGCCGCGCCCAGTCCC
The DNA here is from genome assembly GCF_029868855.1 of Nocardia carnea. Lineage (GTDB taxonomy): Bacteria > Actinomycetota > Actinomycetes > Mycobacteriales > Mycobacteriaceae > Nocardia > Nocardia carnea_A. Next base: position 2,082 of record NZ_JARWOV010000027.1, on the reverse strand, counting down.
GTGCCTGCTCGACGGGCAGCGCGCCGGCGAACAGCATGCTCGCATGCCCGACCTGCGCCGCGGCCTTACCGACCGTCATCCCCAGCGCGGCGTTCACCCAGAACACCGGCACATCGAGCGGAACGGGCCCCGGATCGTCGGATTCCAGGTCGGTGCCACCGATCTGCAGCCGCCGGATCCGCGGATCCACCGACCCCACCGGCCCCGGCACCAATGCCCGGACCAGCGCCCCACCGCTTTCGACGGTCACCCCGGGTACCTCGTTCGCGGCCGCCCACTGGGCGCCGCGCGCCCGCCGGGCGACCTTCCGGATCCGTGACCGCTTCCACGCCAGATACGGCTGCTCCCATTCGCCCGCGGAACCGACCCGCGGATCCAGGCACAGTGCCACCGCCGCACCGGCCGCCGCGGCGAGCAGATCACTACGCGCCGGCGGATCGGTCTTGGGCAGATGCAACACCATCTGCATGGCCTGGACCTGTGCGGGATCATCGGGATCTCCCGAACCCCCGTAACCCGCGGCGAGTTCCGCGTGGCGCTCGGAAAACCCTGGGTCGCCGAAGAAATCGACATCCGGGTCCGGCGGCAGGTCCCCCACCTCGTCCGTTTCGTGACCGCCTGTCACCACATCCGCGCCGCTATCCGGCAGCATCACACAAGCCTCCAAGCACCCGACCAAACACCGGACGACAGCCTACCCACGCGCCCGCGCCCCGCCCGCCGTGGTCCCGCATCCGCCGCCCGCTCAGCAGCCTGCGGGATGCTCGACCCGCCCCGGCCTAACCGAGCGGCACGCGCCGCAGCAGCCCGTCTTGCGCGTCCGCGGCCTCCACCTCGTCGCGGGTGACCCCGAGGATGAACAGCACCGCGTCGAGGTAGGGATGCGACAGGGCGGTATCGGCGACCTCGCGCAGCGCGGGTTTGGCGTTGAATGCCACACCCAGACCCGCCGCGTTCAACATATCGATATCGTTGGCCCCGTCACCGACGGCGACCGTCTGCTCCATCGGGACCCCGGATTCGGCCGCGAAGGCCCGCAACGCTGTCGCCTTGTAGGCGCGGTCCACGATCTGCCCGACCACCCGGCCGGTGAGTTTGCCCTCCACCACTTCCAGCACATTGGCCTGCACGAAATCGAGGTCGAGTTCGCGGGCGAGCGGGTCGATCACCTGCCGGAAACCACCGGAGACCACCCCGCACCGGAACCCGAGCCGTTTCAGTGTCCGGATGGTCGTACGCGCGCCGGGGGTCAGCTCGATGGTCGCCGCGACCTCCGCGATCACCGATTCGTCCAGGCCGGCCAGGGTCGCGACCCGCTGCCGCAGCGATTCCGCGAAATCGATCTCGCCGCGCATCGCCGCGTCGGTGACGGCGCGCACCTGCTCCTCCACGCCCGCGTAGGCGGCCAGCATTTCGATGACTTCACCCTGGATGAGGGTGGAATCCACGTCGAACACGATCAGCCGTTTGGCCCGCCGGGCCAGCCCGGCCCGCTCCACGGCGATATCGACCCGCTCGGTGACGGCGACCTCGGCCAGCACCGTCCGCAGCCGCGAATCGGTATCACCCGCCCGATCCGGTGCGGTGACCATGAGCTCCATACCGGTGACCGGATAGTCGGCGATACCGCGAATCAGATCGATGTTCACACTCAGCGACGCCAGCTCGCGGGAGACCGCGCTGAACGCCCGCGCGGTCACCGGCGCGCCCAATACGACCACGGCATGCGTGGAAACGGGCGCCCGGGCGGCATCGGCATCGACATCCACGTCGACCTGCATGCCGACGGTGTTCATCGCCTCTTCCAACTCGTCCTGTAAAGCCTCGGGATCGGAGGGGCAGCTGACCAGCACGCCCAGCGTGAGCCGGCCGCGGATCACCACCTGCTCGATATCGAGCAGGCTCACCCGATGCCGCGACAGCGCGGTCAACAGCACCGAAGTGACCCCCGGCCGGTCGGGCCCGGTGACGGTGACGAGGACGGTCGTCTCGGCCAAGAACCTGCTCACTCTCTGTATCGTGGCGGGGGGGGGCGGCGGGGGGGGGGGGGGGGGGGGGGGGGGGGGGGGGGGGGGGGGGGGG
>NZ_JARWOV010000026.1 GCF_029868855.1 Nocardia carnea | reverse complement strand
GGTACGGCCATTCACCCCCGCCAGTCTCCGTGCTGGCGCCGATCCCCCCAACCCGGGCCGAGCCCGGCCCCGCCGCGGGGGCCGGGCCGCCCCCGCGCGAGCCCGGACCGGGCGGTTCGGCCTGCACGCACGCCCGCTCGGTTCGCGCTGTGCAGGAGCGCTGTCGTGACCGTGCTCATCGCCCCGGACAGTTTCAAGGGCACCTATACGGCAGTGGAGGTCGCCGAGGCGATCGGCCGCGGCGTCGAGGAGACCGGTGGCAGCGCGCTGCGGCTGCCGGTCGCCGACGGTGGCGAGGGAACCCTCGAGGTACTCGTCGAGCCGCTCGGTCTGCAGCGGGTGACCGTCGAGGCACGCAACCCTTGGCGTATGCCGTGTACCGCCACGATCGGCCTGTCGGACGACGGTATCGCGGTGATCGAGGTCGCCGCGGCCAGTGGGGTCACCACCCCGCACGACGGCCCGCGGGATCCGGTCACCGCCGATACCTACGGCACCGGCATGCTCATCGCCGCGGCCGCGCAGCGCGGGGCCCGGCGGATCGTGGTCGCGGCGGGCGGCTCGGCCACCACCGACGGTGGTACCGGTGCCATCGCGGCCATCGAGGACGGCGGTGGCCTGCGCGGCGCCTCGATCACCGTACTCACCGATGTCACCACCCGCTACGTCGACGCCGCCCGTGTCTTCGGCCCGCAGAAGGGCGCCGACCCGGCCACCGTGGAACTACTGACCCGCCGCCTCGCCGATACCGCGGGCCGGTTGCCGCGCGACCCCTCCGGTGTCGACGCCACGGGCGCGGCGGGCGGCTTCTCCGGTGGGATGTGGGCGCAGTACGGCGCGGACTTGCGGTCCGGCGCCGAGTACGTCCTCGATGCCGGCGGGTTCGACACGCTGGCCGCGGACGCCGAGGCGATCGTCGTCGGGGAGGGCCGTCTCGACGGCCAGACCCGCGCCGGGAAGATCATCTCGGCGATTCTGGCGCGGGCCGGCGACACCCCGGTGTACGCGGTCGTGGGATCGGTGGGCGACGACCTCGGCGACTACCGGGCACGGTTCGCCGAGGTGATCGTCGCCTCCGATACCGCCGCCATGCACGCGGCGGGTCGGCGTATCGGGGCCCGGAACTCCTGACCACCACCGGAGGCCCGGCCCGCCGACAAGCGGACGCGCGACCGGTCGAGCCGCCTACCGGCTCAGTTCGCCGGGTCGTGTTCGGGCGGGAACCCTCCGGTGGCGATGGGACCCCAGCGTTCGATGGTGATGCGGATCAGCGATTTGTTCTGCCGGGCCATGGCCGCGCGATATTCGTCCCAGTCCGGATGTTCACCGGAGATACCGCGGTAGTAGTCGACCAGGCCGTCGAGCGCCGCGGGCATATCGATCACCTCACCCCGCCCGTCGACCTGTACATAGGCATCGTCGAAATCCTCGGACAGCACGCAGATCGATACCCGCGGGTCGCGCCGGATATTGCGGGCTTTGGCGCGACCGGGATAGGTGGAGACGACGATTCGTCCCTCCGGATCCAGACCGCAGGTCACCGGGGACATCTGCGGTGCGCCACCGGCTCGGGTGGTGACCAGTACACCGTGATGACGGGAGCGCAGGAATTCCAGCAGGGCGGCGCGGTCCACGGTGGTGGCACTGGCGATGCGGGGCATGGATGCCTTTCTCTGCGTCGGCCGGATGAGTTTTCTCCGCAGCATAACCAGGTCCGGCGACACCCTCCGTGCTCGCACACACGGCGCCGGATTCAGCATTGCGCGAACGGGTAGCCGCCCGGTACCCGGGCCGGACGAGACGACGTCCGCGCCGGAACATCGGACAACCAGGACCAGGAAGGAGTACGCGATGCCGAAGACGACTGCCCGCGGCACGGTCCGGAAATCGGAGCTGCCGAGCACTCTGCAGCGTTCGGACGAGAAAGCGCAGCGCACCTTCGCCAAGGCCCACGACTCGGCGCTGCAGACCTACGGCAGCGAACAGCGCGCGCACCGGGTCGCCTACGAGGCGCTCAAGCACAGCTTCGAGAAGGTCGGCGACCACTGGGAGCCCAAGAGGAAACGAGGCCCGTCCGACGAGCGCGCCGCCAGTGGCGGTCCGAATCCGAAGGGTGCCAGCGCCGAAGGTGTCGACGCCAACGCGTCCAAACAGCATCTGATCGACGTCGCGGGAAGGCTCGATATCAGCGGGCGGTGGAAGATGACCAAGGACGAACTCGTCACCGCCATCGAGAAAGCCAACCGTCGCGATACGGCCAGGCGCAGGAAGTAGCGCTTTCGGACGGCGCTTCGCGCAATCCGCCCGGCGCGCCTGTTTCGCGGGCAGCGCGGCGGGTAGGGCGCCCGTGACGGTAGGGACACCGTCGGCAGAGCAGGCGCCCGGCAGTGGGCGCGGACAAACGAACAGGAGGCCGTAATGAGCATCCAGCAGGAAACCGGCCAGTTCACCGGGACCAAGGACAAGGACTACAACCTCATCTGGTTCACCGAGGCATGTCTGAGCAACGCACTGCGTATGGAGGTGTACAGCCGGGACGCCGAGCGGGCCGGTGACGCCGAAATCGCCGAATTCTTCAAACGCGCCCAGCACGAGAGCCAGAAGGGCGCCGAGCAGGCCAAGGCACTGCTCGCCCAGCGCCTGAGCTGATCGGGCCCACCGCGGGCACATTCGTCACCCGACCGGCCACCGGCGACCGCGCCGGGGGCCGGTCGGGGGAGGTGTGGCGCCGGGCGCCCGGAAGGAGATAAAGGCGGTTATAGGCCCCCCGCCCGCCCCCGCACCC
>NZ_JARWOV010000025.1 GCF_029868855.1 Nocardia carnea | reverse complement strand
CCCCCCCCCCCCCCCCCCCCCCCCCCGGCGCCCGCCCCCCCCCCCCCGCGGCCGCGGGCGGCCCCCCCCCCCCCCCCCGCCCCCCCCCCCCCCCCCCCCGCCGCTCCGACCACATCATCGTGAGCGGCCTGCAGAGTCCAGGTCCCGATCGCGAAGACGACCAGCAGCAGCCCCAGCGCACCGAAAGTCGCCCGGCGAATACTCTGCCGCGGGGCCTGCGCTTCCTCGCCGTACACGGCGGTGGCCTCGTAGCCACCGAAACAGACCAAGCAGAACACCAGCGTCAGCGAGGCGGCGCCCGAGAAGGGTTCGGTCGGGAGCAGCCCGACGGGCGACCACGCGGATGCCGGTCGCTGGACCAGCACAGCCACGAACAGCACGACGATGATGACGAATTGCGCCGTGCAGAGCAGAGCCGTCACCCACTGGGCGATATCGAGCCCGCGCACGCCGAGGACCGCGACGACACCCAGCGCCACCGCCGACAGGACGAACCAGGGGGGCGAGGACCCGAGGTACGAGGCCAGCGCCAGCTCGGCGAAGTACCCCGTGGCCGCGACCATCGCCGTCGACGCGAGGCCGTACGCGAGCGCCGCGACGAAGGCGGCGGCGGAGCCGAGACGCCTACCGAGACCGAATGTCACGAATGCCGCGAACGCGCTCGGTTCGACGACATACCGGGCCAGTACCAGGTAACCGACGGCGAAGAGTGCCAGCAGCGCACCCACGAGAACCAGATAGCCCACGGTCTCGGTACCCGCGCCGAGACCGATGCTGATGGAGATATTGGAGCTCAGCGCGGTGAGCGGCGCCGTGGCCGCCACCACCAGGAAGATCATCCCCGCTGTGGTCACCGTGCCGCGCCGCAGGCGTGGCGTATCGGCGTCGACGGGACTCTGCTCGGAAAGGGCATCACCGGCCATGACGGGCTCCGGTGTCGTGGACGGGACGTGCGGGACCGGCCGGCCCGAGCGGATCGTCGGCCGCGGGGGTGGATGCGCCCGAGAAGTCGGCCGAGTACCAACGCTGCGGTCGGATAACGAACAACACCTGGTCGTCGGGGTCGTACCGGTCGACCGCCGCATCCGCGCCTTCCGCACTGAGGTAGCGCCGAGCGATATCCCGCCGAACCGCGATCGGTGCCGGATGGATGTCGTCCACCACCCGGCCCTCGACGACGACGTACCGGTACGGTGGGGCCGCGCGCTGCACCGCGAGCGTGACGACGCCCGCGGTGCGGATGAGTCGGGCCTTCCGGCTGGAGACCGAGGTGTTGACCACGATGTCACCGCCCGGGTCGTAGTCGTACCAGAGCGGGATGCTCATCGGAGGCCGGCCCGGGCCGGCGTCGACGGACAGTACGGCGATATGCGCCTCGGCCAGAAACCGCTCCTGCTCGGCACCGGAGAGCGAACGGGGCGGGTGGAGCCCGTCCGACCGGGCCAGGCGGGCCGCGAGTGAACCATCGCCCACAACTCGGGGGGATTCTGGGGAGCTGAACGTCATGAGCTTCTCCAATGGAACGGACGAGACGGTTGCGTCCCGTCCATGTACCATAGAGCGGCCGGTACCGTCCCGTCCATAGGCTAGGGTGATCAATATGACCCAGCGCGCACCATCCGGAGCAGCCGTTCTCAAGCCAGACGTCACCGCGGCGATCATCAAGGCCGTCCTCGCCGAGCTCGTCGAGCGCAGCTACGCCCGGCTGTCGATGGAAGGCGTCGCCAAAAGAGCGGGCACCAGCAAAAGTGCCCTGTACCGTCGCTGGCCCACCAAACAGGACATGGTGCTCGCAGTGCTCGCCGATATCAGCGTCCCCATGGCGGACGTCACCGAGACCGGCGACCTCCGCCGGGATATGCGCGCTGCCGCGGAGTCGATGGCAGCCTGGCTCGCCTCGGAGCCCTACGCCAAGATCATCCCGGATCTGATTGCCGAAGCACACCGGACACCCGCGCTCGCCGAAGCGATCTCCGTGTCGCTGGCGAAGCCACGGCGCGCCCACCTGCGCTCACTCCTGACGCGGGCAATCGACCGGGGTGATCTCCCAGCGGACACCGATATGGAAATGGCCCAAGACCTCGTGGCCGCCCTCATCTACTGGCGCATGGTCGTACGACAGGCACCGGCCGAGCCGCACTACCTCGACCATGTGACCGACACCACCCTGCGCGCCCTGCGCGCCACCGGCACGGAAACGCACGAAGCCTGATCGACACACTGGGAGCGTCCCGAGCCCCCACCCGCTGCGCTCCGGGATTGGTGTCCGGGCGATCAGGTCCGCGGCGAGGGTGACCACCCCGGCGGACCGGAGATCTTCACCGAAACCGTGGTGCCGATCCTGCGGGAACGCGGCCCATTCCCCACCGAGGGGTTCGCCGAAACCGGCGAGCCGGTTCACGCCCGTGCCGATCCCGGTCGGCCATCGCGTCACCTCGTCGGGAAGAAAAACAGCGTTGGGCGGCGGGGCCGTAGAGCACCACCGTTCATGGCATGTCGCGATACCCCCGAGTACTACCCGTTCAGGCGGGCCATCACCCGATAGAGCCGCGTATCGTCGAGCGGCGGTTCCGGAAGGTCGTGCCCGTCGGTAACACGGAAGCCGTCGAGCACCAAGTCCAGGTTTCGCCGCCACGCCCGGGGCGCGATACCATCGGTGACCTCGGCGACCCTGCTACTCGCCCAGAGCAGCATGACGAGATCGGCAGTGGTGACATCCAGGCGCACAACGCCCGCTTCCTGCGCTCGGGTAAGAACTCGCTCGGCAAGTCCGCAGAGGCGGTTGTGCAGAGCTTCGGTGCGCTCGTCATCAGGGAAACGCTTCGATACGAAGTCGCAGAAGCCGCGATCGCCCACTTGGGCCGAGCACAGCACGCGCAGGAAGGCGCAGAACCCGTCCCACGGATCGGCCGAGTCCATCCCGGCCTCGATATCGTCGAGGAATTTCTGCAGATGCGCTCCGTAGACGGCCACCAGCAAGTCTATGCGGCGAGGAAAGTGCCGGTAGAGAGTTCCGATCGCACGATCGGAACTTCGCGCGATCCCTTCGAGCGAAGCCATCGCACCTTGTTCGGCGAAGGCAGTCCTGGCATGTGCGATCAACTGCTCGCGATTGAGGCGTGCGTCCCGGCGGGACGACAAAGAGGGTTCGACGGCCGGCATGCCACAATCTTACCAAAGTCGAGGCCCCCCTCACCATAAGTCGAGGGGAGCCTCATTTTGGTGTTAACCTCACCTCCGAGACCACCGAATCATCGGCACTCGGAAAGGCCACCATGCTCAAGCTCAACGACAAGACAGCAGTCGTCACCGGCGGCACGGTCGGAATGGCGTTCACGACCGCCCGGCTGTTCGCCGAGGAAGGCGCGCACGTCATCATCACTGGACGGCGCAGAGACAAATTGGACGAGGCCGTCGCCACAATCGGCCGCAACGCCACCGGAGTACAAGGCGATGTGAGCAACCTCGAGGACCTCGACCGTCTGGTCGAGGCCGTCACCGAGCGAAGCGGCCGGGTCGACGTACTGTTCGCGAGCGCCGGCAATCACACTTTCGATGAACCACTGGGTGCGGTGACCGAGAAGTCCTTCGACGAAGTCTTCGGCGTCAACGTCCGAGGCACCTTCTTCACCGTGCAGAAGCTACTGCCACTGATGACCGACGGCGCTTCGATCATCCTCAACGGATCGGCGGCCGCGGTCCAGGGCAGCCCCGGAAGCACGGTTTACGCGGCAAGTAAAGCCGCACTGCGATCATTCGCACGCACGTGGACCACCGATTTGAAAGAGCGGCGCATCCGCGTCAATGTCCTCAGCCCCGGCGCGATTCGCACCCCCTCGTTCGAGACGTTGCCTTCGCAATTCAAATCTCAGGCGCTGGCGGCGATTCCCGCCGGCCGACTGGGCACCGAAGCCGACGTCGCTACGACGGCAGTGTTTCTCGCATCGGCGGAGTCCAGCTACATCACCGGCGCCGAACTGCCCGTCGACGGCGGCCTCACACAGGTGTGAAGTAGACCGACCCACTACTTCGCCGCAGCGCCGCCGCCGAACTCGACCGGATCCACCGGTCAACACTCGAGCGACCGAGTGGCGGGTATTGCCTTGGGCCTACGCGTTCATGACCAATGACAGGTGAGGCGCCCGGGCCTGCCGCCCTAGCCTATGGATAGTCACCGTCGGCGGTAGCTTCGGTGTCGGCGCCAAGCCCGTCGGCGCCTACGCGGTCGCCGACGGCCGGGTGCGCTGGCAACCTGCCGTGGACATCAACTGGCTCTTAACGGTCGCCGGTTTCGTGGCGGTCGCGGTGACCTTCGCCGCACTGCGCCTGGCAGAACTACACGCACGCCACCGTGCAGGTGTGTGAGCGCCCGCCAGGGCTGAGACGGTGAGCGCGGCGGCCGTCGATCGTCCGGCGAACCGGTCGTGATCTCACCCACCGTGGCGGTTGCCGGGGCGGCCGTCGCTGTCTTCGCGCCCGAGACGGCACAGAGCGTGGTGCTACGCCGATGGACGGACAGGTACGTTTGTGGATCTACGGCACGCCGCGGCCTGGTGTGTCGTCCTGGTGATCTTCGCCGTACTCGGCGAGGCCACGCAGCACGTCTCGGGAGGGACAGCCCTGCTCGGCATCATCCAGGTCTCATGGCGTCTGAGGTGATGCTGCCGTATGCGACAGGGGTCACCCGGTGCCGGTGCATCGCGGCGACGATATCGGCTGGGTCCTGCGAATAGGTGCTGATCGGTTCCTTTCCGCGCGAAAGCCGCTCCAGAGTGTCCCGAAACCCGGCAGCACCCCCCATTCGGAAGATTGCCAAAGATTGGCTTCCACCAGAATTCGTCGGCCTCGGGTCGAGAACACACCGGAAGAAGAACATGCTCGCTGAGTTGCGCGGCCATGCGGGTCGCGGAAGCGGTTGACGCTCGGACCTCATTCCGGTGGCCACTGACGCAGCGGCCGATCCACTGTATCCGAGCTACGCACCGTCGGCCGCCCCCCTAGGTCTCGCGCTCTCGTTACGCCACGACCGTACTCATCAAAGATGGCGGCACCCATCAGCGCTGGTAGGACAGCACTTTCCGACATCGGCGACCTGCCCCGCGTGTGACCGTTTTTGTGACCGTTTTGAGCGTGACGGGCCAGTATCCAAGCTGATCGCCAGTGATTGAAGAGGCCCCTCACCCGGTGTTCCAGGTGAGGGGCCTCAGTTCGAAAAGAGCTGTCAGAAGCTACTTTTCAACCACTGAACATCACTCACTTGCATGCGGCCTTGGCCTCGCGGCGGCGGCGGTGCAGGATCGGCTCGGTGTAACCGTTGGGTTGCGTGGTGCCCTCCAGGATCAGATCCTTCGCGGCCTGGAAGGCGACGCTTCCGGCGAAATCCGGTGCCATCGGCCGGTAGTTCGGGTCACCGGCGTTCTGGCGGTCGACCACCGGCGCCATCCGCTCCAGGCTGGCGATCACCTGATCGGTGGTGACCACACCGTGGCGCAGCCAGTTAGCCATGAGCTGGCTGGAGATACGCAGGGTGGCACGGTCTTCCATGAGCCCGATATCGGAGATGTCGGGGACCTTGGAGCAGCCCACGCCCTGATCGATCCAGCGCACCACATAGCCGAGGATCGACTGCGAGTTGTTGTCCAGCTCCTGCTGTTTCTCCTCCTCGCTCCAGTTCGTATCGGCCGCCAGCGGGATCTCCAGGATCTCGTCGACGCTCGCGCGTGCCCCGCCCTTGGCGATCTCGGCCTGCCGCTTGAACACGTCCACCAGGTGGTAGTGGGTGGCGTGCAGAGTGGCGGCGGTCGGCGACGGCACCCAGGCGGTGGTCGCGCCGGCCTTCGGATGGCCGATCTTCTGTTCGAGCATCCCGGCCATCAGGTCCGGCATGGCCCACATACCCTTGCCGATCTGCGCCTTACCGGGCAGACCCGCGGCGATACCGGTATCGACGTTCCAGTCCTCGTAGGCCAGGATCCAGCGCTGGGTCTTCATCTCGGCCTTGCGGATCATCGGGCCGGCCAGCATCGAGGTGTGGATCTCGTCGCCGGTACGGTCCAGGAAGCCGGTGTTGATGAACACCACCCGGTCCGCGGCGGCATTGATGCAGGCCTTCAGGTTCACCGTGGTGCGGCGTTCCTCGTCCATGATGCCGACCTTGAGGGTGTTGCGCGGCAGCTCTAGCACATCCTCGACCGCGGCGAACAGGTCGTTGGTGAAAGCGACCTCGTCCGGGCCGTGCATCTTCGGCTTCACGATGTACACCGACCCGGTGCGGCTGTTGGTCAGCGCCACATCGTCGCGCAGCGAATGCTTGGCGATCAGGGAGGTGATGATGCCGTCCAGAATGCCCTCGGGCACCTCGTTGCCCTCGGCGTCGAGGATCGCGTCGCTGGTCATCAGATGGCCGACGTTACGGACGAACAGCAGCGAGCGGCCGTGCAGCGCCAGTTCGGAACCGTCGAGTGCGGTGTAGACGCGGTCCGGGTTCATGGTGCGGGTGAAGGTTTTGCCGTTCTTCGTGACCTCTTCGGCGAGGTCGCCCTTCATCAGGCCCAGCCAGTTGCGGTAGCACAGGGTTTTGTCGTCGGCGTCGACCGCGGCGACCGAATCCTCGAAGTCCATGATCGTGGTGACCGCGGATTCGATCACGACATCCTTGACACCGGCGGTATCGGTGCTGCCGATGGGCGATTCGGGATCGATCTGGATCTCGATGTGCAGGCCGTTGTGCTTCAGCAGGATCGCGCTGGGCGCGGCCGGATCGCCGATATAGCCGACCAGCTGCCCGGCGTCGGCCAGACCGATCGTGGTGCCGTCCTCCAGACCGACCTCGAGCTCGCCGTCGACGATGGCGTAGGAGGTGGACCCGATATGCGAGCCGGTGATCAGGGTGACGGCGTCGTCGAGGAAATTGCGCGCCCATTCGATGACCTTGTCACCGCGCACCTTGTTGTAGCCGGAGCCCTTTTCCGCGCCGCCGGTCTCCGGGATGGCGTCGGTGCCGTAGAGCGCATCGTAGAGCGAACCCCAGCGCGCGTTCGCGGCATTGATGGCGAAGCGGGCGTTGCTGACCGGTACGACCAGCTGCGGACCGGCCGTGCTGCTGATCTCGTCGTCGACACCGGTGGTGCCGATCGTGAAATCCGCGGGTTCGGGACGCAGATAACCGATCTCGGCCAGGAACTGCTTATAGGCCGAGCGGTCGTAGTTCGCGCCCGGGTGCTCGCTGTGCCAGGCGTCGAGCTTGCCCTGGATTTCGTCGCGTTCGGCCAGCAGGGCCCGGTTGCGCGGAGCGAATTCATTGATGATCCGCTCGGCGCCGGCCCAGAACGCGGCGGAATCGACGCCGGTGCCGGGCAGCGCCTCGTTCTCTACGAAGTCGTGGAGAACGGTGGCAACCTCGAGCCCGCCGACCTTTTTCCGCTCTGTCATCTACGTGCCTCACTTCCGCGAATACCGGGTGGAAAGTCGATGTTTATGTTACCGACCGGTAGTGCCGCTTCGACCGCCGGGTGAGCTGCGTTTGCCTGCGCCGCCTCCGGCGTCGCAGGGCCGGGGCCTGCCGACCCCTGGCCTTCACTCTTCCGCTCCCCGCTCCGACGCTCCAGACCAGGGGCGGGCCCCCGCCCACCGGAGGCCAGCGGAACAGTAACGGCGGACGCCGGAGTGTCGCCGCAGACTCTCCGGACGGAGCAGGATTATCGCCGAACACGACCGCCGGCGGCGTCCCATGCCCGTCGCGATCCCTCCCCGCTGCCGTCCCACACGGACTCAGGCGACCTCTCGGGCGGCCCCGGATCCGCAGACCGCGAAAAAAAATGAGCCGACAACCGCTACGGCCCTGTGCCACCATGTATTCCACCCGGTCGCCACAGGGTCGGCCGACGATTTCCCGGAGGGAGGAGTGGTCTTGTATCCCATCGCACCGATGTACAGCGGTATCGGTTCGAGCGCAGAGTCGCGGCAGTGTGCCGTGATGCCGGTCCGGCCGATGAACACCGAACAGCCGCGGCAGCCGAAAACCAGCGGCGATTCGCCGATCGACCGGCTCCTCCCGCAGCGTCGCTGACGCGTTCGCATTCTCCCCTGTTGAAGTCCGGGTGTTCCCGGCTGTCGAAACCTGGTGATTCCCATGCCGATCCCCGCTGTCACCGAACCGGTGACCCTTACGCCGGACAATTGGATACACAGTCGAGTGCTGGTGCTCAATGCCAGCTACGAGGCACTGGACCGGGTCACCGCCGATCGCGCGGTGGTGCTGCTGATCAGCGGTATCGCCGAATCGGTCGTGGTCCGCCGGCCGTATTTCCCGATCCGGTCCCGGCACACGGAGATCATGCTGCCCGAGACCATCCGGCTGGTGCGCTACCGATACCTGGCCCATATGGCCGTCCGGTCGCCGGGTAGCCGCGCCACCCATGCCGGGGTGCTGCGGCGGGACGGGAACCGGTGCGGCTACTGCGGTGACTGGGCGCCGACCGTCGACCACATCCGGCCGCGCAGCCGGGGCGGGCCCAACACCTGGGAGAACTTGATCGCCTGCTGTGTGCCCTGCAATACCGGCAAGGCCGACCGCACTCCGGAAGAGGCGGGGATGCGGTTGCTCTGGGAACCCCGGGCGCCGCAACCGCTGGCCCGTGAACAGCGGCGGGTGTGGAAGCACCTGGCCGCGACATCTTGAACCGATCCGCGAGAGGAGGGGATCGATATGACCGTCGAAGTGCTGGCAGATCTGCTGCCGATATCCGACAGCCACGGCTGGCACCGCGCCGCCTGTCGCGGCGACCCGAACCACGAGGCGTGGTTTCCGTATCCATCGCAGGACTTCGAGTACGCGCGTGCTGTCTGCGGCCGGTGCCCGATCCGGCCGGACTGCCGCGGCTTCGCCGAACGGACCGGACAGTCCGGGGTGTGGGGCGGGCACGAATTCGACCGGGGAAAGATGATCCGCGAATAACGGGTGCGCCACTGGGGGCGGTGCTGATTGCGCCGCCTCCAGCGTCGCGGGTCCGGGTCTCTCGACCGACTTCACACCCGTCGGCCGGGCCCCGCGCGCGGCTTGTCTCGGTCGCTACGGACCCGAGGCGTATCCCAGCCGTGTCCGGACCCTCCGTCCGTGGCGCCACAAACGCGTTCGGCTCCTTACACTGACTGGCCGTGGGTACCCATCGCAGCACCGGCTCTTCCCGGGAAATCAGCAAGGGGCCGGTGATCACCGCGGTGGTGGTCGTGGCCCTGCTCGCGGTCGTCGTCGGCTGGTGGCAACTAGGCCCGGATTCGGCGGGCGGCACAACGGCCGGCGGCACCTGCGCGGAGGGTCGCGCCGTCCTCGATGTCACCGTCGACCCGGAGATCGCCGATCCGGTGCGTACTATCGCGGCCCGCTACAACGAGACCCGGCCGGTGGTCCTCGACCATTGCGCGGAGGTGGTGGTCACCGAGCGGCCGGCCGCGGACCTGGTCGCTGCCTTCACTTCCGATGCCACCTGGAATCCCGTGCTCGGACCCCGGCCGGCACTGTGGATTCCGGTATCGAGCAGGCAGATCGAATCGATGCGGGTGCCCGGCCTGATCGAGGGCACTCCGCGCTCCATCGCGGCCAGCCCGATCGTGCTGGCCGTTCCCGAAGTGCTGCGTCACGCGCTCGCGGCCACCCAGACCTCCTGGGCCGATCTACCCCGGCTGCAACAGGGTTCGCTCGAAGCCATCGGACTACCGGGCTGGAACGGCCTGCAGCTGGCGCTGCCACCGGGCGACACCGCGCTGGCGGTGGCCGCCGCGGTGGCGGGCGCGATCTCCGGAACCGAGCCGCTGACCGAGGAAGCGGCGACCGGCGGGCAGGCAATTTCCGCGGTATCGGCGCTGGCGGCCGCCGCGCCGGAGATCACGGACACCTCGGCGGCGATCACGGCGCTGTCGGCGGCCGCACCGGCCGAGGCCGCGGTCCACGCGGTGCCGGTGACCCAGCGGTTGCTCGCGGCGAACCCCGGCGCCACGTACTACCTGCCGGCCGGCGCGGCACCGGTGGCCGACTATCCGGCCGCGTTGATGTCCGGGCCCTGGGTGGACAAGGCCGAGAACCTGATCGCGGGCCTGTTCGCCGAATATCTGCGCAAACCGGAACAGCAGCGTGATCTGGTCGCCGCCGGTTTCGCCGTCCCACCGGCCGAGCCTGTCCCCGCTCCGCCGCGGGCCGCGCTGGACCGGCTCCGCACAGTCCTCGACAATCCGGTCCTCGGGGTGCACGCGACAGCCCTCGTGGACGTTTCGGCGTCGATGGCGACCACCGACGGTGAACAGAGCCGGCTGACCAATGCCGTCGGCGCCCTCGCCTCCACGGTCAACGTCATGCCACCCGAATTCGGTCTGGGAATCTGGACATTCGGCGCGGGCACCGGGGACGGCAACCCGTACGACGTGGTCGTCGATACCGCTCCGCTCACCGACGAGCACCGGGGCACGCTCATGGGTTCGCTGGGCGATATCGAGGCGGCGGCCGCGAATACCGACGAGTGCTACCCGGCGCTGCTCGCCGCCTACCGCAGCGCGATCGAGAACTACGCCGCCGACCGCACCAATTCGATCCTGCTGGTCACCGACGGCCCGGACGACGGTTCCGCCCTCACCGGTGCCGACCTGTCGGCGGCCATCGAGGACGCGGGCAGCCCGCAGACCCCGGTCCGCATCGATGTGATCGTCGTCGGTGGCGTGGGCGCCGATACCCTGAGCGCCCTCGCCGAACGCACCGGAGGCACCTACAAGGTCCTGCCCACCAGTAACGATCTCGAATTCGGGACGGCCATGGTCAGCGCGCTGACCACTCCCTGACCCAAGGACGCGGTCATGGGTCGCCGCCAGCACCCCGGAGTGCGCGGCCCAGCTCCCGGGTATCGCCGCGGCGAAAAACTTCAGCTCTCCGCAGTAGCAGTAGTGGGTCCCCTGCCCACTACCGTCGGCACACACCGGGTGGCGCATACCGATCACGCGGCCGGCCGCGTGATCGGCACACGGAGTTGCTACACGGCAGTTCTACCCGGAACGCGCCACAGAGTACGCCGGCCGGGGACTCCCGGAAGCACCGTCCTCCGCGCACGAACCCGCACCGCCGACGGTTGATCGAACCGCCGGTACGGCACCGGGCCGGCCGGGGTAACCGAACGCCGACCGGCCGGAGTCCCGGGAGTGCGAACCTCGGCGACCGTGCAGCCGAACTCTCGATGCCGGGACGGTACTCGGTCGGCGTCCGCGAATCAGCTCGTTCAGTCGCTGTAGGCGTCGAGCGGTGGGCAGGTGCACACCAGGTTGCGGTCGCCGAACGCACCGTCGATCCGCCGCACCGCGGGCCATACTTTGGCCCGGGTATGCGTGACCCCGCGCGGGTACACCGCGGTCTCCCGGCTGTACGGGTGGTCCCAGTCGGCGACCAGGCAGGCCGCCGTGTGGGGGGCGTTGCGCAGCGGGTTGTCGTCCACCGGCCATTCCCCCGCGGCAACCCGGTCGATCTCCCGGCGGATGGCGATCATCGCCTCGGCGAACTCGTCGAGTTCGGCGAGATCCTCGCTCTCGGTGGGCTCCACCATCAGCGTGCCCGCCACGGGGAAGCTCATGGTGGGTGCGTGGAATCCGTAGTCGGCCAGCCGTTTGGCCACATCGTCGACGGTGACGCCGGTACGTTTGGTGATCTCACGCAGGTCCAGGATGCATTCGTGGGCGACCATCTCGTTTGCGCCCGTGTAGAGGACCGGATAGTGCTCCCCCAGCCGGCGGGCCAGATAGTTCGCCGACGCGATCGCGGTGAGCGTGGCGCGGCGCAGACCGTCCGCCCCCATCATCCGGATATAGGCCCAGGTGATCGGCAGGATCGAGGCCGAACCGTAGTTCGCCGCCGAGACGGCGTGCGAATCGGTGATCAGTGGGTCCCCGGGCAGGTACGGGGCCAGATGCGAACGCACCGCGACCGGCCCGACACCGGGACCGCCGCCGCCGTGCGGGATGCAGAACGTCTTGTGCAGATTGAGATGGCTGACATCACCGCCGAACCGGCCCGGCCGGGCCAGCCCGACCAGCGCGTTCAGGTTCGCGCCGTCGACGTAGACCTGGCCGCCGGCGTCGTGGACCAGCGCACACAGGTCGGCGATCTCGTGCTCGTACACGCCGTGCGTGGAGGGGTAGGTGATCATGATGCAGGCCAGCCGGTCGGCGTGGTCGGCGATTTTGGCGCGTAGATCATCGAGATCGACATCACCGTTGTCCCGGCATTTCACCACTTCCACACGCAGCCCCGCCATGGCCGCGGAAGCCGCGTTGGTGCCGTGGGCGCTGGACGGAATGAGGCAGGTATCGCGCCCGGTATCGCCGCGGTCCCGGTGGTAGCGCCGGATGGCCAGCAGACCCGCGTACTCCCCCTGGCTGCCTGCGTTGGGCTGCAGGCTCACCGAGTCGTATCCGGTGATCTCGGCCAGCCACCGCTCCAGGTCGTCGATCACCCGCAGCAGGCCGGGCACGTCGGTGGCCGGTGCGTACGGATGCAACCGGGCGAAGCCGGGCCAGGTGATCGGCTCCATCTCCGCGGTGGCATTGAGTTTCATGGTGCAGGAGCCGAGCGGAATCATACTGCGGTCCAGCGCGATGTCCTTGTCCGACAGCGCCCGCAGGTACCGCAACATGGCCGTTTCGGTGTGGTAGCGGGTGAACGCCGGGTGGGTGAGGAACTCCGAGGTGCGATCGGCGATACCCGCGCAGACGGGTTCGGCGGGCGCGACACCGAACGCATCCAGCACCGCGGCGATATGGTCCTCGGTGGTCGCTTCGTCACAGGCGACGGCGACGTGGTCGTCATCCACCAGGCGCAGATTGATCCCTCGGGCGGCGGCCTTGGCGACCACGCTCTCGGCATGGCCGGGCACGCGGGCCAGGACGGTATCGAAATACTTGTCGTGGACGACGGCCTCACCCAGCGCCGCCGCGAGCCGTTCGGCATGACCGTGCACCCGCCGCGCGATATCTCGCAATCCGTCGGCACCGTGGTAGCAGGCATACATTGCGGCGACGATCGCCAGCAGCACCTGCGCGGTGCAGATGTTGGAGGTGGCCTTCTCCCGGCGAATATGCTGTTCCCGGGTCTGCAGGGCGAGCCGGTAGGCCGGGGCGCCGTCGGCGTCCTTGGACACCCCGACCAGGCGGCCGGGCAACTGGCGGGCGTGGGCGGTGCGGACCGCGAGATAGCCGGCATGGGGGCCACCGAACCCCATGGGCACGCCGAATCGTTGCGTGGTACCGAAGCAGATATCGGCCCCCTGCTCCCCCGGCGGGGTGATCAGGGTGAGGGCGAGCAGATCGGCGCCGGCGGCCACCAGCGCACCGCGCTCATGGGCCTGCGCGATGATGTCGGTCCAGTCCACCACGCGCCCGGAAGCACCCGGCAACTGCAGCAAGACGCCGAAGAACTCGCCGTCGGGCAACCCGTCGCCGGCCAGATCGGTCTCCACGAGCTCGATGCCGAGCGGTTCGGCGCGGGTGGTCAGCACGGTGCGCGTCTGCGGGAAGAGATCACGGTCGACCACCAGGCGGGTCCCGCGGCCGCGACCGGCCCGGTGCATCAACGTCATCGCCTCGGCCGCCGCGGTGGCCTCGTCCAGCATGGACGCGTTCGCCACGTCCAAACCGGTCAGGTCGGTCACCATGGTCTGGAAATTGAGCAGCGCTTCGAGCCGGCCCTGGCTGATCTCGGGCTGGTAGGGCGTGTAGGCGGTGTACCAGGCCGGGTTCTCCAGCAGATTGCGCACCAGAACGGGCGGGGTCAGGGTGTCGTAGTAGCCGAGCCCGATCATCGAGGTGGCCACTGTGTCGGTCGCCGCGAGCGCGGCCAGTTCGGCCAGCACCTCGTGCTCGGTCGCGGCCGGTGGCAGGCCCGCGAGGGGATCGGTATCGCCCGTAGGAGGGTAGGTGTCACGAATCGCGGCGGGCAGCGCGGCCGCGGCGAGTTCATCGGCGGACGCGATACCGATCTCGGCGAGGATATGCGCGAACCCGGCGCCGTCGGGTCCGATATGCCGGTCTGCGAAGCTCTGGGTCACCACGGCTCCCTGGTAGGGCGGCCGGCCGTAGGGGCCGACACAGGACCCTCCCCCTCTGTCGCGGCGCCTGAGAGCTTCGGCGGCCGGGCCATGGGACCGAGCGCCTTTCACCTTGGGCGGGCGGCCCGCAGCCACCACTTTCCAGAGGCGCCGGTTCCCGTACGGTCCTGGTGCCTGAGAGATTGACGGGGAGGTGCTGCTCCTTCGGCGCCCGGGACCTCAGCGGACCCGGGACTCTCCCGCACGGCTACGGCGCCCGGTTATCTTAGCCCGGCGACCGGGCCGGACGGGAACTCACCCTGAATGTGTCGTCGGCCGCACCCGTGCCGGTGGAGACGGAGGCTGCTACCCGGTTTTCCGGGTCATGCGTGCTTTGCGCCGAAAGGATAATTCGTCCTCGGGCCGATCGGTGGACTCCGCCGCGCGTTCGGCGGGAAAAGCCGCGATGGCGCCGGTGAGCTCGCGCATCGCACTGTTGACCGCGATCCCGAACACCCCCTGACCGCCCTGCAGTAAATCGACGACCTCTTCCGGCGAGGTGCACTCGTAGACCGAGGTGCCGTCGGAGAACAGGGTGATATTCGCCAGATCCTGTACGCCGCGGCTGCGCAGATGATCGACCGCGATGCGGATGTTCTGCAGCGAAATACCGGCATCGAGCAGACGTTTCACGATTTTCAGGACCAGGATGTCTTTGAAGGAATACAACCGCTGGCTACCCGACCCGGCGGCGCCGCGAATGGATGGTTTGACCAGACCGGTCCGCGCCCAGTAGTCCAATTGCCGGTAGGTGATACCGGCGACCTGACATGCCGTCGGCACCCGGTATCCGACCAGGTCGTCGGGGACCGAATCGTCGGGGAACAATCCGGGTTGTATTTCGTAGCGCCGAGGCGGGCCCACTTCCGACCGCATATCCCGCATATGCTCTGCCACTGAACTACTCCCTTGCTCCGCCGATCTGTGCCCATACCCGACGGCCCGGCGTCGAGTACGAGGCTACTCTTCCCATTCTCTCGGCTGCAGAGGTGCCGATCCAAACGCGACGCGCGGTAACAGTCTCGACCTGTAGTTGAGGTCTAGAAAATATTCGGAAAACTCAACTGTCGGTCGCTTTGAAATCGTCCGGGGATACCGACTCGAGGAACTCCTTGAACTTTTCGACTTCGTCCTCGCGTTCGTCGGGCATCACCAGACCGGCTTCCTCGAGCACGGATTCCGCCGCATAGATCGGGCAGCCCACGCGCAGCGCGATGGCCACCGAATCGGAGGGACGCGCCGATATCCGCACCTCGTTCTCGAACACCAGATCCGCGTAGAAGGTGCCCTCCTTGAGATCCACGATATGGACCTCTTCGAGGGTGTGCCCCAGATCGGCGATCAGAATCTTGATCAGATCGTGGGTGAGCGGACGGACCGGGGTGACACCCTCCTGCTCGAGCACAATCGCCGTGGCCTCCGCCTGCCCTATCCAGATGGGCAGATACCGCTCACCGCTGGCCTCCCGCAGCAGCAGGACGGGCTGGTTCTGTGGCTGCTCGACCCGGATGCCGATCACGCGCATTTCGCTCATCGCACTGCCTCCCATACTCCCCGGCCGCCCGCCCTCGCCGATGCAGGGCTCGCCGTACCACGAGTCTAGGCGAATTCCCGGCGCCGCCGCGATGGCACACGGGCTCCGGAATCGGTGTGTTGCCACCGGCGTAGGCGCCGGCGATTTCGCCGCAGGTCAGGCCGATAACGCCGCCGACGGCGGCGCACAGCGCGGGTGATTCAGCCGCCCAGTGAGTTGCGCACCGAGGCCTTTACCAGGCTCGCGTGCAAGGTGAGCGACAGTGCGGCGAGTTCCCGCACGGTCTCCTCCGCCCGCGCGCGAGCGCCGGCATCGCGGCTCTTCGCGATCGGTGCGGCGATCTGCGCGACCAGCGCCGCCTCCCGGTCCGCGGCGAGCTTGAACGCACGCAGATGCCGGGCCTCCAAACCGAATTCGGCCATCGCCTTGGCCGTAGTGGCCAAAGTCACCGCGTCGGCGTCGAAGAAACCGGCGGGCCCCGGAGTGATCAGATTCGCCCGGATCAGATCCGTAAGGAATTTATCGTCGATACCGGCCTGGTCGAGCAGATCCTCGCGGGTTACCCGGATCTCGTGATCGAATTCGAGTTCGTCGGCGGTGATCCGGCCGGGCTGGACCGCCAACCGGCGCGGCGGCCGCGGTGTCGTCGCACCCTCGTCCGCCATATCCTGCCCCGCCTCCGGACGGGCGGTGCGCGCCCGCGCACGGGCCTCGCGCACCCCGAGCGTCGCGGCTCCGCTGTCGATCGCCTCGAGTTGTTCCTTGATCACCTTCAGCGGCAGGTACTGGTCGCGCTGCGCGGTCAGTACGAACCGGAGGCGCTCACAATCGGCCACCGAGAATCGGCGGTAACCCGAGGGGGTGCGTTCCGGGCGGATCAGCCCCTCCGCTTCCAGGAATCGGATCTTGGAGATGGTGATATCCGGAAAATCCGGCCGCAGCAGATCGAGCACGGAGCCGATCGACATCCCTCCGTGCGCCCACTGCTGCGCCGCGCCTGTCATGACCTCGAGTCTTTCATGCCGAAGCGCCGATCACCCGGATCGGCGCACCGATCATCACTTGTTCACAAACTACCGGCCCCGGCGGCCGAACCGGCCTCCTGCGTCCGCGGGCCGGTGAGGAACACCAGCCGGAACTTGCCGATCTGTACCTCGTCACCGTTCTGCAGTTCCGAGGAATCCACCGGCTCCCGGTTGACATAGGTGCCGTTCAGGCTGCCCACATCCACGACCTGGAAGGAATCCTCGTCCTGCCGGAACTCGGCATGGCGGCGGCTGACGGTGACATCGTCGAGGAAGATATCGCTGTCGGGATGGCGACCGGCCGAGGTGGTCGGCTGATCCAGCAGGAATCGCGAACCCGCGTTCGGACCACGTTTGACCACCAGCAGCGCCGCTCCGACCGGAAGACCTTCGACACCCTGCACCGGCTGTTCGCCGGTCGGCTCGCCGGAGCGCGATGCGTCGACCTCGTTCAGGAAATCCGCGCGGAAGACCGACGTCGTCTCGGCCGCGGTCTCCCCGTAACCCGGGTCTTTGTTCTCGCTCACCGTTTCTCTCCTCCTCGAACCTCATAAACCATGCAGGCAGATGCCGCGGTGCGACGTGGCTCGGCGGCCCCGACTCCGGGCGGCACATCCGTTGGCATTGACCGTACCCTGCCGGGCCGTGCCCGTGCAGGTAGAACCGGGAAGGCTGGATCAGCCCCCGATAACTCCTTGATAACCTGCGGCATCGAGCAGTTCCCCGAGACTCGAGTCCAGTGCCGAGGCACTGTCCACCTCGAGTTCGAACAACCACCCGCCACCGTAGGGATCGGTGTTCAGCGTTTCCGGCTTCGCCTCCAATTCCTGGTTCACCGCAACGACTTTCGCGCTCAGGGGAGCGTAGATGTCGGAAACGCTCTTGGTCGATTCGACCTCGGCGATGCCGTCCCCGGCGGCAACGTCGGCACCGGTTTCGGGCAACTGAACGAACACGACGTCACCGAGTTGCGACTGCGCGTAGTCGGTGATTCCCACCCGGACCCGAGTGGGTTCGATCCGCCGTACCCATTCGTGTTCGGCGGTGTAGCGCAGGTCCTCCGGAGCCCGGTTCACATGGTGTCCTTTCCTCGTGTCGTCGTGCACGATGCAGCAACTCTATGCGAGCCCGCCGGGGTCTGCCGCGCCGGTGTCCCGACCGGGTGCGCCGCCGGGGCGCGGCGGGGTGCGGGGCACCGTACGCGCGACGGCGATCGCGCGGCCGAGGTACAACAGGCCGGTCCACACGTAGACCGCGGTGCCCCAGATGAGCAGTGCCCCACCGAAGGCCCTGCCGAAACCGTCGCCTGCCCAGTCCATCTGTCCGGCCAGCAACCAGGGCAATGCCGACATGAGCGCGAAGGTGGCGGCCTTACCCAGATAGATGACCTCGGGCGGGTCGAGAGCGCGGCGGCGGTACACCGGAAGCGTGAGTGTGAGCACCAGATCACGGCCGATCAGCAGCGCCGCCACCCACCAGGGCATGAGACCGCGGGCGACGAACGCGGCGAGCGTGGTCACCAGGTAGAGGCGGTCGACGAACGGGTCCAGCAGCGCACCCAGCCGTGACGACTGGTCGAGCAACCGGGCGAGTTTGCCGTCCAGGAAATCGGTCAGGCCGCTCACGATCAGCAGGGCGAACGCCCAGCCGTCGGCCCGCTCGACGAGCAGCAACCAGAGGAATACCGGGACCCCGATCAACCGCAGTACGCTCAGCACATTGGGGACCGTGAGCAGCCGATCGGACAGCACCGCTGTCAGGGCACCACGGGATCCGCGGTCCGCGGCCGTGGTCTCGGATCCGCCGGTTCCCGAATCACTCGTCACATGCCAGTGCTTACCGCACGACCTCTGCCGATGCCAGCGCGACCCCCGCGCGACCCGAGGTGACGTAACGACAGGCGAACACTGCGGACTGTCGGTACGAGTGAGAGAAAGATCATCTCGGTAGGCGCCGTTCCGCGCCGGCTTCTTCTGTCCGGCCCGTCGGCTCGGCCCCCGGCGGCGCCTCCGGTCGAGCCGCCACTCGGGCCCTGACAGCGGCAACCCGCGGCGGTCGACCCGGCCGATCGGAGGTCGGCCGCCCGGGCCTGTCACACCGCGAACGCGCCATGGCCGCTCACCATTACCGGGTGCCACGCCGAACCGGGCACCGCGGCGACGTGCGCACCGGATACCCGCCGAGAAGCCGGTATCGGCCGGTGGCGAGAGACCGCCGGGACGGTGCTGAACGCGGCTTGCGCAGGCCCCGGCGGCGACATCCGGCCGGGCACAACCACCGAGCCGTTACGCCGGGCCCCGTGTACCTGCCGATCGCCGAACCGTCCCTCGGACGGTGGCACCGGGTACGGCATACCGAATCGCGCCGCGCTGCCCGGCGCGGGCCGCCCGAACCGTGGGTACGGTTACCCGGTGTCGAACAGTCGTATCCCCTTGCGCTCGTATATCCCCGCCGAGGACGTGCTGGCCCGCGGCCGGGCGGTGCGCGACCGGGTACCGAGCACCGCCCGCGACCGCGCGATCCGCACCGACGGGCGGCCGTCGGTCGTCGAATTCGTCGAGACCACCAACAAGGGCCGGCTCGAGCATCTGGTTCCGTTGCGCATCGGCCGGATGATGGCGTCGCCGTTCGCGTTCTACCGGGGCGCGGCGGGTCTGATGGCCGGCGATCTGGCGGGGAGCCCGGATACCGGGTTCCACGCCCAGCTCTGCGGTGACGCGCATGCGGCGAACTTCGGTCTGTACGGCACCTCGCGCGGCGAGATCGTCATGGATATCAACGATTTCGACGAAACCGTGCCCGGGCCGTGGGAATGGGATCTGGAACGGCTGGCGGCCAGCCTGGTCCTGGCCGGACGGGCCGGCGGTGCGGACGAAGACGAATGCCGTACCGCCGCGGCCGATGCCGCGCGCAGCTACCGGCGTACGGCCGCGGCCCTGGCGCAGCGACCGTTCTTGACCTCGTGGTCGGCCTTGGCCGACGAATCGATTCTGGATCGCGTCGAAGCCGACGATCTGCTCGACAATTTCAAAAAAGCCGCCAAGAAGGCGCGTAAGAACAACAGCGAGAAGATCGTTCGCAAGTGGACACATATCGACGATCACGAAACCGGTATCGAAAGTCACCGTTTCGTCAGTGATCCGCCGATCCTCACCACCGTGGCGCAGGAGGTCGAGGATGCGGCCATCGATGCGCTGGAACGGTACGGAACGAGCCTGCGCGAATCCCGGCAGGGACTGCTGGGCAGGTTCGCGGTCGCCGATATCGCATTCCGGATCGTCGGCACCGGCAGTGTCGGGCTGCACAGCTATGTCGCTCTGCTGCACGGGAATGCGGGTGAGGTACTGGTGCTACAGCTCAAACAGGCCGCGCCCTCGGCCTTGGCGCCGGTGCTCGGAATCGCCGCGCCGAAACACGAAGGTAAGCGAATCGTCCAGGGCGCCAGGCTGGTTCAGACCGAAACCGATATCCTACTCGGCTGGACCACCATGGCGGTTCCGCAACCCGGCGGTGGCAGCCGGGAGCTGCCGTTCATCGTCCGCCAGTTCCGCAATCTCAAGGGCGGTATAGCGCCGGAAGAACTCGAACCGCACGATCTCGACGACTACGGCCGGCTCGCCGGCGCCCTGCTGGCCCGCGCCCACGCACGGTCCCTCGATCCCCGGTTGATCAGCGGCTATCTCGGCGACGACGCCGACTTCGACGGAGCCGTCGCCGATTTCGCGGTGCGCTACGCCGACCGTACCGAAGCCGATCACGACGAACTCGTCGCCGCGGTTCGGGCGGGGAAACTTCCGGCGGAGGAGCCGGACCGGTAGTTTCGAGGGGTGCGCCGCGCTCGGCGCCGCAGGAGTCTCGGTTCGGACGCGAAGGGCGGTCACCATGCTCGTGCAGGTACAGGACAGCACCGATAGTTTCGCCGAGCGGGCGCTGATCGATTGGCTCAGCGGCTGGGGTACCGTCGACAGCCCTCACGGAGTCGCGACCCTCAACTGCGATCTGCGCTACGACAACGAGACCCACCACTTCGATGCCGTCGTGTGGACGCCCACGAGCTGCGTTGTCATCGATGTGGCAGGTCTGCGCAGCGATCAGGGCGGCACTCTGCACGTCCCTCTCACCGGCAGGTCGACGCTCAACGGGGTCCGCGCGGACTTGGAAGCGGCCGACGACCGTTCGCTACTGGAACGATCCCGCGAACACACCTTCGCGATGCAGAACTGGCTCGCCGCTCGGGGGCTCGGACAGCGCGTGGTGCACGGTGTCGCATTGATCGTGCCGTTCCAGCGGGTGCCGGTACAGATCGACCAGAAGGTGCAGGATCCGAGTTTCGATGTCATCGTCGGTGACGACCCCGACCGACTCCGGCACTATTTCGGTGTCCTCGCCGAACGCGAATCACACCGCTGGACCGCCAACGATGTGGCCGCCGCATTCCGCGGCCTGGGTATCCTGCCGTACCTGCCCGCACCCCAGCTCTTGATCGACGAGGGTTTCCTCGGCCCGATCGACGTCACGCTCTGGCACGGCAGCCCGGCTCAGGCGGAGGCGGAGCAATACGCCGAGGATCTGGCCGAGATGGAACGGCTCGCGGGAACACGCCGGTTTCGCGCGCCCTGGTACAGCCCGTGGCTCCTGTATCCGAGAGAGACCGGCGATATCGATTTCGGCCGGGCCTTCATGCGCGCGATGTACGCGCTCGGCATATTCGTCGCGGTCGCGTGGGTCGTGTGGTTCCTGATCACGGCGTTCGTGACCTACGGGCCCGGCTGAACCGCGGTAGATCGGTGAGCCGAGGGACCCCAGCGGACGAATCGGCGCGACCGGACGGAGCCGCCTGTGCATCGTTGCGCCGAGCCGTCGCGGCAGCACGATTACCCCGTGGCCGACCGCGGTAGCTAGGGTCGGCTCGTGAGCACCGCACCCGGCGCGCCGAACCCGTACCCCGCGGACCGGCCCACCGGAGACAATCTCCGTCCGGCCGGAAACCGCCCGGGCCCACCGGCACACCTGTCCACCGCCACCGGGAACGAACCGGCGGGCCCGCATCCGGATGCCGCCGCGACCCCGCAGACCGCCGGGCCCGTGACCACGGGAGTCGTCGCGACGACCGCGGGAGCGGTGGCAGCGGCGTTACCGTGGTCGTTCCCGCCCGGTGGCGGGCCCACCACCCTCGATCTGGCGGTCGGGGCACGGGTGGACCCACGCTTGGATCCACGGCCCTGGGTCGCCGAGGTCCTCGCCCTGGCGACCAATACCGGAGTCGTGCTCGCGTTGCTGTGCGGTGGTGCGGTGTGGTTCGCCTGGCAACGCCGCTGGTGGGAGACGGCGACCGTGATCCTGGCGCCGGAGGTCGCGGTGGCCGTGAACACCTGGGCGCTGAAACCCTGGTGGGGGCGGCCACTGCACGACTATCTCGCATATCCGAGCGGACATACCGTGCATCTCGTATCGGTGATCACGGCATTGATCCTGCTGCTGCGTTCGGTGCGGGCCCGCGCGGTGATCGTCTCGCTCGCCACGGCCGCCTGGTGTGCGGCAGCGGCGGGCATGATCGCACTCGACTACCACCATGCCACCGATGTCATCGGCGGAGCGGCCGCGGGAATCTCGCTGACCATCGCCCTCTATTGGACGTCGGTGTGGATCCGCCGCACGTTCGGGCCGCGCCCACGCTGACCTGTGCGTCCGGCCCCCGGCGACCGCTCACCGACCGGGGGCGCGTCTCGGCGTCCATGGGCCGAGCCGGAACCGCTAGTGCCGTTCGTAGACGCTGGCGTCCTCCAGCATGGCGGCGTCCAGCATCGATTCCGGCACACCGAGTGCTTCCACCAGGGTGAGGGCGTCCGGGCGGAGGCGGTCGACCAGCTCGTTCACCCCGCGCCGTACGGCCTTGGCCCGTTCCACCGAGATGAACCGGTGCATGATGAACCAGGCGGAATTCTCCTCCAGTACGGAGTACACGTACAGATCACAGACGGTTTCGGCGAGCGCGCGGGCCGCTTCGTCCTCGATATCGGCGATGCCCTCGATGAACGCCTCGAGAACCAAACGATCGATATGGGCGGATCCGGCCGCGAGGATATGGTCCTGCGCGTTGTTGAACGCCTCGAACGGTCCCGTCTCCTCGGCGCGGGCGCGCAGCCGGTGGGCGGCGGTGCGGGTGAGATAGTCCTCGCGGTCGGCGAACAGCTGCAGCTGAGTCGCGCGTTTACCGAGATCGCCCTCGTCGACGGTTTCGCCGCCGCGGTCGCGCAGGGTCTGGATCAGCTGACGCACGCCGGAGCGTTTGCGCACCACATCGCCGGCCATCGTCGCCGCGAAGCGGACCCAGCCGAGGGCATCCAGGTCGCGCACCTCATCGGCGTAGGCGGTGAGAATCTCCTTGGCGACCAGCTGGGTGAGCACCACATTGTCGCCTTCGAAGGTGGTGAACACATCGGTATCGGCTTTCAGCGTGACCAGGCGGTTCTCCGTGAGATAGCCGGCACCGCCGCAGGCCTCCCGGCATTCCTGGATGGCGCGGGTCGCGTGCCGGGTCTGCGCCACCTTCAGACCGGCGGCGCGTTTCTCCAGGGCACGCTGCGAATGCGGGTCGATATCCTGGCCGGTCTGCACCAGATGCATCCGGCGGACCAGATCGTTCTGCGCGAAGGCCAGCGCGTAGGAGCGGGCCAGCAGCGGCAGCAGCCTGCGCTGATGCATGCGGTAGTCCAGCAGCAAGGTTTCCCCGCCGTCGTCGGGGTTGCCGAACTGGCGGCGCTTCAGTGCGTAGCGCAGCGCGATGCTCAAGGCCACCCGGGCTCCGGCGGCCGCGGCGCCGCCGACACTCACCCGGCCGCGGACCAGAGTGCCGAGCGTGGTGAAGAATCGCCGGCTGGGATTGTCGATATCCGAGCTGTAGGTGCCGTCGGGGGCGACATCGCCGTAGCGGTTGAGCAGGTTCTCGCGCGGTATCCGCACGTGATCGAAGACGATCCGGCCGTTGTCCACCCCCGGCAGGCCACCTTTGCGGCCGCAGTCGGAGGTGGTGACACCGGGCAGATCGTTGCCCTGTTCATCCCGGATCGGGACGAGTAGGCAGTGCACTCCGTGCTCGCCCGCCGGTGTCCGCAACTGCGCGAAGACCGCCGCCATCCGGGCGTGTTCGGCGGCGCCGCCGATGTAGTCCTTACGCGCCGAGGGAGTGGGTGTGTGGATGACGAACTCTTCGGTGGCCGGATCGTAGGTGGCGGTGGTCTCCAGATTCGCGACATCGCTGCCGTGCCCGGATTCGGTCATCGCGAAACAGCCGAGCAGGTCCAGCGTGATCAACTGCCGGATGTAATCGCTGTGGCGTTCGGTACCCAGGTTTTCCACGGCGCCGCCGAACAGGCCCCACTGCACCCCGGACTTCACCCAGAGCGAGAGGTCGGCGTAGGCGAGCATCTCCAATCCGACGACGGCGGCGCCGGGCTCACCGGTACCGCCGTGCTCGCGCCGGAACCCCCTTTCGGCGAGGCCGAGCTTCGCGATCGCGCGCATCTGGTCCAGGACCCGGGCGCGGGCGGCGGGGAGATCCAGGTCGGGATCACCGGCGAACCGCCCGTCCGCGAGCTGGGTGCGGGCTTCTTCCCGGACCTCGCCCCACGGCCCGTCCAGTGCCTGCCGTAACTGTTGTGCTGTCGCAGTGCTGCCGGTGCTCATGCCTTCGACCCTAATGGCCGCGGCGGGGCGGAGCCCGGCGACAAACCGCACACGATCACGGTGCCCGCGGGCGTACATGGTGACGACGGGAGCGGGTATGCCCGCCCCACTGAGCCAGGCCCGCACCGCAGTCGGCGTCGATGCGCCGGGGGCATCGGGAGGGAGTGCGTAACGCGTGCGCGGCGCCGGCCGACGCACGGGGTGAGAACTCGCTCAGCTGGGCAAACGCGTCCCTTTTTCCATTTGGAACCTGAAATAAACCGGTACGTAACGAAGATCACATTCATCCGACCTATTTTTCGGTGGATAAGAGACCCCTTCGGCCACTACCTTCGCGGCTATGGCTGCGCAAGGATTCCTGGAAGGAGCGACCTCCCCACCACAGATCTCTCCGGACCCGTCGGGTTATGCCGAACATCGGCGTACTCCCCTGCGTTTGCCTGTGATCACCGGTGCCATCAAGAAATTGGTCGCCGACCGCCCCGCCACCGCCGATACGATCGTCTCCGCACCCGCCCCGCTGCAGCCGATCGACCTCACCGACGACGCCGCCGTGGCCGAAGTGATGGATCTGGCCATCCGAATGGGCGAAGTGGTGCTGGCTTCGGGCTCCGCCGTCACCGATACCGAGACCACGGTGCGTTTCATCGTCGCCACCTACGGTCTGTCGGAATGCGACGTCGAGGTCACCTACAACGCCATCCGGATCTCGGTGCATCGCGGCCGGCGACTTCCCCCGGTCAGTTCCATGCGAGTGGTGCAGTACCGCTCCCTGGACTTCACCCGGCTGGCCGCGGTGGATCGGCTCACCCGCCGGATCCGCCGCGAGATCGTGCCGCCGGCCGAAGCACGCGCCGCCCTCGATGCGATCACTACGGCCCCGCACCCCTACAAACGGTGGACCGCCACCTTCGGCTGGTCGCTGATGGCCGCGGCGATTTCGCTGCTGCTCGGCGGTGGCGCACTGGTCGTCGCCCTGAGCTTCGTCACGACCGCTCTGATCGACCGGACCAACCGCGCACTCAACCGATACGGATTGCCGTTCTTCTTCCAGCACCTGGTGGGCGGCGCCATCGCCGCCACACCGGCGGTGGTACTGGCCGCCGTCGCCGAACCGCTGGGGATCTCGGTGAGTCCGACGCTGATCATCGCGGCCGGGATCACGGTGCTGCTGAGTGGGCTGAGCCTGGTGGGCTCGGTCCAGGACGCGATCACCGGGGCGCCGATCACCGCGGGCGCGCGGATGCTCGAATTGCTGATGATGACGGGCGGCATCATCGCCGGTATCGCACTCACACTGCGGGTCGGCGAAATGTTCGACGCGACGGTGCCCCTGGATCTCGGTCCCGGCCATGCGCTGACCAATCTGCCGGTACAGGTCTTCGCCGGCGCCACCGCGGCACTGGCATTCTGCCTCGCCTGCTACGCGGAGAAACGAGCACTGGCCGCGGCCGCCGGAAGCGGTGCCATGGGCACCATCTGCTACCTGCTGGTGATGGCGGCCGGATTCGGGCCCGTGCTCGCCGCCGGTGCGGCGGCCGTGGTGATCGGTATGGTCGGTGGTCTGCTGGCCCGGCGGGCGCTCACGCCGCCGCTGGTCGTAGCGCTCGCCGGTATCACCCCGCTGCTGCCCGGACTGAGTATCTACCGCGGCCTGTACGGCATGCTCAACGACGAGATCACCCGCGGCGCGGACCAATTGCTGGCCGCGTTCGGAATCGGCTGCGCGCTGGCCGGTGGGGTGACCCTCGGTGAATGGTTCGACCGGACCGTGCGCCGCCCGCCGATCCTGCGCAAGTTCGGCGCCCTGCGGCGCCCGGTGGTCACGCGCAAACGGCTGCCGTCGGTGAACCTCGCCAAACGCCTGTACTCGGTGAACCTGGGCAAGCGCCGGTCCGCCGCACCGGTCCGCGCACACGGCCCGGTACTGGGAGCCGCGCCCGCCGCGGTCATGGCTCCACCGGATATGCCGGTGGGATTCCCGATCGCGGGGCAACTGCCGCAGGCGCCCATTCCGGTCGCCCCGCAGCCACCGCGGCCCACCGCACCACGGGGACCGGTACCGCCCGCGCGCGGCCGGGCCACGGTCTCCGGGGTGGACTACCACGTCTGGACCCACGACCTGGATCCGGCACCGTTGAGTTCGGCCGTATCGGCGCAGTCGCTGGACCTGTCCGAAACCTCGGCTGCGGCGGCGTCGCCGGAGATGCGCGAGATGCCGGTACTGCCCGCGGATCTGCTGGCACTGCCCACCGCCGCACTGGGCATGGCCGAGGATATGCTGCCGACCGCGGCGATACCGTTCACCCCTCCGGAGCCGGTCGGCGTCGGCGCCACGGCCGAGCCGGTGGGCGTGGGAGCGGGCGAACCCGGCCCGGTGCCGACCGAGCCGCTACCGGCGTCCCGGCGTTCCGACGCCGACTGACGGGCATCCCCACAGACGGTTCCCGCCCGGTATCGTCGGGTTGCCGACTGCCGGCGGCGGCGTGCTGCAAGCCACGCCGTCGCCGGCGGCGTGACGTGCGGCGGCCAGCCGCCGTATTCGCAGGAAGGGTTTGTTGATGCCGGAGACCACCGAGACCGCCGATCCGGCCGCCCCCTTTTCCACCCGGATCCGGGAGGCCACCGCGCGCGAGCACGAGGAAGCGGAGAATTCGACCTTCATCACCGAGATGCTCGCCGGCACACTCGGCATCGAGTCCTACCGCCGCTACACCGCGCAACTCTGGTTCATCTACCGGGCGCTGGAAGATCACAGCGCCGCCCTCGCCGGCGATCCGGTGGCGGGCCCGTTCATCAAACCGGAACTCGCGCGTACGGCAGAGCTCGAACGTGATCTGGCACATCTGACCGGGCCCGGCTGGCGGGAACAGCTGGATCCGCTCCCGGCCACCGCCGCCTACGCCGCGCGGATCGAAGAATGCGCTCGCACCTGGCCGGGCGGCTATATCGCGCACCACTACACGCGGTACCTGGGCGATCTGTCGGGCGGACAGGTGATCCGCGGGCATGCCGAAAAGCTCTGGGATCTGCCGCATCGCGGGGACGGCGTTCGCTTCTACGTTTTCGACGGTATCGGTAATCCGGCGGCGTTCAAACGGGAATACCGTGCCCTGCTCGACCGTATCGGCGCCGACGAACTCGAACAGCGCCGCATTCTGGACGAGGGTAAACGGGCCTTCGTATTGAATCGCGCGGTGTTCACCGAACTGGCCGCCGAATTCGCGGTCCCACGTCCGGGCTGAACTCCACTCGGGCCTCCCACGGGTCTGATAAGTTTCCCGCCGGTAACTACCGTGAGCGAAGGGTGAACCGTGTCCGAAACCTCCCCCGGTGACCGGGCCTCCGACGAGTTTCCCGTGATCGTCGTCGGCGCCGGATTGGCCGGACTCGTCGCCACCTACGAACTGACCAGGGCCGGGCATCGCGTTCTCGTCGTCGACCAGGAGAACCGCAACAATCTGGGTGGGCAGGCCTTCTGGTCGCTCGGCGGGTTGTTCTTCGTGGACAGCCCGGAACAGCGGCGGCTCGGCATCCACGACTCCTACGAACTCGCCCTGCAGGACTGGCTGGGTTCGGCCGGATTCGACCGCGACGACGAAGACCACTGGGCACGGCAGTGGGCGCAGGCCTATGTACGGTTCGCGGCCACCGAGAAACGCGACTACCTCTACGACCTGGGCCTGCGGGTCACTCCCCTGGTCGGCTGGGCCGAACGCGGTGGAGCGCTTGCCGACGGTCACGGCAATTCGGTGCCGCGGTTCCATATCTCCTGGGGCACGGGCCCCGGCGTACTCGAGGTCTTCCTGAATCCGGTCCTGGAGGCGGAGCGCAACGGCCTGGTGCGGTTCGCGTTCCGGCATCGGGTCGACGACCTGCTCGTCGACGACGGCGCGGTCACCGGGGTCCGCGGCAGTGTGCTGGAACCCACGGAGCTACCTCGCGGGGTCGCCACTTCACACACCGTGGTGGACGATTTCGAATTCCGGGCCGGCGCCGTCGTGGTCACCTCCGGCGGTATCGGTCACAATCACGATCTCATCCGGCGGAACTGGCCGGTCGACCGGCTGGGTCCCGCGCCGCGCACCATGATCTCCGGGGTTCCCGCTCATGTGGACGGCCGGATGCTCGGTATCGCCGAATCCGCCGGCGCCGCCCTGGTGAACCGGGACCGTATGTGGCACTACACCGAGGGGGTCAACAACTGGGACCCGATCTGGCCCGACCATGCGATCCGCATCATTCCCGGCCCGTCGTCGCTGTGGTTCGACGCAAACGGTAAACGGCTGCCGGCACCGTGTTTCCCGGGTTTCGATACCAACTCCACGATGAAGGCCATTCTGTCGACCGGCCACGACTATTCGTGGTTCGTGCTGACCCAGGCCATCATCGAGAAGGAATTCGCGCTCTCGGGATCGGAGCAGAACCCGGATATCACCAGCAAGGACCGGCTCAGCACGGTGCGCAGCAGGTTCACCAAGGGCGCGCCCGCCCCCGTGGAGGCGTTCAAAGAGCACGGCATCGATTTCGTGGTCGCCGACAGTCTGCGCGAACTGGTGGACGGTATGAACGCGCTCGCCCGCGGCCCGCAACTCGACCATGCGGACATGGAACGACAGATCGTCGCACGCGACCGGGAGATCACCAACAAGTTCAGCAAGGATGCCCAGGTGACCGCGATCCACAACGCGCGTACCTTCTTCGGCGACAAGACCGCCCGGGTGGCGAAACCCCACCGCATCCTCGACCCGGCCGCCGGGCCGCTCATCGCGGTCCGGCTCAATGTCCTCACCCGGAAAACGCTCGGCGGCCTGCAAACCGATCTGGACTCCCGGGTGATGCGCCCCGACGGCACTCCTTTCCCCGGGCTGTACGCCGCGGGTGAGGTCGCCGGATTCGGCGGCGGCGGCCTGCACGGCTACAACGCGCTGGAAGGAACGTTCCTCGGCGGATGCATCTTTTCCGGCCGCGCCGCGGGCCGTGCGCTCGCGCGGTCACTGACAAAATCCTGACCTGGCCGTCACCTCGGACAATCCCGGCCCGGGGCCTCGTCGTGTCGTCGAGCTGCCGTCGATTCCGCGTGCGCCTCATCGAAGAGTACCCAGCCGTCCCGTGGACCGGCTGAGCGTCCTTCGGCCGAACAGCCGCGCCGGACGGCCGCGTCGAGGAGCGCCCGGGCCGTGCCGGGCTCGTTCGAGTTCAGCCAACCGCGTTGTGTCCGGACGACCCCCGCCGTGGAGACACCACCGCCAGAGGAATTGCTGCCCACGTACCTCCAGTACGCGCGGGTGGCGGCTGTTCCGCACGGTTCCGGGCCTCACTCGCGGGAGAGCAGCCGGCCCGCTTCGGCCGCCAGCGCACCCAGTTGCCGGGCTTGGAGGCCGGTGTCCACGACGGGGCGTCCGGCACCGATCCGCGTGGCGAGCGACAGGGCCGCCACCGCCACTCCCCGGCGTCGCACGGGTACTGCTACACAGCCGATTCCGGTGACCGCCTCCTCGTTGTCCACGGCCACCCCCTGGCGGCTGCGGATCCGGGCCAGTTCCCGGTGCAGTTCCAGCCGGTCCCCGATCGTACGGGCGGTGAGCCGGGGAAGCTGTTCCCGCAGCGAGGTTTCCACGACGCCGGGATCCAGGCTGGCCAGTAGCGCTTTACCGAGGGCGGTGCTGTGCGCGGGCAACCGGCCGCCGACCCGGGTGGGGACGGTGGCGCTGTTACGGCCACCGGTTTTGTCCAGGTACACCACGTCCCGGCCGTCCAGGACACCGAGATGTCCCACCGAGGCGGTCCGCTGGCACAGTTCGTGCAGTAGCGGACCGATCACTGCGCGCAGTTCGTTGTGCCCGGCCGCCAGTCCGCCCAGTTCCAGCGTGCGCAGGCCGAGGCGATAACCCCCGGGCGAATGCGCGAGCCAGCGCAACCGGATCATCTGATCGAGGATGCGGTGCACCGTGGACCGGGGCAAGCCGGTGCGCTCCACCAGATCGTGCAGCGTGAGCACCGGTGTGGCAGGCGCGAACGCGTCCAGGATCAATGTCATCCGCTCGATCATCGATACCGGTGGAGCCGGCCGGACCGGCTGTTGCCCGCCCTGCCACGACCCGCCCGGTTCCGGGTCGGCCAGTACCTCGACCGTCAAGACTTACCTCCATCGTGCAGCCCGGCCAGCTTATGCGTAGCGAACCGGACGCTATCGACGATGCCCCGTTCCAGCGGTGTGCAAACCCTCACAGCGGATCACCCCGGCAGGAACGGCGCATTGAACACGCTGCACAGCCACCGGCCGTCGACGAGTTCCATCACGGTGGACACCGAGAGTTCCCTGGGTGTCTCGGCGGCACCGGGTTCGGCGTTGAGGGTCGTGAGCTGTACCCGGACCTCGGCGCGGGTGTCATTCGCGCTCATCGTCGCCACGCAGGTCGCCTCGTCGACCCGGGAATGCTCCGGATCGGAGGAGATGAGCACCCGGGCCATCGGCAGGACGGTTTCGGCCTGACTCTTCCACTGTCCGGTGGCGCCGGCCTGCACTTGCTGTTCCCAGCCTGCCGGGTCCGCGTAGTCGTAGGTGCCGACAAGAGTGCTGTAGGCGCAGGCGGCCTGTTCGGCGGCGGCTTTCGCATTCGCGGGGGGAGCCGGTGGACTGCCGGGGCCGGCGGCGCCGGTGCGCGAGAACCCGGTGAGCCAGGCCGCCGTACCGAATACCGCCACGGCGACCACTGCGGCGAGTGGGATCAGCACCCGCCTGCGGAGGCGCGGCGGAGGCGGCGCGGGCGGCGCGGCCGGCGGTACGGACAGGGTCGCCGGCATGGTGACCGCCGGTGCGGTGAGCGCCCGGCGCGCGGCCAGCGCCAGTCCACCGCAGTCGGCGAAACGCTCGTACGGGTTCTTCGCCATGGCCTTGGCGATCACCCCGTCGAAACCGCGGGGTAGCCGGGGATCGGTCGCGGACGGCCGCGGCACCGGGGCATTGAGGTGGGCGTTGATCAGTGCGCCGGTGGTGGTCGCCGGGTATGGCAATCGACCGGTAAGCAGGTAGAACAGCGTGCAGCCCAGCGAGTACACATCCGCACGGCGATCGATATCGGGTCGCATCTCGAAGTATTCGGGCGCGGCGTAGTGGAAGCTCGCGTACAGCTCGCCGGTGCGGGTGAGCCCGCCGGAACGGTCGAGTGCTTTGGCGATGCCGAAATCAGAGAGATACACGCGCTGGTGTTCGCCCCAGGCCAGCAGGATGTTCGCGGGTTTCACATCGCGGTGCAGGATTCCGGCGGTATGCGCGTGGTCGAGGGCGCGCGCGGTTTCTTCGATGATCCGCACGGCGTGGTCGGGCCGGACGGGTCCGTCACGCAGGACGTCTGCGGCATCGGTGCCCTCGATGTACTGCATCGCCATCCAGAGGCGGTTCTGTTCTTCCCCGCGAGCGTAGACGGCGACGATATTCGGGTGAGCGAGCCGCGCGACGGTATCGGCCTCGCGCAGAAAACGGGCCCGGATCTCCTGATCGTTCCCGGCGACCGGGTGCAGCAGTTTCAGGGCGACCGAACGCGGCAGATCACGGTCGCGGGCCAGATACACCTGTCCCATGCCGCCTGTTCCGAGGAGCCGTTCGATGCGGTAGCCGGCGAATACCGCACCCGGTTCGAGTGTGCCGTTCACGCGGGCCGCAGACCGGGCCAGCCGTAGGACTGGGGCCCGGGTGCGGGCCCGGCCCGGCCGGCCGTGGATTCCGCCGCGGCCGGGACCGTCGCCCCGCGGGACGGCTGTCCGTGTTCGCGCCGGAAGGTCTCCATATCCATCCACCGGATCTGCTGGACCAGTTCCTCGAGCTGGTCGGCGGGCAGGAACCCGGCCTGCGAATGCACCAGGGTGCCTTCGCGGAATGCCATGATCCACGGGTAGCGGTCGACCTGCCCGGCCGCCGCCAGCGCGGGTTCGGCCTCGGCCTCGACCGTGGCGTGCACGATATCGCGATGTGTTTCGGAGGACGCCTCGTAGACCGGCGCGAATCGGGTGCACCAACCGCACCAGGTCGCCCAGAAGTCCACCAGCACAATATGGTTGGCGGCCACGACCGTCTGGAAGTTCTGCTGGGTCAGTGGCGTCGTCGGCATCTGTCGTCCTCCCGGCGGCCCGAGCCGACCGCCCCGCGTGCGTATCACCCCGTCGGGAAATCCTCCCACGAACGGGCGCCGGCCGCCCGGCGAAGAGGTACGCCGGCAACCGTTGCCGGGCAGCCTACGCGGCTCGAGCAGCACGAGAACGGCCGGTGCGCCGGCGGGCGGGAGTGGCCCGGCCTGCCGCAGCCACGAGCCCGAACGATAACGTGTTCTCATGAGCGAAGACGAGGCCGGGAACGCACTCCCCAGCGCGGAGCATCACGAAGGCGGGTTCCGGCCGATGTCGGAGCTGATGAACCAGATCCGGTCGGTGGATACCAGCCGCGGCGGTCCCCACTACGGCGATTTCGTCGAACAGGTCCGCACCCTCATGGACCGGGCGCGGCTGGCGGTACCGCCGGACGATCTGGTGCAGGAAGCGGCCGGCATCCTGGAAAAGCTCAACGACCGGCTCGCCACCCACGTGCACGAGGAATGGGACGCGCCCGGCTGGACTCGGTTCGACCTGCCGTCGCGGGGCAATGTGACCCTGCCGCCCTACCGCGTGGACCGCGCGAAACCGGACGGTGTCCGGGCCCGGATCACCTACCGGACCTTCCATCTGGGCGGGAACGCGGCGGCGCACGGCGGATACGTCTCGCTGGGCTTCGACGATCTGATGGGTCTGGCCGGTTCGCTGTATTCCGGGTCGGTCACCCGGACGGCCTCACTCACCGTCGACTATCGGGCGATCACGCCCCTGAACAAGGAACTGCAGCTGCACGCCTGGGGCGAACGGCAGGAGGGGCGCAAGGTATGGATCAAGGCCACCCTGCACGACGGTGACCTGCTCTGCGCCGAGGCCCACGGCCTGTTCATCGTGCTGAAACCCGGCCAGCCCTGAGACTCGGGCGCGAAGATACGGCGGCCCGTCACGCAACATCGCCGGGTCGAGCAGCGCAGCCGGGCGGTGCCCTGAGCCCGGCCGGGATGTCCGGACAGTGAGTGCCGGTCCGGCTCCCACTGTCCGGCACTCGGCTAGTTGCGGCTACCGCCCGGATAGTGCCGGGCCAGGTAGGGAGCGAACGCGTCGTCGACCTGGTCTGCAGTGAGCCCGAAATCGGCCAGCGCGTACTTGTGCGCGGGACGGGCGGCGCCCGAGGTGGATTCACCGTGCAGATCGGCCATCTGTGTGCGTGCCGCCTCGGTGAATTCGATTCCGAAATGCGCGTAGATCCGTTCGACGGTGGCGAGCGGGTCGGTGACGAAATCCTCGTAGTACACATCGCAGAATTGCGCGGCGGGATGTTTCGCCCGATCGGCGAGGAACGTCCGCGCACCCCGCGACCACAGCTCGAGCTGCGCCTGCCCCACCACCGGACCGCGGAACTTCTCCGACCAGCCGTCCGTGGCCTGTTCGTTCAGGCTGCACACCGAGGCCACGATGGTGCGCGGCTGCCGGTGCATCTGGATGATCAGCGCATCGGGGTACACGGCCAGCAGAGCGTCGAGCGCGAACAGATGGCTCGGATTCTTCAGTACCCACCGGCGCCCCGGATCGTTGAGCCCGATCAGCTGCAGATTCCGGCGGTGGCGTTCGTAGGCAGGGGTCCAGTCCTGGTCGCGCAGCCATTCGGAGTAACGCGGCAGGTAGGCCAGGCATTCGTAGGAGATCGACATCGCCGACTGCCGCAGTAGCTGCCAGCACTCCTCCACCTGATCGGCCGAGATATGGTGCACGCCCATGAACTCGGGATGCTCGACGTGGTGCTTTTCGTAGGCCGCCTGCAGGCGCTGGAACACCGGGTTCTGCTCCCAGGTCTCCCGCGGCGGGCGCGGCTGCGGCATCTCGGTGAGCCACATCTCCAGACCCTGGTGTCCGGGATCGGCGGTGAGCAGCCGATGCACGGCCGTGGTGCCCGAGCGCGGAAGCCCGGTGACGAAGATCGGGCGTTCGATCGCGACCTCGGCGTGCTGCGGATACTGTTTCCAGCCGGCTTCGCTCAACGCGCGGGCGATGAGCGCGCCGCGCAGGAACGCCCGGTTGACCTTGTTGCCGAACGGGGTGAGTTCGGCATCGCGTTCGAACGATTCCAGCAGTACCGACAGTCCGGTGCGGTAGTCGTCGGCGCCGAAATCGTCCAGGCCGATCACCTTGGTGGCCGAGGCGTGCAGATCGTCGATCGTGCCGACGTCTTCCCTGCCGATCATTTTCTGGTTTCTCCTCAGTGGTGGAATTCGCCGCAGTTGACGTCGAGACAGGTCCCGGTGATGGCCCGGGACATCTCGGAGGCGAAGAAGACGACGGCGTCGGCGATTTCGTCGGGTTCGGGCAGCCGGCGCAGATCGATATCGGCGGCGGTCTCCGTGTAGACCTCCTCGGCCGTGATCCCGCGTTCCTTGGCCAGATAGTCGAAATACCATTTCAGGGTGTCGGCCCAGATCCAGCCCGGCGCCACCGAATTCACCCGGATACCCCGGGGTCCCAGCTCGGTGGCCAGGCTCTGCGCCAGTGCCAGCAACGTGGTCTTGGTCATCTTGTACGGGCCGTAGGGTTGCCGGGAGTGCCGCAGGACCGCCGAGTTGATCATCACCACGGACCCGTTGCGTTCGGCGAGGGCCGGCGCGAACAGTCGGGTCAGGCGTAGTGCGGCGAAGACGTTGGTTTCGAAACTGGCGCGCAGGTCGTCGATCGCCACATCGGCGAGGTCGGCCATCGGCGGCATGGCGAACGCGTTGTTCACCAGTGCGTCCACCCGGCCGAATTCGTCCTGGGTGGCCCGTACGAGTTCCTGTGCCGCCGTGTCGTCGGTGATATCGGTGGGCACCACCAGCGCGCGTCCGCCCAGTTCCTCGATTTCGGCGGCGACCTTGCGCAACCGTTTCTCGGTACGCGAGGCGAGCACCACTTTCGCGCCGGCCTTCGCGCTCTGCACCGCGATGGCCTGGCCGAGTCCGGGGCCGATACCCGAGACGACGACCACTTTGTCGCGCAGCAACATCAGCCCAGCATCCTTTCCGCCACCGCGGCCTGCCGGCCGGCGATCCGGGCCTGCCAGTCCTGCGGGGTGATCCGGGACTCCTGGTAGTAGGGCAGCCGGTCCGGCAGTTCGTCGAACGATACGAGTTCCACTGTCGGCCCGTCTTCGGGTTTCAGTTCGCGGGACAGCCGCTGCCAGCGGAACTGCAGATAGGCGCGGTCGTGGCCGGTGCGTTCGATCCAGTTGACCAGGCCGGGGTCGCGTTCGCTGATCACCAGCCGGATCATGCCGTCCGGGTCCACCTGCGCCTGGTCGGCGTTGAGGCTGGTCTGGTGGTTGATGTAGTCCAGCGACAGGTACCACATACTGCCGAGCTGGAAGCCCTGGTAGGGAGCGTCGGATTTCGGCACGGTCAGGATCATGACCTGATCGCCGGTGAGTTCGTAGTGCCCGACCGAGGAGAACTGCGTGGACAGTCCGCCGGGCGTGCGCCGCGGTTCGGTCATGGTGTTGACCGGCAGGTTCAGATAGAACCACTCGGGGAAGGCCAGGAAGGTCTTCAGCCGGGAGACCAGCATCTTCCCGGCGACTTCGTACCGTTTGGCCATCAGATCGGTGGTGATCGCGGGTGGCGCCGTGCCGGCGGTCTCGACCCGGCGGATCCGGACGGTACCGGCCTTCTCGTTCGCCCAATCGCCGAAGACCTCGCGCACCGCGAGCATGGTCGAATCGGCGGCGAGCTGGATATGGTTGCGGCCGCCGGTGCCGGGTCCCAGCGTCAGTTCATAGGTGCCGTCGGCCGCGATATCGATGGAGCGGTCGTCGAAGGCGGTTTCCCCGCCGGGCACCTCGGTCGGCGAGTAGTTGCCGTTGAGTACCTGGAAGCTCAGGTCCCGGGTGGTGCCGCGGGTCCCGGTGACCACGTATTCCGCGTCGGGGCGCAGATTGGCGTGCCAGTAGAGGGTGTCCGGGTTGTCCAGGCCCATCTTCGTATAGGGCCCGGTGGAGCTCACGAAGAACGGGAAGTCCTTCTCGAAGGCCCACGACATCTGGATGGCGGCCCGGATACTGCCGGCCAGGTAGTCGTAGCCCTCGGCCAGATCCTGTTCGGTGCGGATATGCGGGGCACTCTTGATGATTTCCTCGGCGGCGGCGATCGCGTCCGCGAACGGCTGAGTCAGCACGATACTCCCGGTGTTCCATATATGTACCGCCCTGGTACATTCTTATATCGAGAAGATTAGAACCTGTTCTAGGAGTGGTCAATGGCAGCGGGCCCGGCGGAGGTGCGTGAAGTGGGGCGTCGTTCGGCGCCCACCCAGCGCGTGATCCAGGTGATCGACTACCTCACCGCGCGGGGCGGACGCCGCGCCGGGCTCTCGGAAATCGCCCGCGACCTGGACCTCGCCAAACCGACCTGCCTGGGCATCCTCACCGAACTCACCGCCGCCGGCTACCTCACCCGCGACCCGCGCACCCGCGACTACGGTCCGGGCCCCGCGCTCATCGCCGCGGGCCGGGTCGCCCAGGACAGTTTCGCCATCGCCGGCCTCGCCCACCCGGAACTGGAACGACTAAGCGCGAAATATGCCACCACCTGCACCGCGTCCGCCGTGGTCGGCGAACGGATCAGCGTCCTGGACAGCGCGGGCCCGGCCATGGTGCGGGTCGGAGCGACCTATCGTTTTGCACCGCCGGTCGGCCTGATGTACGTGCTGTGGGACAGCGACGCCGCCTTCGACGCCTGGCTCGCGACCCCGCCGACGGTCCCCCTCAACCAGGACGAGACCCGGCTGCGCCGCCTCGTGGCGGAATGCCGCGAGCGCGGCTATCTGGTGGAGAGCATGACCGGCGCGGGCCGGCAACTGTACTCCATGCTGGCCGGGGTCGGCGGCCACGAAATGCCCGATGAGCTGCGCACCGCGGTCGCGGAACTGGTGACCACGCTCGGCGAGCGGGTGTATCTCGGGGCGGATCTGCGACCGCGTAAGGAGCATCCGGTGAGCCTGCTGGCCGCGCCGACCTACGACGCGGACGGCCGCCAGCAACTGGTGCTCACCATGTACGTGGGCACCTCGATCACCGGGGCCGAAATCGCCCGTCGCGGCACCGCTCTGGTCGCTGCGGCCGATGCGGTCACCGCGGCCGCGGGTGGGCAGCGGCCACAACACCATTGACCGTTCATAGAAACGTGTTCTAGTTTTTAAGCGTGAGCCAGCACACGAAGTCGGCGGCGGGCACCTACGAGCTCTCGCACCAAGCCGCACTCGAGGCCGAATCGGTCCACATCCTGCGGGAGGTGGCCGCAACCTTCGAACGCCCCGTTCTCCTGTTCTCCGGCGGCAAGGACTCGGTGGTGATGCTGCATCTGGCCACCAAAGCGTTCTGGCCGGCCCCGGTACCGTTCCCGATCCTGCACATCGACACCGGCCACAACTTCGACGAGGTGATCGCCTACCGCGACGAAGTCGTCGCGAAACACGGCCTACGGCTGCTCGTCGGCCGGGTCCAGGACGATATCGATGCCGGCCGGGTCACCGAGGACACCGGCCCCCGGGCCAGTCGCAACCGGTTGCAGACCGCCACCCTGCTGCGCAGTGTGCGCGAGGGCCGGTTCGACGCCGTCTTCGGCGGCGCCCGCCGAGACGAGGAGAAGGCCCGCGCCAAGGAACGGGTCTTCAGTTTCCGCGACGAGTACGGCCAGTGGGATCCGCGCCGGCAGCGCCCGGAGCTGTGGAATCTCTACAACGGCAAACATCGTCCGGGCGAACATATCCGGGTCTTCCCGCTGTCCAACTGGACCGAGCTCGATATCTGGAGCTATATCGCGGCCGAAGGTATCGAGCTGCCGTCGCTGTACTACGCCCATCACCGCCCGGTGGTCCAGCGCGACGGGATGCTGCTGGCCCACACCCGGTTCCTGACGCTGCTCGACGGTGAGGAACCACGGGAGGCCCTGGTCCGCTTCCGCACCGTGGGCGATGCCACCTGCACCGGCTGTGTGGAATCCACCGCAGCGACACCGGCCGAAGTGGTGGACGAGGTCGCCACCGCCCGGGTCACCGAACGCGGTGCGACCCGCGCCGACGACCGGATCTCCGAGGCCGGTATGGAAGATCGCAAACGAGAGGGTTACTTCTGATGGGCACCCTGCTGCGCCTGGCCACGGCGGGTAGCGTCGACGACGGGAAATCGACCCTGATCGGCCGGCTGCTGTTCGATTCCAAAACCCTGTTCACCGATCAGCTCGACGCGGTGGAGCGCACCAGCCGCGACCGCGGCGAGGACTATCCGAACCTCGCCCTGCTCACCGATGGTCTCCGCGCGGAACGGGAACAGGGCATCACCATCGATGTCGCCCACCGCTATTTCGCCACGCCCCGCCGCAAATTCATCATCGCCGACACTCCGGGTCATGTGCAGTACACCCGGAACATGGTCACCGGCGCTTCCACCGCCGATCTGGCGCTGATCCTGGTCGACGCCC
Source organism: Nocardia carnea (assembly GCF_029868855.1). GTDB lineage: Bacteria > Actinomycetota > Actinomycetes > Mycobacteriales > Mycobacteriaceae > Nocardia > Nocardia carnea_A. The sequence continues at coordinate 5,350 of NZ_JARWOV010000025.1, read as the reverse complement.
GGTACGGCGTGGTGGAACAGACCCGCCGCCATGCCTTCCTGGCCTCACTGCTCGGTGTCCCGCATCTGGTGCTGTGTGTCAACAAGATGGATCTGGTGGGGTGGTCGGCGGACCGGTTCGCCGAGATCCGGGAGGAATTCGCCGGTTTCGCGTCGCGGCTGAACATCGCGGATCTGACCTTCATCCCGATGTCGGCGTTACACGGCGACAATATCGTGCACCGCAGCACCAGCATGGAGTGGTACGAGGGCACTCCGCTGCTGCACCATCTCGAGGAGGTACATATCGCCTCGGACCGCAACCTCATCGACGCCCGGCTGCCGGTGCAGTACGTGATCCGCAGCCACACACCGGATTTTCGCGGCTACGCCGGTACCGTCGCCAGCGGTGTCTGGGCCGCGGGGGACGAGATCACGGTCCTGCCGTCCGGTCTCACCACGACGGTGACCGGTATCTGGGGCCCCGGCGGGGTTCCGCTCACCGAGGCGTTCCCGCCCCAGGCGGTGACGGTCACGCTCGCCGACCAACTCGATATCGGCCGCGGCGATATGCTGTGCCGGCCCGCGAACCGGCCGCATGCCGGCCGCGATCTGGACGCGATGGTCTGCTGGTTCAGCGACGAAACCGAGATGCGCCCGGGCACGAGCTACACCGTCCGGCACACAACACGCAGCGTGCCCGCCGAGATCCGTTCGCTCGACTACCGCCTCGATGTGAACACCCTGCACCGCGACGAGAACGCGACCGTACTCGCGCTCAACGAGATCGGCCGGGTCCAGTTGCGCACCCGCCAGGCGCTGCAGTTCGATTCCTACCGGCGCAACCGGACCACCGGCAGTTTCCTGCTCATCGACGAGACCACCGGCGATACCGTCGGTGGCGGGATGATCACCGGACCCAGCCTGCCCTCCTCGCGGGTGGTCTGGCATTCCAGTGCGGTCGGCCGGACCGAGCGCGCCACCCGGGGCCTCACCGTCTGGCTGACCGGCCTCTCCGGATCGGGTAAGTCCTCGGTGGCCGTGGAGCTCGAACGGCGTCTGGTGGCGGCCGGACGGCCGGCGTTCCTGCTCGACGGTGACAACCTGCGGCACGGTCTCAACGCCGATCTGGGCTTCACCGCTGCCGACCGGACCGAGAACATCCGCCGGGTCGGCGAGGTGGCACGATTGTTCGCCGAATCGGGCACTGTCGCGATCGTTTCGCTGATCAGCCCTTATCGCGACGACCGGGAACGGGCACGCGCGGTACACGCGGCCGCCGGTATCCCGTTCCTGGAGATCTTTGTCGACACTCCGCTCGAGGTATGCGAGGCGCGTGACCCCAAGGGCCTGTACGCGAAGGCGCGGGCGGGCGAGGTCCGGGGGTTCACCGGTATCGACGACCCGTACGAGGCGCCCGAGACCCCTGCCCTGGTGTTACGTCCGGAGGACGGCGATCCGGCCACTATGGCCGCGGCGATCCTGACACTACTGGCGCGGGAGGACAGCGCCTGAACCGGTAAGCCGGGGTGTGCTCGGCCCCTGCGGACCCGGCACACCCCGTGGTTGCCTGCGTGCACGGCGAAAACACCGGCGCCCACCCGATCCCGGCATGCCGGTCGAGCGGTTATCCGACCGAGGCGCCCAGCAGCGATTCGCCGGACAGGTCGGCGATTTCTCGTAGGCGCTCGGTGGGTGTCCCGAGGCGGCTGAGCTGGATGAGTCCCTGGGCCATCACCACAACACCCGCACTGTGCGCCGAGAGAGAGGCCGGATCGATGCCGGCATCCCGGCGAGTGGCCAGCCCGTCGGCCACACCCTGTTCCATGGCCGCTGTCGTCCGCCGGCCGATGACGAGGACCTCCGGTATCCGCTGCCCCAGCTGGGCGATGCTGTTGAGCATCAGGCATCCGCGCCGATCCGGTTGCGCGGCACAATCGTCGATCACCGCGCGCAGTAATGCGCGGATCGCGTCGCGGGCGGAGCCGGGGGCGGCGACCACGACATCGCGTACGAATCGGGCGCGCCGATCGCAGTAGCCCTCGAAGGCCGCGAGGAACAGTCCCCGCTTGCTGCCGTACGCGGCATAGATACTGCCGTTGCCGACACCGGTCGCCGCCGAGACATCCCCCACCGACGTATCGTCGAATCCCCGCGACCAGAACAGTTCTGTAGCGGCGTCCAACAGGCGCGGCTCGTCGAACTGTCGTGGCCGTCCCATTCGCTCACCGTACCAATCGTCCTGCGAGATCCCCCACACCGCTTGTTCTGGAGGCGTGGCTCCATAATACTCTCGCCATGGTCTCCGACAGTGGGGAAGCACCCCCCAGGCGTATCTGCATCCTGGTCTTCGACGGCGTGAAAGCGCTCGACTTCGTGGGCCCGGCGGAAGTGTTCGTCGAGGCCAACCAGGCGATATCCGGATACGAGGTGGTGCTGGTCTCGCCCGACGGCAAGGGTGTGCAGACCTCGATCGGCGCGCGTATCGAGGTGAGCGCGGCGGCCGCCGACGCGGGCCGGTTCGACACCGTCGTGATCCCCGGCAGCGAACTGCCGCCCTCGACATTCGTCACACCCGAGGTGACCGCGGCCGCACGGCACCTGGCCTGGCATTCCCGGCGCATCGCCTCGATCTGCAGCGGCGCCTTCGTGCTCGCCGAGCTCGGCTTCCTGGACGGCCGCCGCGCGACCACGCATTGGAAGTTCGCCGCCGACCTCACCCGTCGCTACCCCGCCGCCGTGGTGGAACCCGATGCGATCTTCGTGCGGGACGGCAATCTGTACAGCTCGGCCGGTGTCGCGGCGGGAATCGACCTCGCCCTGGCGATCGTCGAGGAGGACCACGGCGCGGATATCGCCCGCAGGGTCGCCCAGCTGATGGTGGTCTACATGCAGCGCGCCGGCGGCCAATCACAGTTCTCGGCATCACTGAACGGGCCAGTGGCCCGCAGTCCGCTGGTGCGCAAGGTGGTCGATCTGATCTGTGCGGACCCCGCGTACTCGCATACCGTCGCGACACTCGCCGACCACGCCGGAGTCAGCATCCGGCACCTCACCCGGCTGTTCCGCGCCGAACTCCAGCACTCACCCGCCGAGTACGTCGCCTTCATCCGATTCGGCGTCGCGCGCGATTTGTTGCACGCGGGCCACAGCGTGACCGAGGCCGCGATGGCGGCCGGTTACGGCAACAGCGAAGCGCTGCGGCGGGCGTTCGTGGCCCGGCTCGGTATCTCACCGCGCAAATATCAGCAGCGGTTCCGCTCCACCGGGACGGGCAGGCCCACCGCGGACGTGATATCCGCCGCCGCGTCCTGATCGGGGGGTTTCACGGCCGGTAACGGGGGGCGCGAACGAGGTTGCCCCGACGATGCTGTTGTCGGGCGCCCTGAACGGCGCCGCCGACAGCGACAGAGAAGAGCTTCCGATGTCCCCCGCACCGACCATCGTTCTCGTTCACGGCGCGTTCGCCGACGCGTCCAGCTGGCAGCCGGTCACCGAACGGTTGCTGGCGGCCGGCCATCGGGTCGCCGCGCCTCCGGTGGCCGGGCGTAGTCTGGCCGCCGACGCGGCCTACGTAGCGTCCTTCGTCGAGCGGATCGACGGCCCGGTGCTGCTGGCCGGGCACTCCTACGGCGGCGCGGTCATCACGGTCGCCGGAGTGTCGGACAATGTCGCCGGGCTGGTCTACGTCTCCGGTTACGCGCTGGAAGAAGGCGAGAGTCTCGGACAATTGCAGGGCGGGTTCCCGGATTCCGATCTGGCCGCGCACCTCGTCTACACGCCCTATTCCACCGGGGCCGGCCAATCGGGCACCGATGTATGGGTAGATCCCGCGGCCTTCCCGGCCGTTTTCGCGGCGGGCCTCGACCCCCTGACTGCACAGGCCCTGGCGGTCTCCCAGCGGCCGCTGTCGGCGGCCGCCTTCGGTGAGCCCGCCGCTGTCGCGGCCTGGAAGACCACGCCGGGCTGGGGCATTGTCTCCGCGGCCGACCACACCATCAATCCCGAGGTCGAGCGATTCGGGTATCGGCGTGCCGCGCTACGGGAGGTCGTGGAGATCGATGCGCCGCATCTGGTCATGCACACCCATCCCGACGAGGTCGTCCGGGTCATCACCGGCGCACTCGGCGAAATCGCCTGAGCTCCCCTCCCCCGGCACCGCACCACACCCGACCCACTCTCGAAAGGTAGACCGACAATGACCGGCAATCCGCACAACATCTCCCTGGAGCAGGCCGCCCAGGAGTTCGTCGACGCGACCTCACAACCTCCGTTCCTCTACCAATTGCCGCCGGAAGAAGGGCGGAAGGCGGTGGATTCGGTCCAGGATGCGCCCATCGACAAGCCCGAGGTCGACGAGGAGTGGATCACCGTGGAAGGCGGACCCACCGGCTCGGTACGCGCGCGGATCGTCACCCCGCCCGGCACTTCCGGCCCGCTGCCCGTGATCGTCTACACCCACGGCGCGGGATGGGTTTTCGGCGACGCCCACACCCACGACCGGCTGGTGCGCGACCTCGCCGTCGGGGTCGGCGCGGCCGTCGTCTTCCCGGAATACGACCGCTCCCCCGACGTGCGTTATCCGGTCGCCAACGAACAGTCCTACCGGGTGACCCAGTGGGTGCGCGAGCACGGCGCGGACAAGGGGCTGGATCCGGCGCGGATGGCCGTCGCGGGCGATTCCGTAGGCGGCAATATGGCCATCGCGCTGACACTGATGGCCAAGGAACGCGGCGATATCTCCTTCGTCCAGCAGGTTCTTTTCTATCCGGTCACCGATGCCGCCTTCGATACCGGCTCCTACCGGCAGTTCGCCGAGGGCTATTTCCTCACCCGCGAGGGCATGCAATGGTTCTGGGACCAGTACACGACCAGCGCAGCCGATCGCGCACAGATCACCGCATCCCCGCTACGGGCCACCCGCGAGCAGCTCACCGGGTTGCCGCCCGCACTGGTGATCACCGCTGAGGCCGATGTGTTGCGCGACGAGGGTGAAGCGTTCGCGGGCAAACTCCGGGACGCGGGAGTACCGGTGATCCAGACCCGTTACGGCGGGATCGTCCACGACTTCGTCATGGTCAACTCGATGCACGGCACCGAGGCCGCCAAGGCCGCGGTCGCCCAGGCCGTCTCGGTGCTGCGGGACGCACTGCACACCGTCTGACCGGCCCCGAGGGGAGGGGCGCGGCAGCCATTGCGGCGGATTTTCCGCAGCGATCGGCGACGCGTCGGCCATCGGGTCGTTCGCGCGGCGCGGCCGCTGACGCCCCGGCCACGGGGGGGGGGGGGGGGGGGGGAGCCAGAGGGCGCGGCCCCCCCCCCCCGCGAGGGCGCCGCCCCCCCCGCCCCCCGCCCCAGCCCCCCAACACGCA
>NZ_JARWOV010000024.1 GCF_029868855.1 Nocardia carnea | reverse complement strand
GTGCCGGTGGGTGATCTGGAGATCCTGGCTCCGGTCGAGCGTGCCCGGGTGCTGGCGGAGTGGAATGCGACCGAGCATGCGTTGCCGGAGCGGTTGTTGCTGGACGGGTTCGAGCGGGCGGTTGCTGCGTATCCGGATCGGGTGGCGGTGTCGTTCGAGGGGACGAGTCTGTCCTATGGCGAGTTCGCGGGTCGGGTGAACCGGCTTGCGCGGTATCTGGTCGCGCAGGGGGTGGGTCCGGAGTCGTTGGTCGGTTTGCTTGCGTCTCGGTCGCTGGACCTCGTTGTCGGTATGTATGCGGTGGTTGCTGCTGGTGGTGCGTATGTGCCGTTGGATCCGTCGCATCCGGCCGAGCGGATCGGTTACATCTTGGATACCGCGGGTCCGGTGTGCCTGCTGTCGACCATCGCCGATGCCGGGTCGGTCGGCGTCGAACCGGTAGATGGTGCCGGCGTCGGCCGTGGCGGTGCCGCCGGCGGTGACTGTGTTGTTGCCCACGACAGTGTGGGTGTGCTTGCGGGTGTGCCGGTGCTGGCGCTGGACACTCTCGATACCAGCGGTTTCGATGATGCGCCGGTGACCGATGCGGATCGGCTTGCGCCGGTGCGGTCCTCGAATACGGCGTATGTGATTTTCACGTCGGGTTCGACGGGTCGTCCGAAGGGTGTGGCGGTGCCGCATTCGGCCATCGCGAACCAGGTCGCGTGGATGCTGGCGGAATATCCGATGGATGCGGGGGACGTCTACCTGCAGAAGACCGCGACCACGTTCGACGTCTCGCTGTGGGGTTACTTCCTGCCGTTGGCTGCGGGCGCCCACTTGGTGGTGGCAATCCCGGACGGTCATCGCGACCCCGAATATCTGGCGCGGGTGATCGCCGAACAGCAGGTCACCGTCACCGACTTCGTGCCGTCGATGTTGACGGTGTTCGCCGCGCATACGGCACCCGGATCTATCCCGACTTTGCGGCATGTGTTCGTGATCGGTGAAGCGTTGCCGCCGGAGACGGTTACGGCGATGCACGCGATCTCCGATGCTGCGGTCCACAACTTGTACGGTCCGACCGAGGCTGCGGTGTCGATCACCTACTGGCAGGCCACGGGTGCGGAGTCCGGGAGTGTGCCGATCGGTGTGCCGCAGTGGAATTCGCGTGTGTACGTGCTCGACGGCCGGTTGCGGCCGGTTCCCGAAGGTGTCGTGGGCGAGCTGTATCTCGCGGGCGACCAGCTCGCCCGGGGCTATGTGACCCGCCCCGATCTCAGCTCCGACAGGTTCGTGGCGAGTCCGTTCGACTCGGGCGCGCGGATGTATCGCACCGGTGACCTCGTGCGGTGGACGCGTGTCGACGACCGGCCGGTGCTGGAGTATTTGGGGCGTACGGATTTCCAGGTGAAGTTCCGTGGTCAGCGGATCGAGCTGGGGGAGATCGAGTCGGCGTTCCTGGCGCAGCCGCAGGTCAGTCAGGCCGCGGTGACGGTTTCTGCTTCCCAGTTGGGTGAGCAGTTGGT
>NZ_JARWOV010000023.1 GCF_029868855.1 Nocardia carnea | reverse complement strand
CGCCGCCCTGCGCGCCGGTGGCGGCGTCACGCACGGATGGAAGGCGATGAAGAGCATCGCCGAGAACGAGTAGGCCCACGCACAAGGCCCGCACCGGAGCTATTGCCCTTCGGGTACGGGTACTTTCCATCGGAGCCGGGGGGGGGGGGGGGGGGGGGGCGCGCGGGGCCCCCCCGCCCAGGCGGCCCGGCACCCCGACGACGGGGGGACCCCGCCGCCCCCCCGCCCCCCGGGGGGGGGGGGGGGGTTTCCCCCCCCCCCCCCCCCCCCCCCGGCCACGGCATCTCAGCGCCGGATCGAGAGCTGCTCAGCTCTACATCCCGGACCGCCCGAGACCCCGCTCTCGATGCGCCCACGTGCGCCTGATCGGTGGACAGGCCGCGGTACCGTTCCCGCATCTCCGGACCGGCCGCGGGACCTGCCGCGAATACGAATCGTGAATCCGCGACCGACCCCCCCGACTCCGGGTCGATGACGACGGGTTCGACCTCTTGCCCGGTCTCGGAATCCACCAGAATCATCGCGCGTTCCTCGGGAGCGAGTTGCGCATTGCGCCAGGCCGCCAGTGCGACGAGAACCGGGCGCAGCGACCGTCCGAAATCGGTCAGCACGTATTCGTAGCGCACCGGACGCTCCTGATACGCCCGCTTTTCGAGAATGCCCCGGTCGACGAGGGTTTTCAGTCGCGTCGTGAGCATGCTGGAAGACAGGCCGATGTTTTCCAGATACTGGTCGAAGCGGGTGTAGCCGTCGAAGCAGTCGTGCAGGATCAGGATCGTCCACCACTCCCCGACGTAGGACACCGCCGTCGACAGCGGGCATTCCCGGTCTTCGATTCGGATACGTGCGGGCATCGACACCTCCTCGGCAGTCCGGAGCGCGAAGTCGTCACCGGTCACTGCTAATCTAGCATCCATGGTTACTTTCAAAATAGAATCCACTCGCGAGGCCGGGCCGGATACGACGACGAGGAAACGAGCCGTGGTCACCGGCGGCACCCGAGGAGCCGGGGCCGCGATCGCGGAGCGACTCCGCGCCGCCGGTACCGACGTCACAGTCATCGCCCGCCGCCCTACCGAGACGGCACACCCGGACCTCGACCTGGTCACGGCCGACCTGACCGATCCCGTCGCGGCACGCGAAATCGCCGAAACGGTGCTCACCGGCCGAACCCCGGACCTCGTGGTACACGTCGCCGGCGGCTCCAGCGCACCGGCGGGCGGGTTCGCCGCACTCGACGACGAGGAATGGGCACGCGAGTTGAACCTCAACCTCCTGGCCGCCGTCCGCCTGGACCGCGCGCTCGTTCCCGCGATGATCGAGGCCGGCGGCGGCGCGATCGTGCATATCTCGTCGATCCAGGCACGGATGCCCCTGTGGGACGGCACCCTCGCCTATGCGGCCGCGAAGGCCGCGCTACGCGCGTACAGCAAGGGGCTGGCCAATCAGCTCGCACCGCACGGGATCCGCGTGAACACCGTCTCTCCGGGCGGCATCCAGACCGAAGCCGCCGACGCACTCGTCCGGCGCCTCGCCGTCCGCTTCGACGGGGACACCGACGCCGCACGCAATTCCCTTCTCGACGGGCTCGGCGGCGTCCCGCTCGGCCGATTCGCCACACCGGACGAAATCGCCGATACCGTCGCTTTTCTCGTCTCCGAGCAGGGATCCGGCATTCTCGGCGCCGACATCGTGGTCGATGGCGGCACCATCCGAACGATCTGATCCGCGACCACCGCCACGAGCCATACCCCATCACGAAAGGAAATACGATGAGCGAGAACTTCGACCGGTACGACAGCGATCGACTACCGAAGGTGGTCGTCACCTACCTCGACGCCCACGACGACCATCGCACAGCCGATGCGGCCGCACTTTTCACTCCCGGCGCCACCGTGCTCGACGACGGCAAGACCTACGAAGGCAGCGCCGAGATCACCGAGTGGCTCCGGAACTCGGCCACCGAGTACAGCTACACCAGCACACGGATCGGGCAGCACAGCGCCGACGACCGGTATCCGGTCGTACTCATTCGCCTGGACGGGAATTTCCCCGGCGGCACTGCCACCGTGCACTACCGTTTCGAACTCGACGGCGACCGGATCCGGCGCCTCGCCATCGAGGCGTGATATCTCACCCGGCGCGCTGCTGACCCCCGGCAACGGAGGCGAGGAATTCGTCGGCCAGCCGGAAGAATTCGGCCGGCTGATCGTAGGTGACGATATGCCCCGCATCGGGAATCGTGACGAACCGGCCGCCTGGTGCCGCTGCCGCGGCGGCGGCGAGTTCCGAGTGCCCCACGAGTGGATCGTTCTCGCCGCGGATCCAGAGGCTGGGCACCGCGAGCCGGTCGAGTTCGGTGAGATAGTCCAAACGCATCCGCCGAGGACCATAGGCGTCGGCCATCCAGTCATCCAGTGCCGGTTCGCCGTACCGCGCCTTGGCCCGCGCTTCGGCTCGGACCAGATCCAGGATGGTGTCGAAGTCGCGGGTATCGGCGCCGGCGGTCAGGCCGGCAATCATCGACCGCCGGACCGCTTCGGGGCTGCGGGCCAGGTACTTGCTGGTGAGTTTCAGAACGCCCGGTGTTCGCATCACCGCCCAGGTGAAGAACTGGGCCCGGCGTTTCGCACCTATTCCGCCGGGCCCGATCGCGATCAGCGCCGAGACCCGGCCCGGATTGCGCAGCGCGTAGCCTATTCCGATTCCGCCGCCGAGGGACAACCCGATGACGGCGGTGGGTGGCAATTCGAGACGGTCGAAGAGATCGTCGAGGAAACGATCGAAGAATTCCCGGTCCAGGCGGCCCGGCCACGGCCTGCTGGCCCCGTGCCGTGGGAGATCGATGGCGTGCACCTGGTATTTCGCGGCCATCCGGTGCGCGATATCGCGCCAGACCCCTTCGGCGGTATCCATCATTCCGCCGTGCAGCAACAGCACGGGCGGGCCCTCGTCACCCGATCGGTAGTGCCGGATGGGTCCACCGCCGATCGTCAAGTCGGTGCAGCGTTCGAACGCGGAGGTCATACCGGCTCCTCGAGTTGGGTGAGTTGATCCGACAGCTGTTCCAGCAGCGCTATCTGGGCCTGCCGGGCGGCGGGAGCGTCCACCGGCCCGGGACCGCGCAGACCGGCGCCCACCAGATGGGCGAAGAGGGCGACCGTGTCCGCGAGTGTCTCCGCCGTCCCGGTGCCGAGGGTCCCGGGCGCGTTGACCAGGCCGATGGTGAAAACGCTCAGCATGCGGGTGATGTCCTCGCTCGCAATGTCGCTCGCGATCACCCCCGCCTGCTGCAGTTTTTCGATGTAGTCGACGAGCCAGTCCATCCGGACCGAATAGCGCCGGTCGCCGACCGCACGGACGTGGTCACCGAGGACCGAATCATCACCCAGGTACAGCGCTCGCATCAGCGGCTCCGACAGCAGCGCTTCCACGCCGAACCGGTACACGGCGGGCAGGTCCACCAGGTGATCGGCGTCCATCACTCGCCGGTGCACCTGCGCGGTCATCCGGCGCATGCTGCGGTTGAGTACCGCGGCCAGGATTTCCTGCTTGCCGTCGAATTCGCGGTAGACCGCGCCCTTGCCGATGCCGGCTCGTTCGGCGATCTGCGCGACCGTGGCGGCGGGCCAACCGGATTCGACGATCAGTTCGGCCGCCGCGGCCAGAATCCTGCCTCGGCGGTCGGGCACGAGCGGGCGTGGCATCCGGGTTCACCCTTCGTAGTGACCAGTTACTCAATTTTGGTCACTACAATACCGCAACTCCACTTCAGCCCGACACATCGGGAACCGCGGTGAAGAGTTCGTAACTGTGACCAGCGGGGTCGCGGACGTAAACCCCTCGGCCACCGGACAATCGATTGATCCGGCGATCCCAGCCGTTCTCCGGTCCCGATCCGTAGTCGACGGCGGGCCGTTGCGCGAGCCGGCCCAGAACCGCGTCGAAGGTGGCATCGTCCACCAGAAACGCGTAGTGCCCCGGTTCGACCTGCCCGCGGTCGCCGAAGTCGAAGGTCAGGTCGTCGTTCACCCGCACCGGAACGAACGGCCCGGCCGGTGGAGATACCGACAGCCCCATCAGTTCGGCGAAAAACGACGCCGACGCCCGCTTGTCGACCGCAGGAACGATCGTGTGGTTCAGCACGATGGCCATACCAACCCCTTCCGAGGTCCAGTTGTATGCGTTTCACATGTAAATATAGATGCGTAACGCATACAATGTCGAGCGTGTATGACACCCCCGACCCCACCCCGGCCGACGGCGGACCGGCCCTGTTCCGCCTGGTCCGCTTCTGGTCTCGCCGCTGGAGCGGCCGAGTTTTCGACGAACACGCCACCCCGCCCGCCGATACCGGCCGGATCCAGCACATCCAGGTCCTCGAAGCCGTCGCCGCGGCCCTGCGCATCCGCGAGGAGGCCACGGTCACCGATATCGCGACCCAGCTCGGGATCGACCATTCCGGCGCCAGCCGCATGGTCCGCGACGCCACAACGGCCGGCCACCTCACCCGCGCCACCTCACCGCAGGACCGCCGTCGCGTCATCCTCGAACCCACAGAATCCGGCGAACACCTCCTGGCCACGGCGCACGCCTGGCAACGCGATTGCTTCGACCGCCTCACCGCCACTTGGCCCGCCGACGACCGGCATCGTTTCGCCACCTACCTCCAACGCCTCGCCGACGAAACGGCCACCTAGCCCCAATCGCCCGGAACCGAGCGCGCCGGACTGCCGTTCCGGCGCCTCGTCGCCGCCGCTTCGCGAATATTTTGAACGATGGTACAAATAGTACGTACGTTCAACTAGATCGGAGTCGGAGATGGACACACAACCGGCGCCCATTCCCGGGCGGCGACAGTGGGCGGGCCTCGCGGTGCTGATGTTGCCGACCATGCTGCTGGGTCTCGATGTCACCGCGCTCTACCTCGTTGTTCCGAGCTTGACCGCAGATCTCCACCCGACCGCGACAGAGACGTTGTGGATCATGGACGCCTACGGATTCCTCATCGCCGGCTTCCTGATCACGATGGGAACCCTGGGCGACCGGATCGGGCGCCGGCGCCTGCTGATGATCGGCACGGCGGCATTCGGCGCCGCCTCGGTCTTCGCCGCGTTCGCACCGAGCGCCCTGTGGCTGATCGCCGCGCGGGCGCTACTCGGCGTGGCCGGGGCGACGCTGATGCCGTCCACCCTCTCCCTGATCAGCAATATGTTCGCCGACGCCCGGCAGCGGGCCGCGGCGATCGGTCTGTGGGCCACGATGTTCGCGCTGGGTATGGCGGCGGGACCGATCGTGGGCGGTCTCCTGGTCGACCATTTCTGGTGGGGTGCAGTCTTCTTGATCGCAGTGCCGGTCAGCGTGGCGACACTGGTGGCGGCGCCGGCACTGCTGCCGGAATATCGGAGCGATACTTCCGGGCTCGATCTGTGGAGCGTCGCACTCTCCCTGGCAGCGATACTCCCGGCCGTCTTTTCGATCAAGCACGCCGCCGCGCACGGTATCGACGCCCAGGCGCTGGCCGCCGCCGCGCTGGGGACGGCCGCGGCTGTTGCCTTCATCCGCCGTCAACTGCGCCTCCGGGAGCCGCTGCTGGACATCAGGCTCTTCACCGACCGGACGTTCTCCGCTGCCCTGGCCGTTCTGCTGATCGGCCTTGCCGGTTTCGGAGGGGTGATGTATCTGGTCACGCAGTATCTGCAGTTCGTCGACGGACTCTCGCCATTGGCGGCCGGACTGTGGATGGGCCCGCCGGCCCTGGCAATGCTGATCGGCGGGGTCGGCGCCCCGGCGCTCGCCGGTCGCGTATCGCCCGGCATCGTCATGACGGGCACCCTGGCGCTGTCGTTGATCGGCTACGCTCTGCTCGCCCTTGCCGGTACGGACAGTACGGCCGCGGTTGTCTCCGGCTTCGCGTTCGTCTATCTCGGGTTGGGGGTCATCGCCGCGCTCGGCACCGATATCGTCGTGAGCGCGGCACCCTCGGAAAAGTCCGGTTCGGCCGCGGCGCTGTCGGAGACGGTGCAGGAACTGGGGATCGCGGCCGGAGTCGCGCTGCTGGGGAGCCTCACCACAGCTGTCTACCGGACCGTGGCGGAGGCCCCGGCCGGCGCGGCGCCGGCGGTGGCCGAGTCCTACAACGACGGCCTCCCCGGAGCAGTATCGGTAGCGGAACAGCTACCGGCACAAGCGCTTCGGCACGCCCAGGAGGCATTCACGGGCGGGCTCGAGATCGCCGCGCTCGCCGCGGGTCTCGCCGTCGCCGGCGCATCCGTCGTCTGCTTCCGCATGCTGCGCCATCTCCGCCCGATCGGCACCACCGACCAGCAAACGGAACCGATAACCTCGACCCACGGCAGCGGCGACGACCGGTGAGAGGAACACGATGACCGAACCCGACACGGTGGACGGCCGCAAACTACGCGGCCGCCGCCGCCGAGCTCAGATCATCGAGGCAACACTCACGATCGTGCACCGCGACGGCGCCGCGGGCGTCACGCACCGAACCGTCGCCAAGGAAGCCGGCATCACCACCAGCCTGACCCTCTACTACTTCGCCACCCTGGACGAACTTCTGGTCGCCGCGCTGACCAGCGTCACAGAGGCTTATACGCAGCGCATCCGCCAACTCGTCGACACTGCCGAGGACCCGGTGGACGGGCTCGCCCGGCTCATCGCCGAATCCGCGGGCCCGGGCCGTGAGCGCGCGCTCGCCGAACGGGAACTCTCCACCCTGGCGGCTCGCCGGCCCGCACTGCGCCCCGCGGCGCGCAGCTGGCGCGACAGCGTCGCGGAACTTGCCCGGACCCAATCCGACGACCCGGACGTCATCGAGGCTTTCGTCGCACTCACCGACGGATTGTGTGCGGCGATCCTTCTCGGCGACCGGAGCGTCGACCCGGAACACATCCGCGCACTCCTTCGTGCGGCACTGCTGCGGCCTGTTCGGTAGCAGTTGTGCGGTAGCGCGTACGCGACCATGAAACGGTCCCTTTCACCACCGACTTCGCGCGCCGGCCACCGTGTAATCGAGGCATGACTTCAGCGTTGACCGACCGAGACCCGTTCGGGCGCAGTACCGTAACGCGACGGAAAGGCATCCTCTGGTTCCTGCTGCTCGCCTTCGCGGGGGCATGGATCCCCTGGGGACTGGCCGGAGCGGCCGGGTACTCCCTCGACGATCCGGTCGTCCAACTGATGACCGGCGCATTCGTCGCGCCCGCCTTCGCCGCGTTCATCACCCGCCGGTGGGTCACCCGCGAAGGTTTCGCCGATTCCGGTCTGCGGCCGCGGTGCGGCACGCAGTGGCGGTGGTATCTGATCGCGGCCCTGCTACCGATCGCCGTTCTCGCCGCCGCGCTCGCGCTTTCGGCACTGCTGGGTGTATGGCGTCCCGAGTTACGCGACTTCGGTTCCGGTACCGCGCTGTTCCTGGTGCTCGCGCCTCTGATCCCGGTGGTGGCGGCCCCGATCTTCTTCGGCGAGGAATTCGGCTGGACCACCTACCTTCGCGACCGGCTTCTGCCCGGCCGCCCCGTGGCCACCACCTTCGCCACCGGTCTGATCTGGGGTGTGTGGCATTGGCCGCTGCCGTGGGTGGGTTATCTGGGTGCGGGCGGTTCGGCCGCCGACGCGTTCGTCGCCATGCTGATGTGGCTGCCGCTGTCGATCGAATTGGAGTTCGTGATCGGCTGGTTGTGGGCACGTAGTGGTTCGGTGTGGCCGCCCGCGATACTCCACGGCGGCAGCAATCTCGTGATCGCGGCAGGTCTCGAACTGTTCGTCGGCAACGCCGGCCCCTCGGGGGCCACCACTACTCTGCTGATGTGCGCAGCGTATTTGCCCGTGGTCGCGTGGATCGTCGTGACGACGCGGCTCGGCAGTCCACGGAACGCGCCGGCGGCAGGGGCCGGACGGTGACGGCAGTGGGTTCCGCGCTGCGGACCGGCCCGCGCTTCCTGATCTCCCGATGGCCGTGGCGTGCGCTGCTCTCCGTGGTGTGCGGCGGTGTCCTGTCGGCGCTGACCGTGCTCGGTTTCGTACCGGTGGTACTGCTCGGCCTGACCCGCTCGCTGCGCACCGCCCTGTGGGAGCCGATGCTGCGGATGCAGTGCACGCGGCTGCGTCTGATCGATCCCGATACCGCCATCCGCGCCGATGCCCGGGTGCGGGAGGCGAGCGCCGCCCACCGTGTGCCCACACTCCGGCACGTCACCTATATCGTCGCCACCGCTGTGTTCGGTGGCACCGTGTTCTGCCTGGTAGCCCTGGGATTCTCCGTCGCCGCCGTGCTGCTCGCCGCGCCGCTGATCGTCCGCGACGACTACTTCGACCTCGGCCCCTGGGTGATCGACGAGAGCACGCAGGCCTGGACCGCCGCCGGCGCCGGCGTGCTCGCCACGATCCTGCTGCTGGTACTCACCGGCGTCTGGTCGGCACTCGAGGCACTGCTGGCGCGGAGCCTGCTCACCCCCGAAACCGACCGTTGGCGGCACGAAGCCGTGCGCATCGAGAGCTCCCGCTCTGCCCTGCTGGAAGCGGAGGGTTTCGAACGTGAACTCCTCGAATCCGAACTGCACGATCGAGTCCAGCACCGGCTCGTCGCCTTGTCGATGACACTGGGGCTCACCGAATCGCAGGATGCGAACGGCCCCGCCGGCCGCCTCGCCGCCGAAGCGCACCGGCAGGTCGACGAAACCTTGAGCGAGCTGCGGGCGGTCCTGCGCGGTTTCTCACCTCGGGTGCTGTCCGAACGCGGACTCGAACCGGCCTTGACCGACCTCGCTGCCGATCTCCCGCTGGATATCCATCTCGACCTCGACTCCGGTAACCGGCTGCCACCGGCGGTCGAGCATATGTCCTATGTACTCGCTGCCGAATGCCTCACCAATGTCGCCCGGCATACCGCGGCGACCCGCGTCGATGTGCGCGGCAGCCGCAGCGGTTCACGGTGGATACTGAACGTCACCGACGACGGTCCGGGCGGTGCGCGCATCGTCGACGGTCACGGCCTCGACCGGCTGCAACGCCGCCTCGCGGCCCTGGACGGACAGCTGACGGTGACCAGCCCGCCCGGCGGCCCGACAACCATCCGGATGGAGTGCTCAGTGTGACAACCCCACCCGCCCGACTGCGAATCGTGCTGGCCGAGGACAGCCCCCTGTTGCGGGCCGGGCTGGAGAGCGTACTCACCTCGGCCGGACACGAGTTGAGCGCGGCCGTCGGCGACGCGCCGGGACTGGTTCACGCCTGTGCGGCCTACACGCCGGATCTGGTGATCACCGATGTGCGGATGCCGCCGAACGGCACCGACGACGGACTCCGCGCCGCGGCCGAACTACGACGCGGCGATCCGCGCCTGCCGATAGTCGTGCTGTCACAGTACGTTTCGGTCGCCTATCTGGACGACCTTCTCGGCGACGATTCGACTGCCGGTGTGGGTTACCTGTTGAAGGAACGCGTCGGCCATGTCCGGCAATTTCTCGACACCGTGGCCCGGGTCGCCGCGGGTGAAACGATCGTCGATCCCGAAGTCGTCCGGGCCCTCGTCAAATCCGGCCGGCACCGCACAACGCTGGCCGACCTGACCGCCCGAGAACGGGAAGTGCTCGCGCTGGTCGCGGAGGGTCGCACGAATTCCGGGATCGCGGAGATCCTGACCGTTTCGGAAGCCGCCGTACGCAAACACATCGGCGCCATCTTCGCGAAGCTCCCTCTCCATGACGGCGACCGCCGAGTCCAAGCGACCCTCATCTATCTGCGTTCACTCGGCCAGCCCCCGACCCACTGACAGCGCCGCCCGCCACCGAGGCTCGGGCGGCAGTGAGCAGCGAAATACCATTGAGCAGGACTGCTCGCGCTGGCAGGCTCCACGCCGTGTACTCCGAACCGGTCGAACTCGTGCCACTCACCGAGGACAATCTCGGCTTCCTGCTCGACGCGGCGGTCCGCGATGCGGACCCGCTGGAGGTGATGCCGCCGGTGGCTGACGAGCCGGGTTGGACGCACCAGCGCAAGCAGGCATTTCTCGAATTCCATCGCGGCAGGGCACTGCGCGCCGGCGAGCCGACGGAGTACACATATCTGATCTCGGTCGACGGGTTGATCGTCGGAGCCGCCCGGTTGGAGCCGAACCACGAGGGTCTGGAGGCAGGCATCTGGATCGGCCGATCGCATCGCGGGCGCCGGGTAGGCGCGGCGGTCGCCGAACGGCTGCGTGAACTCGCCTCCGGGATAGGCGCGCAGCGTCTCATCGCCGTGACCACCGTCGACAACGCGGCAGCGCGCAAACTACTCGGTGGCGCCACCACGACGGTCGACGGAGACGCCGTCACCGCATCCCTCGACCTCGGCTGAGAGTCCGAACCACAGCCGCCATATAGGACAGCACATATATGTGCGCTAACATCTAGAAATGTCCCTGCGGCACGCAATCCTCGGACTCCTTTCCATCAAGCCGATGAGCGGCTACGAGCTGAAAAAGGTGATCGACGCAAGCGTTGCGCACTTCTGGACATCGGATCAGTCGCAGGTGTATCGCACTCTCGCCGATCTGGTCGACAGCGGACTGGCCTCCCGCCGCACAGTCGTGCAGGAGGAGCGGCCGAATATGCACGTCCACAGCGTCACCGACCTCGGCTCGGCCGAACTCGACTCCTGGCTCGCCTCACCGCTGCGCACCCCGCCGACGCGGGATCCGTTCCTGGTGCGGTTGTTCTTCGCCGACAGGTTGCCGCCCGAGCGGATCCGTGAACTCCTCTCTGCCCGGCGACAGGAACTGAGCGAGAATCTGGCAACGCTGGAAGCGATTTCGGTCCCCGGCGAACCGGCCGATATCGGTCAGGCACTCCGACTCACCACGCTCGATTACGGAATAACCATGGCCAAGGCCGAAATCGCCTGGCTCGACGCCGCGCAGCAACGACTGGATCGGATCACCCCATGAGCACGCCCCTGCCCACCCAACTCGATCGGATCGCGGCGCGTTACGCCACCAAATCGGCAGTATCGGATTTCAGCGCCGCCATCGAGCAGCCGTCCACCGGATTCACCTGGGGCTACGGCAACACCGACCAGCCGTATTTCATCGCCAGCATCACCAAGCTCTACACCGCCGCGATGATCATGCAGCTCCGCGACGAGGGAGCACTCACCCTCGACACCCGCGCAGCGGACATCCTCGGCCTGGACACGATGCGCGGGCTCGTCGTGCACAACAGCCACGATCACGGCCCGGCGATCACGGTCCGCGAACTACTGACCCAAACTTCCGGCATTCCGGATTACTACGAACAGAAAAGACCCGACGGCACCACGATGGCAGAGGAGATGCTCCGCGTCGATATCGCGCGCACCTTCGAGGACTACCTCGAGACAGCCAGGAACATGCCGAGCCGGTTCGCCCCGTCGACGCCGGGCCGGGCACAGTACTGCGATACCAACTACCAACTACTCGGGCGGATCATCGAGGTCGCCACCTCCGGCGGTTTCGAGGTCGCACTGCGCCGCCGCATCCTCGAACCGCTTCATTTACAACACACCTGGCTGTTCACCCCGCATACCCTCGACCGCTACGACGAGGTCGCCACAATCCGGCACGGCCACATCCCGCTGCACATCCCGAAGACGATCGCCTCGTTCCCACCCGACGGCGCGGTGGTCTCGACGGTCACCGACCAAGTACGTTTCCTGCGCGCCTTCATCGCCGGCGACCTGTTCCCCTCCCGATACATCACAGAGATGACCGCCCGGTGGCATTCGGTGTTCTCTCCCTTCGTCCCCATCCACTACGGAATCGGAATGATGCGCTACCAGCAGCCCCGCTGGCAGAACCCCTTCACACCGGCCCCGCCCATGATCGGCCACTCCGGCGCCTTCGGCACCGTCCTGTACCACGTCCCCGACCGCGACATCTATCTCGCGGCCACGGTCAATCAGATGCACTCGGTCAGCCTTTCCCACATCCTCTTACTGCGACTTGTCTCCCGTTTCCCCTGAGAACCGGGACGGCGCCCACAAGGAGAATCGGGCAAATACACGAAATATGCTGCGGAGCAACCAAATACATCTCGTGATGACCACATTTGCGCGCATACTGGAGGAAATGAGCAGTCGTCCGAGGAGGCGGGGATGGACGAGAGCCAGGACTGGGCACGACGGATTCTCGGGTCGCACGGCCCCACTCTGCGGGAGCTGATACCGCAGGTGGTCAAGGAAGTCCACGCTGCTTCCGTCGAGTCACAGAAATCCTCGCAGCAGAAGGCCACCAGGGCATACGGACTCTTCTCCTCCGGCGTCCTGGAACGGTTCGAATGCTTCGGCAAGCTCGCCGGCGCAACATTGATCAGTCCCGGCGGCGCCAACTACTGGGTGCCGGTCGTCAACCGAATCGCCATCTTTCCGTGGAGATTCGCCCGGAATCCCGGCAAGCGCATGGAAGACACCCCGTTCAGTACCTCCGTCGCCCGCACCGAGCTCCCCGAGTTGCACCGGCAACCGATGCAGGGAACTCTCGACTTCGACCTCACTACGCAGCCATCCGCCTCGATCAGCAATGATTCCGAGCTGACCGACAGGGTCGAGGGCGTCACCAACCACCCGGACGCGGCCTCCCATGGACTCGTTCTCGTCGCCATCAACAGCTCCGTGGAGGAGCTGCACTCGGTGGAGTGGGGCCTGGCAGTGTCGACCGTCGATCGCCGACTCGAATGGCGTGATTTCCACGAGGTCCTGTTGACCGCCCACCACCCAAGACCTGTCTCCACGTCACCGAATCGGACCTTCACCAGCGGTGAGATTCCCCGGAGACTGTCCCGCGACGGAGACGATGCGGTAGACACGCAGGGTGACCGATGACCCCCATCGCAGTCGGCCCACGCCGAACCTCCGGGTTGCCGCTACCGGACCCTCGGTCGGAACCACCACCGGAACCTGGTTCGAACCTGCCCGCCTCACCCGCGCCAGAGTTCTCGCCGAACTCGATACAGCCGCATTGGCCGAGCGCGTCGGCCTCAGCACCATCGCTATTCGAGGGTTCGAGTCGGGCGCCGCCCGTCCGGGCGAGGCCATAGCGAAACTGGCGTCGATACTTCGGGTTCCCGCCAACTATTTCTGCAACGGCCGTCCGCTCGCCCGAATCGACAGGGCGGATATCCATTTCTCCTGCCTGCGGGCCACATCCGTCACCGACCGAGTCAAAGCAGCCGCCCACGCCGAGCACTTGTGGGAGCTGGTGTATGAACTGGATCGCCGCATCAAGCTGCCTGCGCCGGACCTTCCGGCCGTCGATGCCCGTGCCACGCCTGCCGAAGCAGCCCGAGAGCTCCGCGAACATTGGGGTCTACCGCGGGGGCCGGTAGCGCATCTGGGGGCGACCATGGAGTCGCACGGCATCGTCCTCTGCGAGGTGCCACCTGCCGACAGCACATTGCGGCGTGTGGGTACCTACTCCACCTGGGGCACAGGACGTCCGCTCGTCGTCATTCCTCCGATCGCGACGTCGTCCGTCTACGACATCCGCTTCTCCTACGCCCTCGAACTCGCGCACCTTCTACTGCACCCGAACCCGGTACCGGGCGACCATAGTCAAGAACATGACGCGCGCCGCTTCGCCCTGGAGTTCCTCCTCCCACAGGCCCAAATCGCACCGCTGCTGACAGGCCTTCGGCAGCCCGCACTGATCCACTTGGTGGAGCAATGGGGTGTCCCGCTGTCGTCCTTGCTCAACCGTATGGACGAGGCCGACCCGGACGGATCTGCCCGCCGACGCCGGCTCTCGACGACCGAACCCCCGGAAAAACTGTTCCACTATCCCGGCGAAACCCCCGGACTACTCCGGGAAGCATTTGCCCTCCTCGGCCCGAATGGGCACGGCGAACTCGCCGATAAACTGCATTGGGCACCGGATTACGTGCTCCAGATGCTCGGCGAAGCCGACTCCAGGCCCCAACTCACCCTCGTACCGTGATGGACACTCGAGCGAGGCGACCGGCCGGCCCGATAAGCGCGTCGTGGCGTGACCGCACCGGTTCGCAACACATATGCGCCACCACTACCATGGCACCGGCTCCTACGACCGGCCGGTTCGAACACAGGCGGTGTGCCCCGGCCGATCCCGGCGACCAACCGGTCGCAGGGCCGACCCTGCACGAACGTCGAGTGGAGACTCGTTTATGAAGAAGGCCTGCGTGATCGCGGCAATGTCCTTGACAGTCATGGGTTTCTCGGGGGCAGGCGCCGCCGCGCTCCCTTCCGGCAGCGCCGATCTGCCCGGGCTCCCGGGCGCTCAGCAGCCCGGCCCGCCCCCGCCGCCGGACGGCAAGAAGGTGGGCGATCCGTGCACCCCCGGTGGCGGCGTGCCGGGGCACTACGAGTGGGTGCACCTCGACGAGAGTTCCGCCGCGCACTACGGCACCGAATGGATGTTCGTCTGTCAGGCGGACTGATGTCGTGACCGCGGCGGTGCGCGACCTGCCGCACCGCCGCCCCACAACCGGGCCGGACTGCAGCTCAGGCTGTTTCGAGTACGGTCTCGACCGGTGTCGCACCGGTGGTGAGATCCAGCACCGGGCAGTGGGCATCGACAGCGGCCTGTAATTCCGCATAACGCTCCGCAGTCTCGGGCCCGGAGATCCGCACCCGGACCCGCACCGCCTGAAACCCAGCGCGAACCCGGTCGTCGAGCCCGAAGAATCCGCGGATATCCAGATCGCCTTCGGCTTCGATCGACAGATCGTCGACCACGATCCCCAACCGCTGCGCCCAGAACCGATAGGTGACGACCTGGCAGGAAATCAACGCGCCGAGATACACCTCCACAGGGTTGGGTGCGGTGCCCTCACCACCGAGCGCCGACGGTTCGTCCACCCGCAACTCGTGAGCACCCGCTGTGATGGCGCTACCCACCGTGCCCTGCGGAATCCCCGACGCGCGGAACACCACCGCGGCATTCGCCGGGTCCTTCGCCACTGCATCGGCGGTGGCGGCGGTGATGTCGTTGAGCGAGGAAGTTCCGGCGGTCATGGCCGTGACATTAAGTTCCGGCGCGCATCGAGACCATAATTGTGCTCGCGCTGAGGCGAATCCGCCCGCCCAGACCACCGAGCGCCGATCGCCACGCCTCAGACGAGCCAGGATCGTTGTTCCGGGTAGTCGTCGAAATCGTCGGGCCAATCCGAAGGGCCGACCGTGCCGGACTCACGACGCGGACGTTGGGGCGGAGGCTCCGGCGCGGGCGGTTCCGCGTTCCAGTTCCAGATGAACCGGTCCGACGACTTTATTTCGGCAACCTCCGGCGGAAGTGGGCGAGCCCAGATTTCTATCTCGGACCACTGGCACTCACCGCGCTGTACGCGCATCCAGTAGTCGGTGAGTTCGGGTGAAGCGCCCGGTCGCATGGCGAGCACCCGCATGAATTCGTCCGTGACCTCGGTCGGCTCGTCGAGGAAGGCCTGCATATCGAAGTTGTCCATGCGGATACGCGCGGTGCGGAGATTGTCGACGGCGCCGAGCAGGTTGCGAAATGCAGCCTCGACAGTAGGATCGGCGTCCCGGTTGCGGTCGGAGGACCACTGGGGCTTCATCCGTTCGCCCAAGGCTGCTGGCCGGTGCCCACATCCCAGGCTTCACCCGGACGGTTGGTGGTCTGCGACAGGTCGGCCGCCAGTCTGGCATCGTTCATGATGTCGGCCGCCTTGACGCCCTTGGCGAACGGCTCCACCAGCTGTTCGAATTTCTGATTGGCTTGGTTGCGCATGAACTGGGCAGGATCGCTGAGGACGTCCAGGAACTTCTGGACGGCGTCGACCAGCTTCCTGATCTCGCCCACCAGGTTGACAGCCTTCTCGATAATATCCTTGATCTTGATTGCGAGTTCGGCGACCTGGGCACCCCAGCCGACGACCGGGATCTTCTTGAACGCGAACTTGAAGGCATCCGTTACGCCGTCGATGGTGACCTGGCTTTCGAGCATTTCCCACAGCCAGGTGAGTACTTTGCGAACGGCGTTGCGGATCTCGTCCGAAACCGCTCCCAGGCCTTCGGAAATGATACGGCCGGTGGGGCCTTCCCATTTCATCGCAGCGACCTGACGGGCCGCCCAGTCGCTGAATGCCAGCGCCGCCTGCCCGTCCCAGTGCGCATCGACGCGTTTGGCACCCGACTCCAGGTTCTTCCCACACGCCTCCAGTGCTTGACCCGCAATCTTGTACGCTTCGCCGATCCGTCGGATCTCGGTCCAGTTCCCCGGGACGGGCTTCAAGGCCTCACCGAGCGGATCGAACTCCTTGCCGGCGGCCTTGGTCAGCCGTTTCACCGTGTCGTTGACTGCGCCGAGGGGCGGCGCGACATCCCCGATGAGGCCGATCAACTCCTCTTTGTTCGCCGCGGGCGGATCGAGCTGCACCTTCTCCGGCTTCGGGTAAGCCGCTGCGCCCTCGAACGCGTTGGTCGCACCCGCCACTTCCTGGTCCGCGAGCACCGGAACTTGCTGGCCGGGAACGACCAGATTGACCTTCTGACGGTTCAGAGCTTCGTAGGTCCGGTTGTCCTGGTCGACGTACAGCCAGGCGGCATCACGCAACGACAGCGCACTGTCGGCGTTTGTTGTTCCGATCCCGAGCATGCGCATGCGCGTTTTTTCCGAGAACGATCGCAGCGGGTCCAGCAAGCTGTCGATGATCTCCGCGTTCACCCATTCCGCAGGAGGCCCCTCTCGATGGATGAAGTCCGCGGCAAGCCATGCGTCCTTGCCGATTTCCTCCATCAGGTTGCCCATCCCGGCGATTTCGCCGGCATTCGCCCGGAACACCTCTGCCAACTGACTACACCCTCACCCTCAGTTGTTCTTTCGTATCGATCGGATAATGTCGTCGACTGTGCTCGCGCCGAGTGCGTTCTCCAGATCCGTATGGCGGCGAATCACGAAAACTGCAACTTCCGCGGTAGCAGGTGCGGATACGGCGACAACAGTGAATTCCGACCGTGCCGGGTCACAACCGGCGGCTTGTGGAAGATCGGAAACCGACGCCGTGTAACGAACGGCAGTCCGGCCGTCGAGAGCCACTTCGGCGGGTGGGCTGATATCTACGTGCGGTTCCCGGGCGCCAGTGTTCGAGAACAACCGTGGCGTCATTTCGATCTCTTCGCGTGCCGCTGTATGCACGTCGGTTCCGTTTCTGCCCCTGACCCCGACGAAGGCCAGAGACGAAGTGTCCGTCTCCGGGCAATAGTGCGCACCGTAATCGCTGACAGCTCCGTAGGTCGCGATCGTTCCTCGGCCGGAGGCATCGGAAAAGCCCACCACCGTTTCGTTGCTCGGTCGCCAGCCGTCGCCGGACGGCACCGTATAGGTGAGGCCGTACTGCGTAGGCACAGATTGTGGTTCACCCTCCGGGACCGGAATCATCACCGGTCGTTCGAGACGCGGATGGCCTGGAGGAGGCGGCGGATCGGTCGGCCCGACCCACTGCGGCGGATTCCACGCGGTGGCATTGTCACCAGTCGATCCCTCGTTGTGGGCCGGCGGATTCCCGACCCGGGCGACGAACACCATGATGGCGGCCGCGACCGCGACCGCGACGACCAGGCGGAGAATCTGGACGCGCCCGCTCTTCGCGGGACCGCGGCGTGTGAAGTCACGCAGAAATGCAGCGGTACGAGCAGCTAGGTCCCGACTACTCATAGGACGCCTTCGACTCGAACACAAGAGACGAGCGATTCGTCCGCTACCGCCTCGGCCCATGGGCGATCGGATGTGTGGTTCGATCCCAATGCGCCCCCTGGCCCCGCGTGCTTTGTCCGACTCGGACGATAGCACCCGTGCGACCGGTCGGCATCGTTCAGACGCGGACTCCTGTACTACACTCCGTGGGACTCGCTGGTGGGGATCGCCGTCCATCGTCGTCGATTCGACCGGCCGGACTGTGGAGACGATAGGTTCGTGATTGCGTATCGGTGCTCGTCCAGGGAAAACCTTCGGCGAGGTCGCGTTTCCGCTCGGGTCGTTTCGCCGGCCGTCCGGATAGTCGCAGCCGGGTTTGCCGCTGCGGTCGGCGTGGCGGTGGCAGGGTGCTCGTCCGCCGAACCGGCGGATCCCACACTCGATACGCCGTCGGAATCGGTAACCACCACTGAATCGCAGCAACCGGAAAGTCCACCTGCCGGGGTCGAGGGAATAAGTGTCCCTGTACCCCCGGCTCCTGATAACGCGGTCCCCGGTGAGGTCGCGTTCGATCCGTGCTTCGAAGTCGATGACGCATTGATCGAGCAGGTGAAATTCGATCCGGCAAGCCGTGAACGGCAGGCAGCAGAAATCACCGGAAGCATGCTGCTGACCGAAATAGGGTGCAGCTTCCGCCGGTATTCGATCGTCGACAGTGAAAAGTTTCCCGTCATGGCGCTCAACGTCACGACCAGCACCAAGACAGTCGCCGAACTCGGCGGCGAAGAAGGCCACGAGGTCATTGATTCGGCGCCGATCAATGGCCGGCCCGCGGTTGTATACCGGACGGGCTCGACGACCTTACCGGCATGCGATGCCGCTGTAGAAGCGCCCGACGGAACATTCGCTGTCACCCTGACGGCCGTACCGGGACAGACCGCAGTTCCGGACCCGTGCAGTGAGATCCGGGCCACCATCACCACGCTGGCCACTGCCCTGCCCGAGTGAGATGGGCGGTAGGTTGCCTAGGCTCTGTCAACCGCCTTGAACCGGCCGTGGAATGTCCGATCCTCGGTTGTCGGAAGCAACGATTCCGACCAACTCCTCGAGACTGTCGATCCGCCAATCGCACAGCTCTGCTACTTCAGGATTGTCCCGATGGATCCATCCCCAAGGACCGCGCTTCACAAATACGGTCCGCAATCCACTCACCTTGGCCGGCGCCAGGTCATTGTCGACCCGATCACCGACGTACACGATCTCGTCGGCCCTAACGCCCGCCGCCTCGATCACGCGCTCGAAGAACTCGGGATCCGGCTTCTGCACACGCCACTCATCGGAGGTGGCGATGAAATCCACCGGCAGATCCAGCGCCCGCAGAATCTGCCCCGCGCGTGCGGGCTGATTCCCGGCAATACCGACCAGGGCGCCCAACTCACGCAGTCCGGACAACGCCGGCCGCACATCCGGGTACAGATCTGATTCGCCGAACCACTCCCCCACTCCGGCATCGATCCGCTTCTGACGTTCACGAGGTAGCTCGAAGCCCGGCTTGAACACTTGGAAGGTCTCCCGGTAATCCAGGCCGCGAGCGATCACCGACCCGAGCACCGCCACAAAGGTATGTCGGGGCACTCCGAGCCAATCAGCCCAGGCCCGGGGCTGCTGCACGGATAGGTGACATCGATCTGGTTCGCCGACAGGCGAACCTGGAAGGATGTCATCGTGCCCAAGCCCTATCCCCAGGAGTTCCGCGACGATGTGGTCCGGGTCGCCCGTAACCGTGAGGACGGAGTGA
>NZ_JARWOV010000022.1 GCF_029868855.1 Nocardia carnea | reverse complement strand
GGCCGGACGGGCCAGCCACACCATCGCCTCCCCGCCCCCGTCGACGATCTCCACGGCGGTCCAATACAGCTGTTGGCGGGTCCGCGCGTCCGCCGGCCGTGTCCCCCCCCCCGCCCCGCGCAGGGGGCCCCCCCGGGGGGGGGGGGGGGGGGGGGGGTTGGGGGGGGGGGCCCCGCCGGCGCGGGGCGGGCCGGCCCCCCCCCCCCGCCGGCCGGTGCCCCCAAGCCCGTACCGCCGAATACACCGCGGTGATCGCCGAGGCCGAACAGGCCCTCACACTGCCCGAAGACGAACGCCGCCGCGCGTTACGGCGGCTGCGTGGGGAACTGCGCCGCATCCAGCGCCGAGACTTCTTCCCCCCACCGTCGCGTGCCGCAGCCCAGCGTGCGGTGCAGTCCCTGCACCCCGACCACGTCACCGAGGAGTCCGCATGAAATGGGCCACCCGCGCCGGTATCCACATCGACCGCGCCGCCTGCGCCTGGCTGATCCGCCGCGAAATCGACCAGAAGGCGGAGTTCGTTTTCGTCGGCGACCCGGCCGAGGTGCCGGCGGAGGCGACACCGTTCGATATGCGCGGGGTCGACCTCGGCCACCACGGTGGGGACTGCAGCTTCGAAACGATCCTGCGTCGCCACGATCTCACCGATCCGGTGTTGTGGCGGATCGCCGAAATCGTGCACGAAGCCGATATCGACGACGAACGCTTCGACGCCCCGGAAGCCCCCGGCCTGGACGCCGTCCTGCGCGGGCTGTCGATGATCGGCGACGACACTCACACTCTGTCCGTCGCGACCCCGATCTTCGACGGCCTCTACGAGTACTACCGCCGTGAAACCCTTCTCGGCCGCGAACCGGCCTGACCACCCGGACGCCGGAAGCGCCCGCGTCGAGCCGGTGGCAGGTCCGCCGCGCCCTCGGCTCCCGCCGGGATACGAGGTCCGCGGTGTCGGTGTGCGCCGTGGTGGAAACACGGTCCTCGACGAGGTCGATGCGGATATGCCGGGTGGAGTCTGCACGGTGCTCACCGGCGCCAGCGGGGCGGGCAAGTCCGCTCTGTTGCGGTTGCTGATCCGGCTCGACGACCCCGATGCCGGCCACATCACTCTCGACGGCACGGACCTGACCGCCCACGACGTGCTCGCGCTGAGGCGGCGAGTCCAGCTGGTGGCCCAGCAGCCGATCCTGCTGACCGACTCCGTGCTCGGCGAACTGCGCACGGCCTGCCCGGAACTCACCGAAGCCCGCGCCGAGGTTCTGCTGGCGGGGGCCTGCCTGTCGGCTTTCTCGGCCGCGCCACCAGCGGGCTGTCCGGTGGGGAAGCGGCCCGGGTCTGCCTGGCTCGGGCACTGGCGATGGGTCCGCAGGTGCTGCCGGCCGATGAACCCACCGCCGCCCTCGACGACACTGCCACTCGGGCGGTCGACAACCTCTTGGCCGAATTCGTCACCGGCGGCGGGAGGTGGTGCTGGTCAGCCACGATCCCGCCCAGATCCGCCGTCTCGCGGGCCAGGTGATCACCCTCGACCACGGCCGCCGCGATCGCTGTAGGGAGATGGGGTCGTGAACGCTACGGCGATGACCTGGTGGCAGGTGGCGGCCGCGGTTCCACTGGTGGCCACCGCGGCCTATCAGCGGCTGGGCCTGACCCGCGATCTGGTGACCGCGGCGGTCCGCGCCGCTGTGCAATTGGCGGCGGTGGGTGCGGTGTTGCTGCTGTTGTTCGCGCACGCCGCCACCGCGGGGACGACCGGCTGGATCGCGGTGATGCTGCTGATCGCCGGACAGGTCGCCGGGGGCCGCGGCCGTGCCGTACCCCGGGCCCGGATCCTGGCTACCGCTGCGGTCGCCGCCGGGTCACTTCCGGTGCTGGTCGTGCTCATCGTGTTCGGGGTATTGGAGGTGCGAGCCGAGGTGGTCATCCCGATCTCGGGCATGGTCATCGCCACCGCCATGCAGGCCAGTGGTTTGACCTTGGTGCGGGTGGCCGAGGATGTGGGCCATCATCGGCCCGCGATCGAAACCCGTCTGGCCCTGGGAATGCCGGCCACTGCCGCGTTCGCCCCGCACCGCCGCTCTGCGGTCCGAACTGCCCTGCTCCCGGCCGTGGATTCGACAAAAGTCGTCGGGCTGGTCAGCCTTCCCGGGGCGATGACAGGGCTGATCATCGCCGGTGTCGACCCGTTGACCGCGATCCGGTATCAGATCGTCGTCATGTACATGCTCTTGGCGGCCGCGACAGTCGCGGCGACCACCAGCGCCTACCTCGCCCACCACACTCTGTTCGACACCACCGCCCACCGGCTTCGCACATCGGAAACCGCTGGAGAAGCGAGGTGGTGGGTGATTCGTGGGGCTGCTCGCCGGTGACGATGGTCGACTTGCCGCGACAGGCGTGTAGGTCCTGTTTCGGACGATGCCGGATGGGTATGCTCGCGCGCATGACGGCTGGTACCGGCGGAGCGACGATCGATCGCGCTGTCCGCCTCGCCGCGCGGCCGTCGGTGCTGCGCAACAGCCAACCGTTGCGGTGGCAGGCCGACAGAGGTTTGTTGGATCTGTACCGGGTGGGCGAGCGGCTGCTTCGCCTCCTCCGGGCCGGCCCGGCGGATCCGACGCCGGTGACGCCCCGCGAATTCGCGTTCGACGACATGAATGGGCATTCGAGGCGCCGGACGAGGTACTCGACGATGTCGTGACAGCGCTGATCCGGTTCGGTTGATCCGCTGCTTTGCCGCGGGCCGTGGAGGAGGTGTGATGCACGATCCCGATCCACCGTTTCGGCCGATACGCCGGGTCGACGGTTACCTGCCTCTGGAGGATTACGGGCTGATCGGAGACGGCGCGACGGCTGCCCTCGTCGGTGTCGACGGATCGATTCCCTGGCTGTGCATTCCACGGTTCGACGCCGAACCACTGTTCTGCGGACTGCTCGATCATGCGCGGGGCGGGACGTTCACCATCGCACCGGCGGAACTGCGTGCGGGCCGCCAACGCTATCTACCGGACACCGGAGTGCTGGAAACCGAGCTGCGCTGCGCCACCGGCGTCGTCCGGTTGACCGATGCGATGGTCCTGCGTTCAGGCGCCGACCTCGGCGAGGACGCTGCCGCCGACAGAGCTGAACTCGTTCGCAGCGCCCTGGTCGTCGAAGGCCGGGTCCGTTTGGCCGTCGAAGTGTTGCCGAGGGGCGGGGCCGAAGTACGGCCCGTGCTGAGCGGGCTGGAGATCCGTCCGGATCCCCAACCCGGCCCGCGGTTGCATCTGCGGAGCAACCGGCCGGTATCCGGCCTGCACACCACGTTCGACCTGGCCCAGGGTGAGCAGTTGGACCTGGGATTGTCCTGGGGACGGTTTCACCGGCATCATCGATTCGACGCCGGCTCGATGCTCCGCGACACCGCGAATGCCTGGCGGTCGTGGCTGGACGGCTGCAGTTACGCGGGCCCGCAGCAGCAACTCGTCCGGCGTGCCGCGATCACGCTGAAAATGTGCGATCACTGGGCCGGCGGAGCGGTGATCGCCGCACCGACGTCGTCGATTCCGGCGCCGATCGGCGGGGTTCGCAACTGGGACTATCGGTATGTCTGGATCCGGGACGCCGCCTTTGCCGTCTTCGCCTTCCGCCGCCTCGGCTTCCACGGCGAGGCGGATGCGTTCCTCGGCTGGGTTCTCGACGCTGTCGAACGCGGAGACCGGCCGCGCATCATGTACGACCTCGACGGCGACCCGGTACCGGACGAGGTGTCGGACGCCGGTCTCGAAGGCTACCGGCGTTCGGCACCGGTTCGGTGGGGCAACGGCGCCGCCGATCAACGCCAGCACGACCTCTACGGCGAAATTCTCGATTGCGCCGACCAATGGCTGCGGGCCGGTGGCGAGCTGCAGCCGGTTCTCTGGGCCGGTCTGGCCGGTTTGGCGGATATGGCCGGGCGCGCCTGGGAACAGCCCGATCAAGGGATCTGGGAGGTCCGCAGCGCGGGGCGCGCGTTCACATACAGTGCGGCGCTGTGCCACGTCGCACTGGACCGGGCCGCGTCGATCGGCGAGCGTTTCCGGCTACCGGGGCCTGTCGGCACGTGGCGCGCCACCGCCACGCACATCCGCGAGTCCATCCTGGAACGCGCCTGGAACGACCGAACCCGGACGTTGAGTGCTCATCTCGACGGAGGTGCCGCGCTGGATGCCAGCCTGCTCGCACTGCCGCTGCGTCATGTCGTCCCCGCCGGCCATCCGCGCATGGTGGCGACAACTGCGGCGATCGCCGAGCGCCTGGACGCCGGCGGGGGACTGCTCTACCGGTACCTGCACGACGAATCACCCGACGGCCTGCCCGGCGATGAGGGCGCCTTCGTCCTGTGCAGTTTCTGGCTGATCGATAATCTGACTCTGCAGGGCCGTATCGAGGAGGCCGAGCAGCTCTACGACTCCCTGTGCGCCCGCGCCAGCCCCCTGGGCCTGTTCTCCGAACAGATCGACCCTTCCACCGGCGCGTTCATAGGCAACTTCCCGCAGGCGTTCAGCCATATCGGCGTCATCGCCAGTGGCGTGAACCTCGCACGTGCAAAGGCGGCCACACGATGATCCGACGACTTGTCATCTTCGGCGGTACCGGTGACCTGGCCGGACGTTACCTCCTGCCGGGTCTGGCCGCCCTCCACGAAACCGGCCGTCTGACCCCCGATTTCGAGGTCGTCTGCGCCGACCGGAAGGGCCGGGACGACGAACAGTTCCGCGCATGGGCCGCGACCCAGCTGGACCAGCACGCCCCGGACATCTCGGGCGACACCCGGCAGGCGATACTCACGGCTGCGCGATACAGCCAGGCCGATATACAGGACCCGGAGCAGGTAACGGAGACGATCGCCGGCGCGGGACCGGTGGCCGTCTACCTGGCACTGCCACCGGCGTTGTTCCCCACCGCGATCCGGACACTGCACGCCGCCCAGCTCCCGGCCGGTAGCCGGCTCGTGCTCGAGAAACCGTTCGGGGAGGATCTCAGCAGCGCGGAAACCCTCAACCGGCTGCTGGCGGATCTCGTTCCCGAACAGGCCGTCTTCCGGGTGGACCATTTCCTCGCCATGACGACTGTGCAGAACCTGCTCGGGAGCCGGTTGGCCAACCGGGTACTCGAATCACTCTGGAACAGCGCGCATATCGCCGAAGTCGAGATCATCTGGGACGAGACCCTCACCCTCGAGGACCGCGCGGGGTATTACGACGGTGTCGGTGCGCTCGAGGACATGGTGCAGAACCATCTTCTGCAACTGCTCTGTCTGGTGGCCATGGAACCACCGATCACCCTGTCCGAACGCGATCTGCGCGATCGCAAGGTCGACGTACTGAGGTCGATCCGTACCCTGACCGACGACGACATACCGCACCGCACCCGCCGAGCCCGATACAGCGCCGGCGTGATCGGCGACCGCCACGTGCCCTCCTACACCGACGAGCCCGGGGTGGATCCGCAACGGCGCACCGAAACCTTCACCGAAGTCCACTTGCGGATCGACAATTGGCGCTGGGCCGGAACGAACTTCGTCCTGCGCACCGGCAAAGCCCTCGGCGCCGACCGCAAAGAGGTCGCCGTCCACTTCCGGCCGGTCCCCCATATGCCCTTCGGCCACCACGGGACGACAGCACCGAACGTCCTGCGGTTCGGACTCGACCCCGAAAACCTCACCCTCGCCCTCACGACGATCGGCGCTGCCATCGACACTCTGGTCCCGGTCACCATGACCGCACCGATCCAACCGCCCGACCTACCCGCCTACGGACGACTCCTGCTCGACGTCCTGCTCGGAAATCCGGCCCTGTCCATCCGCGGGGACGAGGCGGAAGAGGCATGGCGAGTGGTCACCCCGATTATTTCGGCCTGGTCACGGGATCTGATACCGCTCGACGACTACCCCGCCGGTTCACTGGGCCCAGCGGGCGCCCGGCCCTGATGGACACCTCCGGGGCCGCGAATCATCCGAACCAGCGCAGTCTCAGGTTCGGATCCGATCGTCATCGGTTCCCGACGGTCGACGATCGTGAGAACCAAGTCGGAATCGGCGCACACGGCCGCCCGTCTTTCGCAGAATTTCTCCAACTCGCCGCTCTGACCTGCTACAAGAAGTGCCCCGCGTAAGACATCCTCATACGTTATGTCACCGACGAAGCACTCCGCGGGGGAGCTACGCAGTCAGGCATGGTGGGACAACGCGGGAAACCGGGAGATGACGGCTCTATATCTCGAGCGGTTCCTGAACTACGGCCTCACGCGGGCAGAACTTCAGTCGGGCCGGCCGATCATCGGAATCGCTCAGACAGGTAACGATCTGGTTCCTTGTAATCGGCACCATCTCGCCCTCGCCGACCGGATCAAGGACGGGGTGCGCGATGGTGGCGGCATTCCGTTCGAGTTCCCCGTCCATCCGTTGCAGGAGACGGGAAAGCGCCCCACCGCGGCACTGGACCGCAACCTCGCCTATCTCGGACTGGTCGAGGTGCTCTACGGATATCCACTCGACGGAGTGGTTTTGACGACGGGCTGCGATAAGACCACGCCTGCCTGCCTGACCGCGGCGGCGACAGTCAATATCCCGGCAATCGTCCTTTCCGGAGGACCTATGCTCAACGGCTATCACAAGGGTATGCGGACCGGGTCGGGTCTGGTGATCTGGCAGTCGAAGCGGCTGCTGGCCGCCGGTCAGATCGACTACGACGAATACATGGCGCGGGTGAGCGCTTCCGCGCCCAGCATCGGGCATTGCAATACGATGGGCACCGCGCTGTCGATGAACAGCCTGGCCGAGGCACTCGGGATGTCCTTGCCCGGCTGCGCGGCGATACCGGCCCCCTACAACGAGCGGGCGCAAATGGCCTACGCCACCGGCTTCCGGGCGGTGACCATGGTCCGCGAGGACCTGACTCCCCGAAAGGTCATGACCCGGCGGGCTTTCGAGAACTCGATCGTTGTCGCCTCGGCCATCGCGGCGTCGACCAACGCGCCCATCCACATCAACGCCATCGCACGTCATGTCGGGGTGGACCTGACCAACCAGGACTGGCAACGCGTCGGACGCAACATTCCGGTGTTGGTGAACCTCGCTCCCGCAGGGGAGTTCCTCGGCGAGGACTTCTACCGCGCGGGCGGTGTCCCCGCGGTCATGCGGTCGCTGCTGGAAGCGGGACACCTGCACGGCGACGCCGTAACCGTATCGGGCCGAAGCGTGGCAGAGAACCTCGAGGAAGTCCTGCCCGCCGACCCGGCGGTCATTCGTCCCGTGCACGACCCCGTCACCGCACACGGCGGACTACTCGTCATGACCGGGAACCTGTTCGACTCCGCGATCATGAAAACATCGGTCGTCACCGACGATTTCCGGGCCCGCGGCGCGTCGCGCCCCGACGGTCGGTCGGTGTTCGACTTGCGTGCCGTCGTCTTCGACGGGCCCGAGGACTACCACGCGCGCATCGAAGATCCGGAATTGGGCATCGACCAGGACTGCCTCCTTGTCATGCGCTACACCGGGCCCGTCGGATATCCGGGCTCCGGCGAGGTCGTGAACATGGAACTTCCCGCCACGCTGATCCAACGAGGTATCGCCGCGCTGCCCACACTCGGAGACGGCCGGCAGAGCGGCACATCGGACGCACCGTCCATCCTCAACGCCAGCCCCGAGGCCGCGGTCGGCGGAAACCTCGCCATTCTGCGCACCGGCGATCGAGTCCGCATCGACCTGGACAACGCACGTGTCGACCTCCTGCTGGCGGACGAGGAGATCGCCGCGCGGTGGGCCGACTACACACCACCGGCACTGGAGCACCAGACACCGTGGCAAGAGATCTACCGTTCCACGGTTGGCCAATTGGACAGCGGAGGCTGCCTGGAATTCGCCGTGTCGTATCAGGACCTCGCCCACACCAAGGGGATTCCCCGTGACTCACACTGACGCCCGCGGAACGATCCTGATCGCCGACTACGACTTCGGTGATGTGGACATCGAACGCGCAATCGTCGAGGGCGCCGGACTCCGGCTCCTTGCCGCGCAGTGCAAGAGCGAGGACGAGGTGATCGAGGCGGGACGAGAGGCCGGCGGCATCCTCACCCAGTACGCGCAGGTGGGGTCGCGCGCGATCGACGCGTTGACCCGCTGCCGGGTGATCGCCCGCTACGGCACCGGCGTGGATATCGTCGATGTCGACGCCGCGACCCGACACGGAATCCAGGTCACGAACGCACCGAACGATTGGTGTGCCGACGAGGTGGCCGATCATGCCGTCGCGCTGTGGCTCGCGGCCGCCCGCAAGATCTGCCGGTACGACCGGGCGACCCGAGCGGGCGAATGGCACTGGAAGACCGGGGAACCCATTCACAGATTGCGGGGTCAGGTGCTGGGCCTGCTGTCTTTCGGCTCGATCGCACGGCTCATCGCCGAACGCGCACAAGCGTTCGGTGTCGAGGTCTGGGCATATGACCCATTCCTCGACCAGTCCGAGATCCGAGAATCCCAGGTGCGGCCGATGTCCTTCGACGACCTGGTGGAGGGTGCCGACTACGTGGTAGTCCAAACACCGCTCACCCCCCAGACACACCACACCTTCGACCGCGCGACGCTGCGCCGTATGAAGCCGTCCGCCATCCTCGTCAACACCGCACGCGGACCTATCGTCGAAGATGCGGCGCTCCAGCAGGCCCTCACCGAAGGGTGGATCGCCGGCGCGGCACTGGACGACCTCGAGGAGGAACCTGCGAAACAGCGTGTGTGGCGCCCGGACAATCCGCTCCTCGAACTGCCCAACGTCATCGTCACCCCGCACGCCGCGTACTACTCCGAGGAATCTGTGAGAACGGTACGGACCATCGCGGCCGAAGAGGCCGTCCGGGTTCTGACCGGGCAACCGGCACGATTCCCGGTCAACGAGCTACCGCCCGGTGCCGGTTCCGGTCGGCGATGACGACCGACATCGATTCCGTATTGCAGGGTTCTCGGATCCTGCCGGTACTGACCGTGCCGGACCCGGCCATGACCGACCGCTTGGCCGAGGCGCTCGCGGCGGGCGGCGCCCGATGCGCCGAAGTCACCTTCCGCACCGTGGGCGCGGAACAGGTCCTCGAGATGATGGCGGCGCACGGCGGCCTGTCAGTCGGCGCAGGCACAGTGCTCACCCGGAGTCAGGCGGAACGGGCCGTGGCCGCCGGAGCCCGATTCGTCGTGTCGCCCGGCTTCGACGAGGAGGTCGTGGCACGGTGCCAGGAGCTGAGTGTGCCCGTGGTGCCGGGCATAGCCACCGCCACCGAGCTGATGCGCGCCCTGCGGGTGGGCTGCCACACCGTCAAGCTCTTTCCCGCCGAACCACTCGGCGGATTGCGAACGCTGCGGGCACTCGCGGCGCCCTTCCCACAGGCCCGCTTCATTCCGACCGGCGGGATCGAATACTCCCACCTGGCTTCCTACCTCGCCGCCCCCGCGGTCCTTGCGGTCGGCGGCAGTTGGATGGCGACCGCAACACACCTGGAGCGGGGCGACTACGCGGAAATCCGCCGGCTGACCGCCGAGGCCGTCGATCGGAGCACGCCGTGACCGACGTCGTCGCCCTGGGGGAGGTGATGCTGCGCTTCGACCCGGGCGAGGGCCGCATCCACACCGCCCGCACGTTCCAGGTCTGGGAGGGTGGCGGCGAGTACAACGTCGTACGAGGCCTGCGCCGCTGCTTCGGCCTGCGAACCGCCATCGTGACCGCCCTCGCCGACAACGCCGTCGGCCGGCTGGTCGAAGACCTGATACTCCAAGGAGGAGTCGACACCTCGCTGATCCGCTGGGTGCCGGGCGAGGGCGTCGGCCGCGCCGCCCGCAACGGTCTGAACTTCGTCGAACGCGGCTACGGCATCCGTGGCGCGCTCGGCGTCAGCGATCGCGCACACACCGCGGTCGGTCAGCTGCGCACGGGAGATTTCGACTGGGACGCCGTCTTCGGAGCGGGCCCGCGCTGGTTCCACACCGGTGGCATCTTCGCCGGCCTGTCCGAAACCACCGTCGAGGTCGCCGAGGAGGCCATGACGGCGGCCCGCCGCCACGGCCTCACGGTCTCCTACGATCCGAACTACCGCCCCAGCATCTGGGCGGACAAAGGCGGCCCGGACCGGGCCCGCGAAGTCGACCTGCGACTGGCCCGCCACGCCGATGTCATCGTGGGCGCCCTGGCACTCGCCGGCACGCGGCCGGGTGATCTGCGCATCAGTGCCGATGAGATACCGGACGCGCTGGTGGAGGCCGCGAACCGGGCCCCCGACGCGTCGATCGTGGCAACCACGCTGCGCGAGGTCTCCTCGGCCGATGTCAACGACTGGTCCTCGGCCGCCTGGTCCACCGGGACCGGCTTCGTCACCGGCCCCCGGATGCGCGGCCTGCATGTTCTCGACCGGGTCGGTTCCGGCGACGGCTTCGCCGCCGGACTGATCCACGGTCTGCTCACCGGCGCCTCGGTCGAACGCTCTCTTGCTTACGGCACGGCTCACGGAGCCCTGGTCATGACAACACCGGGAGATGCATCCATGGCCTCGCTCGCCGAGGTCGAGGCACTCATCGCGGACGGATCGGCCCACGTCAGACGTTGACCGCGGTGGTCGACACCACCACTCGTCGCGACCCGCTGCCGACGAGCGACACGGCGTGCACAACACCCTTGACATCAACTCTGGTTCAGGTCGCAGCATTGGTTCATGACCATCTGGGTATGTGACGGGTGTGGGCTCGAGCATTCCGACTCGGCTGCTCCGCCCGCTGCGGGATGCGTTCTGGCCACTGATGCGGTATCGGTCGAGGAACGAGGCGACCTCGGCCCCCATGGTCACTGGACCACCCACGAAGGACTCGCCCGGCAACCGCACACAACCCACCACCGTGACCACGGAAGGGGAGTTCACAGCTTCCGCAGAGAGCCCCGCCTGGCGATCGGCCACTGGTCCTTCGTCCTTCGAACCCCCGGCGGCAACCTACTGTGGGACCCGCCCGCCTACATAGACCCTGTTGTCGTCGGGATGGTTCGATCCCTCGGCGGAATTGCCGCGATCGCCGTCAGCCACCCGCATATGTTCGCGGCGCAGGTCAGCTGGAGCCACGAATTCGGGCATATCCCCGTCCTGGTAAAAGACAAGGACAAATCCTGGATCGCCCGCAACGATCCTGTCATCCGGTACTGGTCGGATACCGAAACCCCGATGGACGGGATCACCCTGATCGAGGTCGGCGGACATATGAGAGGTAGTTCGGTGGCATTGACCGCTGACGGCACGTTGCTTTCCGGCGATACGATAGCCGGAGCGCTCGTACCCGATTGGGTCTCTTTTCAGCGAAACTACCCGCGACACGTGCCGCTGTCCGCCGCAGTTGTCGACCGCATTGTCTCCCGACTCGACCCCTACTTCTACGATCGCCTCTACACCCTGGGCGGAGATACCATCGATGCCGATGCCAATCAGATAGTGATGCGCGCGGCCGACCGTCATATCCGCTGGGTCACCGGAGAGTTCGACCATCTCACCTGACAGTGAACGGACCCGGCGAATACGGAAAGCCGACCACTTCGGAAGGCGCCGGTGTGCCCGGCGACGTGCTGGTGACAGTCGATCGGGAAGGAGGATCTATGAGCACCCGCGTCCCGCTCCCTCTGGTGGACCCGGAGCCGTACGGCTTCCTATATCTGGGATTCGAGGTGGACGTGCCTCGGAGAGCGGCCGTATACCCGAGGTCGGATTCACGCCGGAGAGCGGCATCCAGGTTGATCGATGCGGCCGTGGACCTCGACGGGCGCCCCGAGGTGTTCTCGGTGCGCGTTTTCCGTACACAGTTCGTTCCGCCGTTGCCGGGCGCACCCCGACATGACCTGGCGATGTTGATCCGTACCTCCCGTATCGAAGACCTCGAGGAAATTCGCATCAGCGACGCTGTGAGAGCGCTGGGAGGAATCGAGGTGCTCGCCGGGGCGAACGCCGCGCGCATCGGCGAAACCGAAACAGACGAGAACGCGACCTACTTGTTCAACCACTTCACCCTGGCCGGCGACGGCGATCCCGTCGAGAGCTGGCTTTCTCTGACGAATTGGTATACGTCGACGATCGGCGTGAACAATTCGACCGCACTGCGTCCGGTCGGGAACGAGTCGAAGTTCGCACTGGTGAACTACGTGCGGTTGCCCTCCGGTCCGGCACCCTTTCTCCTGAATCAGCTACTGAGACCGAGTTTTCACCGTGTCGTCCGCGGTACTTTGAAGCGCGCGCGTATGCGTGCTCTTCCGGGCTTCTATCGAATGATGTACTAGGTCACCAACGAATCGGGCGGTCGCCGGCCCGACCTCGGCTCACCTGGCCCGGAGGAAGCCGCGCTCGTAGCCGAGGCCATCGCCGGCCACCCGGCAGCAGTCGCCCGGGTATTGTGCCCGAACAGCGACTGTCGAAGAATGATGAGACCACACCCCGATGACGATCTCGCGCCCCTCATCGCCGGGGCCGGACACCGCGGCGACCCTCTATGGCAGGCAGCAGGAACGCGGTGCACTGGCGGCCCTGATGGCACGGGCACAGGCAGGAAACGGCGGATTCGCTGTGGTACACGGGGAGCCGGGGATCGGTAAGAGCGCACTTCTGGATGATGTTGCCCGCGCCGCCGCCGGTATGCGCGTCTTACGTGTGACGTGCGTCGAATGGGAATCCGACCTCGGCTACGCGACACTGCACCACCTGCTGAAACCTGCGCTCGAGCTGCTCCATCGGCTACCCGAACCGCAGGCGGCCGCACTCCGGGCGGTGTTCGGCCTGGCGGATGGACCTATCCCGGATCGATTCCTGGTCGGCTTGGCGACGCTGTCGTTGCTGTCGGAGCTGGCGGAGGGCAACCCGCTGCTCTGCATCGTGGACGACGCACACTGGGCCGCCGACGCGTCGATCAATGTCCTCGAGTTCGTGGCACGGCGACTGGACACCGAGCCGATCGCGCTGGTGCTGGCAGCACGCGCCCACGAGGGGCGCCGCCTCGAACGTGCGGGAGCCGTGGACCTGCCGTTGGCCGGCCTGGACTGTTTGTCGGCGCGCCAACTGCTCGTCGAACAGGTCGGTACGCGGTTGACTCCGTCGCAGCGCGAGGTAGTACTGAATGCCACTGCGGGCAATCCGCTGGCGATCCGCGAACTCCCGGCCACGGTCGTCGGTGCATGCGTGCCACCGAGGCCATTGCCACTCGTCGAGGAGTTGCAGCAGGCGTTCCTGCGCCGGGTTCGCTGTCACAGCGAACCCCTACAGCGCTTGATGCTGTTGATCGCCGCGGACGGTAATCTGAGGTGGGACGTGTTGCGCCGGGCCGCGTCTGTGCTCGACGCCGCTCTCGAATCCGC
The DNA here is from genome assembly GCF_029868855.1 of Nocardia carnea. Taxonomy (GTDB): domain Bacteria; phylum Actinomycetota; class Actinomycetes; order Mycobacteriales; family Mycobacteriaceae; genus Nocardia; species Nocardia carnea_A. The sequence continues at coordinate 1,981 of NZ_JARWOV010000022.1, read as the reverse complement.
TGTCGATGGTCTCTGCGACCTCGGCGACCTGGTCACTGTGGAAGGCCCGACGGTGGTGTTCCGGCACCCACTGATCCGCTCTGCCGTCTATCACGGTGCCACAGTGGCGGATCGGCGGAATGCCCATCGAGCCTTGGCCGCCGTGGTAGACGACGAAGACGAACTTCGTGCGTGGCATCTGGGACAAGCGGTGGAGGGACGTGACGAGGATGTTGCCCGAGAGTTGGAGCACGCGGCGCGCCGCGCAGCCCGATCGAGTTCCGCCACTGCCGCTGCTCTGCTCGCCCGAGCGATGGAAGTGGGTGAGCCCGGGTGGGGTCTGGTCCGGCGCAGGCTCGAATCCGCGGAAGCCTGGTGGCACGGCGGAGATTTCGACCGGGCCAAGACGATGTTGGAGGGCCTCGAGCCGGACAGTTCACTCGAGCCCCTTCGTGTTCGGGCAACTCTGCTTCGGGCGTCGCTGGAACTGCACATAGGCCGGCCCGCCGACGCTCTGGCCATGCTGCGCCCGGTCCTTCCCCGCGCGCTGGAAGCGGGCTCGCAACAGTCGATCCCGCTGCTGATGCGGTTCTGGGAGGCAGGCTTCGCCGCCAACGCCGCGGATGCGTGGGCGGAGTTGTCGAACGTGGTCGAGCAGCAAGATCTCACCGGCACCGGCGTATGGGAGATTCTCGGCCGTCTCCTGCGTGGCACCTGCCGAACCCTCAGGGGAAAGGAAGCCGGATTGGCGCCCGGCGATCTGGACGCGGCAGAGCACCTGACAGATCCGGGTCCGGCAGCCTGGGCCGCCGGGATGATCTGGGAACTCGGCGACCGAAAGCGCGGGCGGCACCTGAGCAGGATCGCGATGCAACACGCACGCCGCCTCGGGACACCGGTACCACTGTCCTGGGCATTGTGGCGGGTGGTCGTCGACGATCTGGAAAGCGGTCGTTTCCGTTCGGCGGAAGCGTTCGCGGAGGAAGGCTGCCGGCTGACGGAGGAAACCGGACAGCGGAACGCACACCTCGCGTTTCGCGGCGCCCAGGTCATGCTGGCAGCGCTGCGCGGCGACGACGAGGCGGACCGTACGCTTGCCGGCCACGTCAAGGCCGACGCGATCGCGCACGGCATGGTCAGCATCGTCGTCCTCGTCCAGCGCGCACTCGGCCTGCTCGAACTTGCGGCCGGCAGGCCCGCACAGGCTCTGCTGCACTTCCAGCCACCGGCCGGCGGCTCCTACCTCAGCGTCACGGTGGTGAACGTGCCCGACCTGGTCGAGGCGGCGGTCCAGTCGGGCCACGTCGACCTGGCCGCCGAACCCCTGGCACTGTTCACCCGATGGGCGCAGGCCGCCGAAACACCCGAGCTGAACGCGTTGGCCGCCAGATGCCGCGCACTACTCGCTCCACCGGAGCACGCGGCAGCCGAATTCCGTCGCTCATTGGCACTATACGAACACACGGACCAACCGTTCGAGACGGCGAGAACCCAACTGCTATTCGGTCGGTACCTGCGCCGTAACCGGCGCAAGTTCGAGGCCCGTGCACCGCTCGACGCCGCCCTGGAGACCTTCCAGATGTTGGGTGCCACACTCTGGGCAGATCGCGCCCGGGAAGAACTGCGCGCCACGGGCGTACGCATCCGGCCCCGCGCTACCCCCAGTACCGTGCAACTCACGCCGCAGGAAGCACGGATCGCCGAAGCCGTCGCCGACGGTTACACGAACCGGGACATTGCGGCACAGATGTTCCTCAGCACCCGGACGATCGATTACCACTTGCGCAAGATGTACCAGAAGGCCGGGGTCAACTCCCGTGCCGAACTCACCCGGATCCTGCTGACCCAAGCCGGCAACAACCGGGGCGCCCGGCGGCCACCCCGGTGAACGCATACTGTGGAGTCATGGCCGCCGATGCACTAATGCAACCCGCCCACCGGCGCTGAGTGGCGGGTTCACCGCCGCGGGGCCGGGTTGCGCGAAACGCGCCCGGGGTACCGG
>NZ_JARWOV010000021.1 GCF_029868855.1 Nocardia carnea | reverse complement strand
GATGTGCTGGATGTGCCCGCGACGGTGGCCGTACTTCCGGTCGACCGGCAGGGCCGCGTGGTGCTCAGCCGCCGCTTTCGGACGGCGGTCGACGATGTGGTCCTCGAATTGCCCAGCGGTGTGGTGGGGGGCACACGACTTCTCCGGGGTTTACATGTCACCCCCGGCCGGGCCGGGGGCTATACGCGCCCCCGGCCCCGGCCGCAATCCGGCGGTCCGCCCGCCGGCAGCTTTCGTGAACTAGCGAGGACGGTATGAACGTGACGGCATCAGCGGATCCGGCGGACGGCGCCCCCGAAGCGGCGGACGAGCCCACCATCGATCCCCGGCAGTTCCGCAATATCCTCGGGCAGTTCTGCACCGGTATCACGGTGATCACCACGTTCACCGACGACAACACCCCGGTCGGTTTCGCCTGCCAGTCCTTCGCCGCGCTGTCCCTCGACCCGCCGCTGGTCCTCTTCTGCCCGACCAAAGGTTCCCGCTCCTGGGCCGCGATCGAGGCCAACGGCCGGTTCTGTGTGAACGTCCTGGCCGAGGAACAGCAGCCGGTCTGCGCGAAATTCGGGTCCCGCGAACCGGATAAGTTCGCCGGAACCGATTGGCACACATCAGAACTCGGACTTCCCCGGCTCGCCGATTCGCTGGCCACCGTCGAATGCGCGGTGGACCGCGTGGTGGACGGCGGCGACCACTACATCGTCATCGGCCGCGTCCAGGCCATGACGGAAACTGCCGCGACGACCAACGGGCGCCCGTTGCTGTTCTACCGCGGCCAGTACACCGCCATCGAACCGGAGAAGACCACCCCGGCCCCCTGGCGCGCCGACCTGGACGATTTCCTCACCACCACCACTCTGGACACCTGGCTCTAGTTCCGGCGACCGATCCACTTCACCGGCCGGCCGGTGACGGCGCCCGCACAGTCGAAGCCGCTGTCGCTGTGCAGAAGCGTCAGCCCACGGAGTTCGGCGGCTGCCGCGACCACCGGGTCGGCCGGTCCCGCGCTGCGGAGCACTCCACAGCAGCGTGTATCACGAACCTTCGCCGTGTTCGGCCGCGGACAGCAAGGTTGCTGCCGCGGCGCGCGCCTGCTGCGCCACCTGCGGTCCGTCGCCCTGCACGGCAGCGGTGGCCATAGCGCCGTTGGCGAGAATCATCAACTGGTCGGCCAAGCTTGCCGGATATGAGCATTCGGCGACGAGTTCGGCCAGATAGTCACGCACTGCGAGTTTGTGCCGGCGGGCGATCCGGCCGACATCGTCGGAAGTACCGCCCAGTTCCCCGACGGTGTTGATGAACAGGCATCCCCGGAAACCGGGTTCGGCGAACCATTCGAGCAGGTAGTCGAATACGGCCAGGATTCGCTCGCGCGGTGCATCCGCCCGCGCATCCACATATTCCGCGATCGCCGTGCGCACGTCACGATCACGCCGTTCCAGTACCGCACACACCAGAGCGGATTTTGACGGGAAGAGCCGGTACAGCCGTTTCAGCGGCACGTTGGCGGCGTCGCGGATGCTGTCCATCCCGACTGCCTGCACCCCGCGATCATTGAACAGGCGATCGGCTGCGGCGAGCACCTGTGCCGCTTCGGTTTCCTCCGCCACAGCTTCCTCCTTGCGTCGAGAACCACCGTTCTCCTACACTATAGAGACCCATTGAGAACGACCGTTCTCACCGCGGGCTCCGAAGGAGACAACAATGAGTTCCGGCACCACGAACAAGACCGCAGTTCTCGTGATGAGCGACCCGAACGGCGGCGACGAAGCACTCGGCCGCATGTTCAACGCCCTCGCCGCCGCCTACGACTTCGACCAGGCCGGGGACGAGGTCCGGGTGCAGTTCCAGGGCGCGGGTACCCGCTGGCCCGAGCTGCTGGAGTCACCGGACCACCCCGCCTACGACGTCTACCAGGCAGTGCGGCACACCATCGCCGGTATCTCCTGTGGATGCAGCGATCTCTTCGGCGGCGGAGACGGCGCCCGCGCCGCCGGCCTCGACCTGATCAAGGACAACCCGCTGCCGGGGACGTCCGGGGTAGCCAGCCTGCGCATCCTCGTCGACAACGGATACTCGATCCTGGCCTTCTGACCATGGAGCATTTCTTCGCGCTGACCTTCGCAGCGGAGGAGCAGGCGCACCAGCGCCGGAGAGGCTCGTTCGACCGCTACGAACACGCGCTTTCCGCCGTGCCCGGGCCGACCGGCCTGGGCACGGCGGAAGCCGAGTTCCTGCAGCGCCGCGACAGTTTCTACATCGCATCCACCGGTAGCAACGGCTGGCCCTACGTACAACACCGCGGTGGCCCGCCCGGATTCGTGAAAGTCACCGGCCCGACGCAGTTGACCTGGGCGGAAAGCACCGGCAACCGTCAGTACATCACCGCCGGACACCTCGACCACGACGACCGGGTCGCGATCATCGCGGTGGACTATCCGAATCGCAAGCGGCTCAAAGTACTCGGCCACGCACAGTTCGACCCGGACCCCGCACCCGAAATACTCGAACGACTCGGGGCGACCGGCCGGCTCGAAGGCGTTCTGACGGTCGAGGTGGTGGCCTTCGACTGGAACTGCCCCAAGTTCATCACTCCGCGATTCACCGTGGACGAAATGCGGGCCGCAACCGAGCCATTACGAGAACGAATCAGCCAACTCGAGGCGGCGCTCGCCGCACAGCAGGCCACAACCGACCGTCCACCGGCGACGTGACCGGTCCACACCATGAGAGGTCGTCATGACCGACACCCGACCACCGTTGCCCCCGTTCACCGCGGAAACCGCCCTGGCTAAGGTTCGAGCCGCCGAAGCTGCCTGGAACACCCGCGACCCACAGCGGGTGGCCCGCGCCTACACCCCGGACTCGGCCTGGCGCAACCGCGACCAGTTCGTCACCGGGCGAGACGAGATCATCGCGTTCCTGACCGCCAAGTGGGAGCGGGAGCTGGACTACGCACTCCGCAAGAGCTTGTGGAGCTTCGGCGAGAACCGCATCGCGGTCCGCTTCCAGTACGAATGGCACGATATCGCGGGCCGATGGTGGCGCAGTTACGGCAACGAACTGTGGGAGTTCGACGAGAACGGCCTGATGCGGCGCCGGGAAGCAAGTATCAACGATGTCGCGATAGCCGAATCCGGACGAAGGATCCACGGGCCGCGAGCCGAGCACGAATACGACGTGGATGTTCCGCTCGAATAGGCGCGAGGCCGCGGACGGTCCGGGCGGCGGACCCTCCGCGCGGCGGCTACGCGGCCGTTCCGCGTGGCGCTATGCACTCGATATCAGGGAACCGCCCCGTACTGTGGCGAGATCCGTGCCGGCCCGCTCGATCACCTCGTCGAGCACCTCCCGGGATCGGACGAGATCGGCGATCATCCGATTGATCCGGTCACGCTCGACTTCCAGCTCGGTCACGAGCTCGGGCGTCGCGGATTCGCCGGCGCCGCCGTCGGTATCGCGCATACAGGGCAGAATCTGCACGATCTTTTTACTGCACAGTCCTGCCGCGAAGAGTTCCTGGATATGGATCACCCGGTCCACCGCCGGTTCCGCGTAGTCGCGATGGCCTCCCGGCGTACGGTCGGCCGTCAGCAGCTGCTGTTCCTCGTAGTAGCGCAGTGACCGTTCACTGACTCCGGTGCGCCGCGCCAGCTCGCCGATTCGCATTCTCACCTCGCAGTTCCATATTCGGGCTTGAAACTCACATCAATGTGAGGTCTTACCGTCCAGACATGACAACCACAGCAAGCGCCCGTCTATTCACCCCGGCCCGTCTCGGCGATCTCGATCTGCCGCACCGACTGGTGATGGCACCCCTCACCCGTAACCGCGCCGCAGCCGACGGCACACCAACCGACCTGATGGCGACCTACTACACGCAGCGTGCCGGGGCAGGCCTGATCATCGCGGAGGCCGCGACCCCGAGCCCCGTAGGACAGACCTACCCCAATATTCCCGGCATCCACCGCGACGAGCACATCGCGGGCTGGCGGCGGGTCACCGAGGCCGTAGCACGCGCGGGCGGCCGGATGTTCCTGCAACTACAGCACGGTGGACGGGTCGGCCATCCCGACAACAGCGGGCTGATACCCGTCGCCCCCTCACCGATCCCGCTTCCCGAGACGATTCACACCCCGTCCGGCCGCCGAGAAGCCGTGATCCCCGAGGAGTTGACCACCGAGGAGATCCAGCGCACTGTCGCGGACTTCGCGGCCGCCGCGCGCAACGCGATCGCCGCCGGTTTCGCCGGTGTCGAGGTGCACAGCGCCAACGGCTATCTGCTGCACCAATTCCTGGCCGGTAACACCAATCGGCGCGGCGATGCCTACGGCGGCCCGATCGCGAATCGCATCCGTTTCACGGTGGAGGTCGTTGCAGCGGTGGCGGCCGCCATCGGCCCGGACCGCGTCGGGTTGCGGATCTCCCCGGCCAATCCCGTCAACGGGATCGACGAGGACGACACTGCCGATCTCTACTCGGCGCTCGTCACCGCACTCGCCGATCGGGGACTCGCCTACCTGCACATCGTCCGGGTCGATGCCGATGACCCGCTGCTGCGCCGGCTCCGGGACATCTGGCCCGGCGTCCTCATCGCCAACCCCGCGAAATCGGGCGATTCCCGCGATCCGGCGGCAATCGTCGCCGAGGCCGAAGACCTGCTCGCCGCCGGTGCCGACCTCATTGCCCTGGGCCGCGCCTTCCTGGCCAACCCCGATCTGGTCCGGCGCCTCCGTATCGGCGCCCAGTTGAACGAAATACGCGAGGCCCGGCTGATGTATGTGGGCGGACCGCAGGGTTACACCGACTACCCGGCATTGCCGGACGCAGCCGCCTGAAGACCGGCACCACCGGGCAGGCCGCCCGGAGCAGGTGGACGAGGGCCGGCCAGTTCCTCGACGATCCGCTCCAGTCCCTCGCCTGCCCGGCCGTCGGCGATCTGCCGATCGATCAGATTCTTGATCGGGCCTACGATGTCCAGGCCGACCCCGGCATCGCGGCTGGCCCGGACGATCGCGTCGAAGGCCGGTTTGTGGAAGCTCGCGGGCTGCACTTCGTCGGTGTAGTCACCGCTGTCGATCACCTCCGCATAGGCCGGGAGCAATTCGGCCATCGCGGTGACGTAAGCCGCGGCGCGCGGCGCGAAGGACGCGGCGCTGACACCCGCCGACCGCACCATTGCGGCACCGTGGAAGAAACCGGTGAACATCGCGTACATCCCGGCCAGCAGCGCGAAATCGTACAGCGCCGCGGTTCCGGCATCGTCACCGAAATGGTCGGCGGCACCCAGTTTTTCGAATACCGGCCGGAACCTGTCGAACGCACCGGTTCCGCTGTAGAGGATCGAGGCGCCCGGACCCCCGATCATCGGGGGCACCGCCATGATGCCGCCGTCGAGGAAATCGATCCCGTGGCCGGCGGCCCAGCGTCCGAGTTCCCGGGATTCCTCGGGGGCAGTACTGGTCAGGTTCACCAGCGTCTTCCCCAGCAGCCGATCGGCCACCGGATCGAGTACCGCGTGCACCGACGCATGGTCGCTCAGCACGGCGATCACCAGATCGGCGGGCCCGATCGCCGCGGCGGCATCCGCGGCGCTCTCCGCGCCGAGAGCCACCAGGCCGGCGTCCTTTCCGGGTGTACGGTTCCACACGATGGTGCGGTATCCACCCTGCACCACGGTCGCGGCGATGGCACTGCCCATCGGTCCGAGACCGAGCACGGTCACGGTTGTCTGCTCGTTTGCGGTCATCTCCGCTGACTCCCTAGCTGAGAAGCGAATGCTTCGGTGAACACTGCGTTCGGCGCGCCGTGACCAACACTCGCCGATGCCGGTTGCCGGGGCAAGTACCTACTATTCGGTTGGGTACTTACGAACAGGTATGTGAACAGGCAGCGAGGCCGAGAGGGGCGAAAAGTGTTTCGGGCCGTACCCCTCGGACCCCTCAGAGCACAGGGCGCGACTGCATCGAACGAATCGGCGCGGGACCGGCCGATACAGCGCATCCGGCCGTGGACACCGCACATACCGCCGGTCTACTCGCCCGATTCTCTCCGGGGACGGGGCCGGGGGCCGATCTGATCGAGCAGGGTGTTGACCTCGTCCGGGAACCCGTTCGTCACCGGTTTCGGGGTCTTGCTCGGAAACCGACGCGTCACGTGTTCTTCGGCGGCCGAGCCGGGCAGGACATAGACGGTTTCGGCCTTGTTCTGCAACGGGCGCACCACCTCGTTGAGGTGGCCCTTCCGATCATCGATGAAAGCGCCGATGACGTCCTCGCCCGCAGGACACACGGCCATACAGTATCCGGCCTTGTAGTTGGGTTTGAACGACAGGCTCTGCCACATCGAGAACGATTCGCCGGTTGTCACCCGCTTGCGGTACTCGTCGCGGCTGCCGCTGTCGGCGACGGTTTCGGCCCAATCGGTGAAGCCGCCCATGAACTCTCGGTAGTTGTGTGTGTAGCACGCCTGGAAGTCGAATCCGTCGTTCTCGGTGATCGCTCCGACCGGGCAGGCGGAGATGCACAGTTTGCATTCGAGGCACGGGTTGAAATCCAGCGTCGCGCTGTGGTCGTCGACCACGGCATCGGTGACCACGGTGCCCAGGAGAACGAAATTGCCGAACTTCGGGTGGATGACATTGCGGTGTATGCCCATAACGCCCAGTCCGGCGGCTTCTGCGATCACCTTGTGCGCGATCACCCAGACCCGCCCGGGGAACTGCTCGACCTCCATCGGATATCCGGGCGACGGGTAGACGGCGCGGTATCCGGCGTCCTGCAGCGCCCTGGTGATGTGTCGCGCGACCTCGTTGGTGTCGTCGTCGGCGTGGTTGAACTCGGTATTGGCCAGACTGCGCATGGGGCTGCGCAAGTTGTCGCGATTCATACGCACGCAGAAGGACACGAAAGTGCGTGCCGTGGGCAGGATCCCGCGTGCGTGCTCCAGTTCTTCGGCCACCCGGTGATCGTCGACCGCGACGAACCCCACATCGTCGGCGCCCGCGTCCAGGCATATCTGCCGCAATGTAGCGGCCGGCAGCACGGATTCCGGTGTCGGGCGTGATCGCCCGGCGACCTTCTTGACGGTGGGGTGGTCCGCCAGGCGCGGCGGTGCAGTGGGTTCTCGGTCCATGGTCGACACAGGTCCTCCTGATCCATCCGAGACCCGCACGGCCTCATAGGATATGGACACCGCAGAGCATCGAAACTCATCGCTGCTCCGCCGGATGATCGGTTCGGGAATTCGCCGAGCCGTCCTCGGCCGCCCGCCGGCCCATGCGGGAGAACACGTCACCGGGAACCCGGAATCGGTGGCCGCTCGCAGAACCGGTCCCCGCCCGTGGTCAGAGGTTCACAATTGCGTATTCGACCGGGCGGCGCCGACCGGTTGCCTGAGGATGGTGCGCTGTTTCGCCGGCGCGACCCTTCTGAAGTCGCTGAGGTAGATCTCGTGATGTCTGCCGGTCATGCTGAACCCGTTGTCCGGAATGAACTCGTGGTGCATACGCGCGAGCACCTGGGCTTCGTCGTCGAACGAGCCGATATGCAGGATCTGCACACAGCGCCCCTCGGACAGCGACTCCATCCGGACCTCGTCGAGGCGCGCCGGACCCTTCTTCGCCCCGGCTTGCTCGACGGCGGTGCCGAAGATCCCCCGGTCGATCCAATCCGGGACCATGATCATCAACGTCCAGTCCCACCGCGACTTGTCCCGCGTCGCCGCGAAGAAATCCATATCCTCGGCCCACCACAGCCCTTCCAGCGGCATCACGACGTAGTCCCGGCCGAGGTCGCGTTTACTGGTGAACTTCAGCTTGTAGGCCACCGAGTAGAGCGCCTCGACCGCCGCCGTGAAAGCGGATGAGGTGTTGGGATCGCCGTGGCCGTCGATCATGAGGTACTGCAGTTGCGGAACGTCCACGATCCGGAACCGGTCGCGTCTTGCCTGATAACTGTCCAGGGTCTTCTTGAAGTCGGCTTTCTCCGTCGTCTCGAATGTGGGGTCCACAGGGTCTGCCATGGGCCCAAGGTAGTTGCGATTCAGGCCGGATCCCGTCCTGAACGGCCGGCAAACGGCACCATCGTCACCATGCGCTGGGTATCGCTCGTAACTCGGCAACGCTCATACCACGCCGGCGGCGTACCAGATTGCGCAGCGTGCCGGCGTTGAGGTAGCCGACCCTGGCGGCGACTGCCTCGAGCGGAAGCGATGTCGTACGCAGCAGATGCGCGGCGTGTGCGATGCGGATATCGTGCACGAAATCCCGGGGCGACATTCCCAGTTCCGCCTGGGTCGCCCGTTGCAGGCTCCGTTCGGTGACGCAGAGCTCGTGTGCGGCGACCGAGATACGGAATTGCTCGCCGATATTCCGGCGGACCCAGCGTTCGAAGTCCGCGATCAGTGAATTGCCCTGGGCCATCACTTCGGGAACGATATGACCGGCTTGCGCACGTGCGCTTCCCAGCACCAGGTACCGGGCGGTCTTCTCGGCCAGAACGGGGCTCACCGTCTGGATCAGTGACAGTGCCAGATCGACATGGGCGAGATAGGCACCGGCGGTGACAACCGTCGCCGCGCGGCAAACCGTCAGACTCTCGTCCAGATCGACCGCTGGATACCGTTTGCGGAAGGCGGGACCGAGCCACCAGCTGGTCGTTGCCGGTAGCCCGTCGAGCACACCGGCTTCGGCCAGGAAGAAGGTGCCGGCGCAGGCTCCCGCGATATGTACGCCCCCGGCCTGGGCACTGCCGATCCAGTCCAGGATCGGCCGGCTGCCGACGCCCGATACATGCGTGATGAGCTCTCGCGGATCGCCGATATGCACGGCGGGCACTATCAGCACACCGGGAACGGCCGATCCGTCGGAACGGAACGAAAGGTCGCTCAGCACCTCGGTCGGGATGGTGTAGCCGTTGGCGGACCGGACGCTACTACCGGTCGACACAGTGTGGACTCGCCACGGCGGTGGCGGCGTCGCGAGCTTTTCCCGGAAGGTATTGGCGAGGGCGAAGGTCTCCAGCACCGCCGTGAGTCCGAGATCGGCGACACCGTCCATGGCGAGAACTGCGATATCCATGTCGGGAACAGTACTTAATATGTCGTAACCGACACTTCAATCGGGTGAGAATCGGCCCTAGTGTCAGTTCATCCAGTCGACGGGACTTGCCCCGGACGACATCGCGCAACCCCGGAGCCCACAGATGCCGCCGCTTGTCCCGACCACTGGTACCCATCACATCCGCTTGACCGTCACCGATATCGAACGTTCCCGTCGCTTCTACGAAGAAGTGCTCGGATTTCCGGTTGCCGCCGAATCCGCCGGCAGCCCCCAGGACCCGGCCGTCCGTGCCGACCCGTTCGCCCTCTACGGGGGAGTGGTTTTCCAGGCGAACGGCATGCTGTTGGGCCTACGCCCGGTTGCCGCGCCGATCGATCGATTCGATCCTGACCGAGTAGGTCTCGATCACCTCAGCTTCACCGTCGGCAGTCGTGACGACCTCGTCGCGGCGGCCGACCGCCTGGCCGCTGCCGGGGTCACACACGGGCAGATCACCGAAATGGACCAGTTCGGAATAGCGATTCTCGCATTCGTAGATCCCGACGGCATCCAGCTCGAGCTCACCGCGCCGATCTGATTCAGCGACCGCGTAGGTGGCCGAACCCGCAATCAACCGAACGGTTCCCGCTATGAACAGCCACACTCCTCGGCAACCCGCCGCCCTGCCCCCGTACCCGCAGCTGTGGGCCAGGTGGACGGTCACCGCGGCTGCCTTCGCCGCGGCACGGGACCTGCGCGGCCCCCGTATCCTGCCGCTGCTCGCGTGGTTCCAGAGCGGGCAGCGCGGCGGGTCGGTACTGCACACACTTCCGCACGGGCGGGCGGTGCTGTGGGGTGAGGTCGCGACGGGTCCGGCCGGGGAGGGCGCGGTCCAGCCCTTCGGTTTCCGGTGGGAGGCCGGTCGCTGGTATGCGGCCGACGAGTCGCTGACACCCGATCAGTGCAGGACGGCGCTCCCGGGCGTCTGGGCTACGGACGAGGTCGTCGACACTGTCGTCGCCCTCACCGGTGAGCAGCGGCGGGCGGCGGCGGTCACGATGGTGTGTGCTGCCGAGATCCGTGCCGTGACACCATCCCTCATCGCCGAGGTGTTCGGCGACGAGAACCGGTTCGACACCGCCGCCGCCACCGGCCAGCTCGCGATGGCCGGTGTCCTCACCCCGGCACCGGCCCGGACACCGGATTGGTTGCCGCTCGAACCGGCGACACCCGCACATCCTCCCGTGGTGCCCGCGGCCGAGCTGCAACACGCCCCGGTCGGTGCGCCGTCGCTGTATGAGCTGATGAGACCCGGCCTGCCCGGCACGGGATCGAACCACGGTGCCGTCCGGGCAGGCTGACGCACGAGACCGTCCGGCCGGTCGGGTCGGCCGCGGTACGGCGCGTCAGCCCCCTTCTACCGGAGCATCCTGGTTCGTTCGGCTATGGGCCGAACCGTCGACGGCGGCCTGTTCACCGGCCGCGTTCCGGCCCGCTCGGCGACCGGAGAAGATACAGTCCGCCAGAGACAAACCGCTTACGTAAGAATTCACGCAGATACCGGCGGCGGTGCGGCCGGCCGCGTAGAGACCGGGGATATCGCCGCCGTCGGCGCCTTTGACCGCGCCCGTCTCCTCGTCGACGACCAGGCCACCGACCGTGAACATCGGGCAGGGGTTGGTCAGGCTGGGTTTGATCGAGACATCCAGCAGCCAGTACGGGCCGGCGCCGACCGGGCGGACGTAGTCGGCGGGTTTGCCGACCGGGTCCGGGGCGCCGGTGGCGTAGGCGTTGTTGTGCGCGGCGACCGTTTCCCGCAGCCCGGCCGCATCGATACCGGCGGCGGCCGCGACGGCGTCGAGTGTCTTACCTCGTTTGGCCGTGCGGCGCATGACCTCGAATTGCATCCGCTGGAACCAGGCCGCCTGCGGGCCGATCTGCGAGATCGCCTTACGCATGAGTTCTTCGTCGGCGAGCAGGAACCCGATACCGTCGTGCCGGTTGATCAGGGCATCACCGACCGCGGCGCCGTAGCGGGTCTCGTCGATGACCCGCTGTCCTTTCCCGTCCACCAAGAGCGCACCGGCGAACGAGCTCGGCGGCAGCAGGAAGCGCCACGCCGAAACATTGCCCATCCGGTCGGTGGCCGCACCGACACTGCGGCCCAGTTCGATACCGCTGCCGTCGTCGCCGGAGCTGCCCAGCGCCAGCCCGTTCTTGTAGGCGGGGGCGTAGGCGCGCAGCATCTCCCGGTTGGCGATGAAACCGCCCGCGGTGAGCACCACACCGCGGCGGGCGAGTACCCGGATGGTGGTGCCGTACCGGCGGTCGAGGCGGGCGAGCTGCTTTTCCAGCGCGCGGCGCAGGGGCGGGTAATAGATACCGGGTTTGGCGGCGATTGCGGCCATCCGGATGTACCGGGTGCGGACCCCGGCGGGTGCGTCGCGCAGAGTGCGGCACTGCACCCCGACCACGGCGCCGGTGTCATCGGTGAGCAGCGCGGTGGCTGTGGTGAGGGATTCGACCCGGACACCTTTGCGTTCTGCGGACCGGGCCAGCGGCGCGAACAGTTTCTTACCCGACGTGCCCCAGCCCTTGACCCGATGACCGCGTTGCGCCGGGGTGATGTCGTTGAACGCGCCGGAGATCTCGCTGCCGGAGTAGTAGAGGTAGTAGTCGTTGTTCGGGTACGAGGTCTTGTACGGGCACAGCGACGCTTCGAAGGGCACGCCGTGCCCGGTCAGCCAATCGATCATGGCCGGGCTGCCGTCGACGAACCGGCGCAGGGTGGCCGGGGTGACCGCGTCGCCCACCTCACGCTCCAGATAGGCCAGCATCAGCTCGGGAGTGTCTTCGACCCCGCCCGCGCGTTGTACCCAGGTCCCGCCGCCGGCGTAGATGATCCCGCCGGACAGCGCGGTCGCTCCCCCGCCGGTGAACCGATCCAGGACGAGTACCTGGGCACCGTCCTCGGTGGCCTGCAGCGCGGTCGCCGCTCCCGCCGCTCCGTACCCGACGACCACTACGTCCGCGGTCAGGTCCCATTCCTGCGCCATCTAGCCAACTCCACGAAAATTGAAACGAGTTTCTCTGCTGTTTACTCGACAGAACAAGTCTTCTGCCACACAACATAGACCAACAGCGGCATCATTCTATAACGTGTTCTACATGAACGATCGGGAATACGATGTGGTGGTGGTCGGCAGCGGCGCCGCCGGGATGACCGCCGCCCTCACCGCCGCGCACAACGGGCTGAGTGTGGTGATCCTGGAGAAGGCGCCGTACTACGGTGGGTCCACCGCGCGCTCGGGCGGCGGGGTGTGGATCCCCGGCAACAAGGCGCTGCGCGAATCCGGCGGCCCCGACGACCGTGAGGAAGCGCGCCGCTACCTGCACAGCATCATCGGCGACGTGGTGCCCGCGGAACGGATCGATACCTATATCGACCGCGGCGCGGAAGCCATGGATTTCGTTCTCGCGCACTCACCGCTGAAGATGACCTGGGTCAAGGGGTACTCCGACTATTACCCCGAAGCGCCCGGTGGCCGGGCGGGTGGGCGATCCTGCGAACCCAAACCGTTCAACGCCAAAGTCCTCGGTGAGGAACGGTTCAATATCCACCCGCCCTACTCCAAAGCCCCACTGAACGTCGCCGTCACCCAGGCCGATTTCGTCCGGCTGAATCTGATCCGCCGTCATCCGAAGGGCATGCTACGGGCCCTACGGGTCGGGGCGCGTACCTATTGGGCCAAGTTCACCAACAAGCATCTGATGGTGATGGGTCAGGCGGTGATCGCCGGTATGCGCAAAGGCCTGCTGGATGCGAACGTACCGCTGCTGCTGGACACCCCGATGACCAAGCTCGTCGTCGAGAACGGCAAGGTCACCGGCGTCGAGGCCACCCACAAGGGTGAGACGGTCACGTTCACCGCCCGCCACGGCGTGGTGCTGGGCAGCGGCGGGTTCGAGCACAACGCCGAGATGCGCGCCAAGTACCAGCGGGAACCGATTACCACTGAGTGGACGACCGGCGCCGCGACCAACACCGGAGATGGCATCCTCGCCGGTATGGACGCGGGTGCCGCGATCGGCTTCATGGAGGACGCCTGGTGGGGTCCGACCATCTTCAAGGGTGGTAAGCCGTGGTTCGCGCTGTCCGAACGCAACCTGCCCGGTTCGATCATGATCAACCCGAAGGGTGAGCGGTTCGGCAACGAATCCGCGCCTTACGTGGAGGCCGTGCACACCATGTACGGCGGTGAATACGGGCAGGGTGAGGGTCCGGGCGAAAACATCCCCACCTGGCTGGTCTTCGATCAGCGGTACCGCAACCGGTACATGTTCGCCAGCCTGCAGCCGGGACTGAAGTTCCCGTCGCGCTGGATGGAGAACGACCTGATCGTCAAGGCCGCCACCCTGCAGGAGCTGGCCGAGAAGATCGGGGTGCCCGCCGATAAGCTCGCCGCCACCGTCGAACGGTTCAACAAGTTCGCCGAAACCGGTAAGGACGAGGACTACGGCCGCGGCGACAGCCAGTACGACCGCTACTACGGCGACCCGACCGTCAAACCCAACCCGTGCCTCGCCGCGCTGGTACAGGGCCCGTTCTACGCGGCCAAGATGGTGCCCGGCGATCTCGGCACCAAGGGCGGTCTGGTCGCCGATACCGCGGCCCGCGTACTCCGCGAGGACGGCAGCCCGATCGAGGGCCTGTATGCCTCCGGCAATGTGTCGACGCCGGTGATGGGTCATACCTACGCCGGCCCCGGCGCGACGATCGGCCCGGCCATCGCCTTCGGCTACCTCGCCGTCCACGACATCATCGACCGCAAGAAGGCCGGGTCCGCCGCGTCACCGGCCGAGGCCTGAGCCGAGGAGAAGTTATGCCCATCGATCCACAGGTAGCGCTCGGCGCGGAACTGCCGAGCAAGGAATTCTCCTGGACCGCGTCCGATATCGCGCTGTACCACCTGGGCATCGGCGCGGGTCACCGCTGGACCGACCCCGCCGAACTGCGCTACCTCGACGATCGGGAAGCGCAGGTGCTGCCCACCTTCGCCACTGTCGCGCACACCCTGCGCGATACCGACCCGCCGAAGGTGAAATTCCCCGGCGTGGATATCGACCTCGCCAAGGTCGTGCACGGCGCGCAGGAGATCCAGGTACACCGGCCGCTGCCCGCGGCGGGCAAAGCGACCCGCACGGGCCGGATCAGCGAGATCTGGGACAAGGGTTCCAATGCCGTGATCGTGCAGGAGTTCACCGTCACCGGCTCCGACGGCGAAGCCCTGTGGACGGAACGATCCTCCATCTTCGCCCGCGGCGAAGGCGGCTTCGGCGGCGAACGCGGCCCCGGCAACAAGACCGAACTCCCCGGCCGTGACCCGGATTTCGATGTCACCACCGCGACCTTGCCGCAGCAGGCCCTGCTCTACCGCCTCTGCGGCGACCGCAACCCGCTGCACTCCGACCCCGAATTCGCCAAGGGTGCCGGTTTCCCGGCACCGATCCTGCACGGGCTCTGCACGTACGGGATCATCTGCAAAACCGCCACCGATACGGTGCTGGAATCGGTGGCGACACGAGTCACCGGGTTCAAAGCGCGGTTCGCCGGGGTGCTGTTCCCGGGTGAAACGCTGCGGTCGCGGATCTGGCAGGAACCGGGCAAGCTGACGATCAGCGCCACTGCCGTCGACCGCGAGGACGCACCGGTGCTGGGGGACGTGGTGCTCACCTACGCCGAGTAGAAAGCTGCGCCGGCATGTGGCCGGCGCCCCCCCCCGGGGGGGGGCCCCCCAAAATACGGGTTATAAACGAGGGGCCGGGTGGGGACGCCCGGGGCCCCCCCCCCACCGAGACCACCATCGTCACGGTGGTTTCGGCACCGCTGGTGCCGGCGGGTCCGATCCCGATCGGGGAACCGATCCGCGGGGTGGC
>NZ_JARWOV010000020.1 GCF_029868855.1 Nocardia carnea | reverse complement strand
CCCCCCGTCCGGCCGGGGGCGGCCTGCTGTTGTGTGGAGTCCGGAGCGTGTGCGCCGCGGCTGTTCCGGGCGGGTCGTGAGAGTCTGCTGGGGTTTCCGCGACTGGTGTGACAGGCGATGCTCTTGCGTTTGCTGAAAAAGAACTGGCCTCCCTCGATTGTGATCTGGACCACGGTGAATTCGGCGTGTCGCAACGCTGTCCTGCGGCTTACAGCCGTGAAATCACATCGTTGTGACTCGCAACATCTCGTGTTGTTTCGGAATGTCGGCCACTAGGTGTAGTGTCATCGGTACCCGAAGGCGGCGGTGTGAAGAACCCGCCGGCAGCGGGCGGAACCGGCCCGGACGTGGCATTTCAGGGCTGGTCCTCGGAGTTTGCGCAGGATCATCCGATCGTGCCGGCACCGCGCCCCGCAGACGGAATATCCGGCTGCGGATCAGTCACGCGGAGGGCTCGACCCGGAGGCGGCGGTCCGTCACGACGAGACCGCGAGACACCGCACATTGGCACAGGAGAGAGGGACTCGAATGATCACCGTGTACACCAAGCCCGCTTGCGTCCAGTGCAATGCCACCTACAAGGCCCTCGACAAGGCCGGGGTGGAATACGAGGTCATCGACATCTCCGAGAACGCCGATGCCCGCGACTATGTGATGGCTCTCGGCTACCTGCAGGCCCCCGTCGTCGTCTCCGGTGACGAGCACTGGTCCGGCTTCCGGCCCGACCGCATCAAGGCGCTGGCCACCGTCGCCGCCTGAGCGCAATAGGCACAGCCTGAGCGCGTCGGGCCCGGAGGCGGCAGCGAAGTGTAACCACGAAGGGCCCGCGCGCCCGATACGGTCGGGGAGCAGGGGAGGTGAAATGTCCGAATCGCATACGTTGGTGTACTTCTCCAGCGCTTCGGAGAACACTCACCGGTTCGTCGAGAAGCTGGATATCCCGGCTCTCCGGATCCCCCTGCACACCACCGACTCGCTGCGCGTCGACGAACCCTACGTGCTGATCGTCCCCACCTACGGGGGCGGTCGGCACGTCTTGGGGTCCACTCGCTCCGACAAGGAATTCGTACCGCGCCAGGTCGCCAAGTTCCTCAACGATCCACACAACCGCGCCCTGTTGCGCGGGGTGATCGCCGCCGGGAACACGAACTTCGGTGACACCTTCTGCTTCGCAGGTGATGTGATCTCCCGCAAATGCGGGGTGCCCTACCTGTACCGCTTCGAACTCATGGGAACCGCTGAGGACGTCGCCCGCGTCCGAGAGGGATTGGGATTGTTTTGGCAGCAACAACGACAGCACCAGCAGGTATGACGGCCCGGCTGGAGCAGCCCCCGCAGCGCGCCGGCGAATCCGGTGAGGTCTTGGACTACCACGCCCTCAACGCGATGCTGAACCTGTACGGGCCGGACGGTGAGATCCAGTTCGACAAGGATCGCGAGGCCGCCAACCAGTACTTCCTGCAGCACGTCAACCAGAACACCGTCTTCTTCCACAATCTCGACGAGAAGCTCGACTACCTCGTCGAGGAGAACTACTACGAGCCCGAGGTGCTGGACCGGTACAGCCGGGCCTTCGTGAAGAAGCTGTTCCAGCAGGCCTACGCCAAGAAGTTCCGGTTCCCCACCTTCCTCGGCGCGTTCAAGTACTACACCTCCTACACGCTCAAGACCTTCGACGGGAAGCGCTACCTGGAGCGTTTCGAGGACCGGGTGTGCATGGTCGCGCTGACCCTGGCCGCCGGTGACGAGGTGCTGGCGCGGATGCTGGTCGAGGAGATCATCGACGGCCGCTTCCAGCCCGCCACCCCGACCTTCCTCAACTCGGGTAAGAAGCAGCGCGGTGAACCGGTGTCCTGCTTCCTGCTGCGTATCGAGGACAATATGGAGTCCATCGGGCGCTCCATCAATTCGGCGCTGCAGCTGTCCAAGCGTGGTGGCGGAGTTGCGTTGCTGCTCAGCAATATTCGCGAGCACGGTGCGCCGATCAAGAAGATCGAGAACCAGTCCTCGGGTGTTATCCCGATCATGAAGCTGCTCGAGGATTCGTTCTCCTACGCCAACCAGCTCGGGGCACGGCAGGGTGCGGGTGCGGTGTACCTGCACGCCCACCATCCCGATATCTACCGTTTCCTCGACACCAAACGGGAGAACGCGGACGAGAAGATCCGCATCAAAACCCTCTCCCTCGGTGTGGTGATCCCCGATATCACCTTCGAACTGGCGAAGAAGAACGAGGACATGTACCTGTTCTCGCCGTATGACGTGGAGCGGATCTACGGTAAGCCGTTCGCCGATATCGACGTCACCGAGAAGTACTACGAGATGGTCGACGACAAGCGGATCCGCAAGTCGAAGATCAAGGCGCGCGAGTTCTTCCAGACCATCGCCGAGCTGCAGTTCGAATCCGGCTACCCCTACATCATGTTCGAGGATACGGTGAACCGGGCCAACCCGATCGCCGGCAAGATCACCCATTCGAACCTGTGCTCGGAGATCCTGCAGGTCTCCACCCCCTCGGTGTACAACGACGATCTCACTTACGCGCAGGTGGGCAAGGACATCTCCTGCAACCTGGGGTCGCTGAACATCGCCAAGACCATGGATTCGCCCGATTTCGCGCAGACCATCGAGGTCGCGATCCGGGCGCTCACCGCGGTCTCCGATCAGACCCACATCTACTCGGTGCCCTCCATCGAGCAGGGCAACAATTCCTCGCACGCCATCGGCCTGGGGCAGATGAACCTGCACGGCTTCCTGGCGCGGGAGCGGATCCACTACGGGTCCGAGGAGGGGCTGGACTTCACGAACATCTACTTCTACACCGTCGTGTACCACGCCCTGCGTGCCTCGAATCTGCTTGCGCAGGAACGTGGTACGTACTTCGGCGGGTTCCCGGAGTCGAAGTACGCCAGCGGTGAATACTTCGACAAGTACACCGATCAGGTGTGGGAGCCGAAGACCGACCGTGTCTCCCGGTTGTTCGCCGACGCCGGGATCCGTATCCCCACCCAGGACGATTGGCGGCAGCTGAAGGCCGCGGTCATGGAACACGGCCTCTACAACCAGAATCTGCAGGCCGTCCCGCCGACCGGTTCGATCTCCTATATCAACCACTCCACCAGTTCCATCCACCCGGTGGCGTCGAAGATCGAGATCCGCAAGGAAGGCAAGATCGGCCGCGTCTACTACCCGGCCCCGTACATGACCAACGACAACCTGGACTACTACCAGGACGCGTACGAGATCGGCTACGAGAAGATCATCGACACCTACGCCGCCGCCACCCAGCATGTGGACCAGGGCCTGTCGCTGACGTTGTTCTTCAAGGACACCGCCACCACCCGCGACCTGAACCGCGCCCAGATCTACGCCTGGCGCAAAGGCATCAAAACCCTCTACTACATCCGCCTCCGGCAGATGGCGCTGGAAGGTACCGAGGTCGAGGGCTGCGTGAGCTGCATGCTCTGATCGGCTCGCAGTACATACAGTGGCGGGGGGGGGGGGGGGGGGGGGGGGGGGGGGGGGGGGGGGGGGGGGGGGGGGGGGGGGGGGGGGGGGGGGGGGGGGGGGGGGGGGGGGGGGGGGGGGGGGGGGGGGGGGGGGGGGGGGGGGGGGGGGGGGGGGGGGG
>NZ_JARWOV010000019.1 GCF_029868855.1 Nocardia carnea | reverse complement strand
CTGCGGTACGACCGACCCCACGCTGTCGATCCACGCCGCCGGCGAGCCACCGGGCGGCATCACGATCGCGGTGTGCACCCCGAGGTCGGCGTAACCGGCCATCTGCCGGACGAAATCGTCGAGCGCGGCCGGGTCCGGACTCGAGCACCTTGCGACGTCGTCGTCGAGCCTGCCTCGGCAACCTGCTGATCCGGCCGGCGTCTCGGCGCCGAGCCGGCGGCGATCCGGAAGTGCGCGCTCGTCGGCCGCACGATGCAACGGCCCACTCGCACCGGTCGCCGCCTTCCCGATCCGGAAGCTGCCGAGTGCAGCGCGATCGGACGCGCCCCGTGCCGCTCGGGACAAAGCCTGGCGGGCACTCTCGACGAGGGCAGCCCCGCGAACGCCGGCACGGCCGCAGCAACCGTGACACGAGCCGGCGATCCTAGAGCTCGTGTACCAGCTCCACCAGTGCCGTCAGTACGCCGGGATCGGTATCCGGGAGCACGCCGTGGCCGAGGTTGAAGATATGGCCCGTGGCGCCCATCGCCACCGCGGAGTCCGCTTCGTCGGCGATCCGCCGCGCCTCGGCCTCCACGACCGGCCAGCCGGCGAACAGCACCGCCGGGTCGATGTTGCCCTGCAGGGCTTTGCCGGGTCCGACGCGGCGGGCCGCCTCGGTCAGCGGTACCCGCCAGTCGACACCGACCACATCGGCGCCGGCCTCCCCCATCGCGCCGAGCAGTTCCCCGGTGCCCACACCGAAGTGGATCCGGGGCACACCGGCATCGGCGACCTCGGCGAAAACCCGTTCCGAATGCGGCATGACATAGCGGCGATAGTCCGCCAGGGACAGCGCGCCCGCCCACGAATCGAACAGCTGCACCGCGTCCACCCCGGCCTCGAGCTGGGCGCGCAGGAACACGATGGTGATATCGGTGAGCACACCGAGCAGTGCGTGCCAGGCGGCCGGATCACCGTGCATCATCGCCTTGGTGCGCTCATGATGTTTACTCGGCCCGCCCTCGACCAGGTAGGACGCCAGGGTGAAAGGGGCGCCGGCGAATCCGATCAGCGGGGTCTGCCCGAGTTCCCCGACCAGCAACCGGACCCCGTCGGTGACGGCCCCGACTTCCTCGGGCCGCAGCCGGGGCAGCGCCTGGACATCGGCCGCGGTCCGCACCGGAGACGTGACGACCGGGCCCACCCCGGGCGCGATATCGAGATCGATACCGGCCGCTTTCAGCGGGACGACGATATCGGAGAACAGGATCGCGGCGTCCACACCGTGCCGGCGGATCGGCTGCAGGGTGATCTCGCAGACCAGCTCCGGATCGAAACAGGACTGCAGCATCCCGATACCGGCCCGCAGTTCCCGGTATTCGGGCAGCGAGCGCCCGGCCTGCCGCATGAACCATACCGGCCGCCGGGCCGGTGCCGCCCCGGATGCGGCGGCCAGGAACGGGGCATCGGACAACTGGCGGCGCGTGTAAGTGCTCATCACCGGCCATCGTATGCGGCCCCGCCCGCCACAGCGTGCAAGCCCGGACCACTCCCCGCCCGCGAACGGATGAACAGCAGGACCGGTTGCGCGGTATTTACCACGAAGGGCCACGAACACCCAGCAACAACGGTCGCCCGGCGCGCCTCCACACGCCCCGGCTACTACAGGTCTACCGTCACTCCCGTGACACCGCTCGATATCCGCGACGGCGCACCGAACGATGGGCCCGGCGACGAACCCGCATCGTTTCGCGCTGCCGTTTCGGCGATGGGCGCCGCGTCCGTACACCCGCGGATCGAACTGTCCCCGATCCGGCCGCCGCAGCGTCTCGCCCCGTACTCCTACGCACTCGGCGCCGAGGTGATCCACGAGGATTCGCCGGTGGTGCCCATCGATTCCGACGGTGACGCCTTCGGCCGGCTCATTTTGTTACACGACCCGAACGGCGACGAGGCGTGGCACGGAGTGTTCCGGCTGGTCGCCTATATCCAGGCCGATATCGACGGTGCCCTCGCGGCCGATCCACTGCTCCCGGAGGTCGCGTGGAGCTGGCTGGTGGACGCCCTGGAATCGCGCGACGAACCGTTCACCGCGCTCGGTGGAACCGTGACCTCGACCAGTTCGGTGCGCTACGGCGATATCGCCGGCCCACCCCGGGCTCATCAGCTGGAACTGCGGGCATCCTGGACGGCGCGGTCCACCGAGATGGCTCCGCACGTAGAAGCTTTCGGTGAAGTACTGGCCTACGCGGCGGGTCTGCCACCCGCGGGTATCACCGATCTTCGGCCGTCGGAGTCCACCCACACCGACCGTGGTTGAATATCGGCCGTAGCCTCGGCCACGTAGAGTGGCCCTTTATGCCGGTAGTAGAGGAGCCCGAACACCTGTCCGGTGGCCGCCCGGACGGTGGCGCCGCGCCGTCATCGGCGTCCGGGCCGGGGGTGGACAGCACACAGGCAGGTTCGACATCGGAGAGCGGGCTGCCCGAACCACCCGCAGCGGTCCCACTGCTGGCCCCGGCCGACGGTATCCCCCCGGTATGCGCGACCCCCGACGAGGTCGCTTCGGCCGCGAAACGCCTGGCCGCCGGAACCGGCCCGCTGGCCGTCGATGCCGAACGCGCCTCGGGTTTCCGCTATTCCTCGCGCGCCTACCTGATCCAGTTGCGCCGCGCCGGGGCGGGCACCGTGCTCATCGATCCGATTCCGGTCACCGCGGAGCTGGGGCCGCTGGCAGCGGCGATCAACGGCCTGGAGTGGATCCTGCACTCCGCCGATCAGGACCTGCCCGGTCTGGCCGAACTCGGGCTGCGACCGGCGAAACTGTTCGATACCGAACTGGGCGGCCGGCTGGCGGGTTTTCCTCGCGTCGGTCTGGCCGCCATGGTCGAACAGCTGCTCGGCCGGGCCCTGCGCAAGGGGCACGGAGCCGCGGACTGGTCGACCCGGCCACTGCCC
Source organism: Nocardia carnea (assembly GCF_029868855.1). Classification (GTDB taxonomy): domain Bacteria; phylum Actinomycetota; class Actinomycetes; order Mycobacteriales; family Mycobacteriaceae; genus Nocardia; species Nocardia carnea_A. The sequence goes on along the minus strand of NZ_JARWOV010000019.1, from coordinate 27,420 downwards.
GAGGCCTGGCTGAACTACGCCGCCCTGGATGTCGAACTGTTGCCCGAACTCCACGAAGCGGTGGCCGCGCACCTCGCCGAACAGGGGAAAACCGATTGGGCGGCGCAGGAATTCGAGCATATCCGGCTCGCCGAACCCGCGGCGCCCAAACCGGACCGGTGGCGTCGGACCTCCGGGATACACACCTTGCGCCGGGCCCGCCAGCTGGCGATCGTCCGGGAACTCTGGACCACCCGGGACACCCTGGCACGCGGTCGCGATATCGCGCCGTCGCGAATCCTCCCGGATTCGGCGATCATCGCCGCCGCGAACGCCGACCCCAAGAGCATCGGGCAACTGCGCGAGTTACCGGTTTTCGGTGGTCCGCGGCAGCGCCGCTACTCGCGGGAGTGGTTGGGAGCGGTGGAGCGGGCCCGCGCCCTGTCCGACGATGATCTGCCGCGGATGAGCCAGCCCTATGAGGGCCCGCCGCCGGTCAACCGCTGGGAACGCCGCGACCCCGCCGCGGCCGCCCGGCTCACCCGGGCCCGGGCCGCGATGGCGCGGATCTCGGAGCAGGTCACGGTACCGGTCGAGAATCTGCTCGCACCCGAGCTGGTGCGCCGGCTGTGCTGGGACGGATTGCCCGATTACCGGCTCGGTCCGGAATCGGCGAGCGAGCTCGCCACCACGATCGACGGTTTCCTGAAATCCCACGGCGCCAGGCCGTGGCAGCGCGAACTCACGGCGGACGCGCTCGCCGGGGCGCTCACGGCGGCCCCGGCGGAATGAACCGTCGTCAGCCGGCGTTCAGCCAGCCGGCGACGCGGCGCGCGATATCGGGGGCCGTCAGGCCCAGGTCCTGACGCACCTGGGCGATACTTCCGTGGTCCAGGAATTCCTGGGGAATCCCGATATCCCGGGCCGGAATGTCGAGCCCGGCCGCGCGCAAGCGGGCCGATACGGTCGAACCGATCCCACCGTGCAGACCACTGTCCTCCAGGGTCACCACCAGCCGATAGTTCTCGGCGAGTTTGACAATGGTGTCCGATACCGGCAGCACCCAGCGTGGGTCGATCACCGTCGCGCTGATCTGCTCGGCCTCCAGCAGTTCCGCGGCCTGCAGGGCGGCCGGTACGAGTGAGCCGACCGCCACCAGCAGCACATCACCGCGCTGGGCCCGTGCCGAAGGGCCCTCGCGGTCCGGCAGCCACAGCACATCCACCCCGTCGAGACGTTCCACGGCCCGGATATCGGCGCCGACGCTGTCCTTGGGGAATCGCAGCGCGGTAGGTCCATCGTTGATCGCCAGCGCCTCGGACAGTTCCTCGGCCAGGGTGGCGGCGTCCCGGGGCGCGGCGACCCGCATCCCCGGCACGATCCCCAGTAGCGACAGATCCCACATGCCGTTGTGGCTGGCGCCGTCCGCGCCGGTGATCCCGGCCCGGTCCAGAACCAGGGTGACCGGTTGTTTCAACAACGCCACATCCATCAGCAGCTGGTCGAAGGCGCGGTTGAGGAAGGTCGAATAGATGGCCACCACCGGATGCAGACCGCCCAGCGCGAGCCCCGACGCCGAGGCGAGCGCATGCTGTTCGGCGATTCCCACATCGAAGAGCCGGTCCGGGAAACGTTCCCCGAACGCGGACAGACCGGTGGGACCGGGCATGGCCGCGGTGATCGCGACAATATCCGCGCGGCGTTCGGCGTGGGCGATGAGTTCCGCGGAGAAGACCGAGGTCCAGCTGGCCGCTCCGCCCTTGCTCACCGCCTCGCCGGTACGCGGATCGATGGGACCGCAGGCATGCATCTGATCGGCCACATGGTTCTCGGCCGGTTCGTAGCCGTGTCCTTTCTGGGTGACCGCGTGCACCACCACCGGGCCGCCGAATTCCTTGGCATGGCGCAGCGCCGATTCCAGCGCGACGATATCGTGGCCGTCCACCGGGCCCACATATTTGAGCCCGAGATCGCCGAACAGTTCCTGCGGGCTCACCGCGTCCTTGATTCCGGCCTTCACCGCGTGCACCATCGAGTACGCGGAATCTCCCACGCCGGGAATGCTTTTCAGGAAACGGCGGCCCGTGTCGAGCATATGCTCGTATACCGGCTGTGTACGCAGCGCGGTCAGCCGCTCGGCCAGGCCGCCGATGGTCGGCGCATAGGATCGCCCGTTGTCGTTGACCACGATCACCACCGGACGGTCCGGTGCACCGGCGATATTGTTCAGCGCTTCCCAGCACATACCGCCGGTGAGCGCCCCGTCGCCGACCACCGCGACGACATGGCGATCCTGCCCGGTGAGCGCGAACGCCTTGGCCAAACCGTCGGCATAGGACAGCGAGGCCGAGGCGTGGGAGGACTCCACCCAGTCGTGTTCGCTCTCTGCGCGGCTCGGATACCCCGACAACCCGTCTTTGCGGCGCAGGGAGTCGAAGCGGTCCTTACGACCGGTCACGATCTTGTGCACATAGGCCTGGTGGCCGGTGTCGAAGATCAACGGGTCGGCGGGCGAATCGAATACCCGGTGCAGTGCGAGCGTGAGTTCCACCACCCCGAGGTTCGGGCCCAGGTGCCCGCCGGTGACGGCGACCTTGTGCACCAGGAACTCACGGATCTCCGCCGCCAGCTCCCGCAGTTGCGGTACCGACAGCCGACGCACGTCTTCGGGCGTATCGACCCGGGAAAGCACTCCCACCTGATTCGCTCCCTCCGGATAGCGCAGTTGATCCGACCAGTCTAGGAGCCGCGGCCGAGTACGCACCCGACGACGAGGGCTGCGCACCGCCGCACCGGGCCGGATCCGCGGTCCGGCGTATCCGTCCACCCTAAGGTGAACGACGTATGCCGCGCGAACCGCGTGCACTTGCGGCCGCGGCGCGTCACACGACCGCCGCGGCCCCGATACCAGGAGGCCGGATGAACCATCCGCAGACCGGGACCGTCACCGTATTCGGCCAGGGCACGGTACGTGCGGTACCGGATCTGATCGTCGTCGGCATCGGGGTGGAATGTCGCGCGAGCACGGTGGGCCTCGCCTACGAACAGGCCGGCCGCCGGTTGACCGCGATCACCACCGCGTTGCGGGAGGACGCGGTGCCGGACACCGATATCGCCACCGGAGTGCTGTCGGTGCGTTCGGATATGGCGTGGCAGGACGGTGTATCCAGAATCACGGGATATATCGCGACCAGCGGACTGCGGATCACCCTGAGCGGGCCCGGATCCGGCGCACCGGGCGCCGGGCCGGACCCGGCCGGGGTCATCGCGCACGCCGTGGCCGCCGGGGGCGACGACGCACGGTTGGGCGGCCTGCAGCACTCCTTCGCCGACCACACCCGGCTGCTGACGCGTGCCCGGGATGCGGCCTGGGAGGACGCCCTGGACCGGGCCCGCCAATACGCCCGCCGGGCCGCCCGCGACCTGGGACCGGTGCTCGAGATCACCGAGGACACCGCCGCACCCGCGCCCCGCGCGCCGCAGGAGTCCGGCGGCGTCCGAATGGTCGCGGCGACGAGCCAGTCCCCGGTGCCGGTGGAACCCGGCGAACAGGAGATATCCGCGATCCTGCGGGTCACCTGGCACCTGGGCTGACGCACGGGTCCACCTCGGCCGGCGAAGAAGTCCGCCCGGACAGCACGGCGGCCGCCGGTCCCGAGCCCCACCGTCGTGCACCTGGCCCTCGGGACCGGGCCCGAGTCGGAGTTCATGCGCTGTGCGGCCGTAAGGGGGTCTGGCCGGTACCGGCGGGGCCACCCGAGTCGAGCCTGCTCCACACGACCGTGGAGATCACGGACAGCCGAGTCGGTTACCGGCCGATTCGCAGCGTTCGCCCAGTACTCGCGAGGCGGAGCGGCGGCTGTTCGACCCGTCGGAATGTATCCGGTCCCGGCCTGGGCAGGCCGCGTGCCGCCTACTTGCCGACGCGTAACCTCAGCGTTCCAGCAGCGCGAGACATTCGACGTGGTGGGTCGCGGGGAACGCGTCGAAGGCACGCAGCGCACCGAGCCGGTAGCCGGCGTCCAGATACAGCCGTAGATCGCGAGCGAAGGACGCCGGATCGCAACCGATGTGCACGATGCGGTCCGGCGCCGCCGCGGCCACCGCGGAGATCACGGTTTTACCGGCACCGGCTCGCGGCGGGTCCAGGACCACCACCTGCGGTCCGGGCCCGGAGTGACCCATGACCCACCGCTCGACCCGGCCCGACTGGAATGACAGCCACGGCAGGTCGCCGAGCGCGGCAATGCCGTCGGCGACCGCGCCCGGTGCGGATTCCAACGCATGGACCGCGCCCGCGGAACCGGTCTGTGCCGCCAGCCGGGCCGCGAACACGCCCACACCGCTGTAGAGATCCCAGGCGGTCGCTCCCGGGGTCAGATCGGCCCATTCGGCGACGAGGTCGGAGTAGCGTCCGGCGGCGCCGCGATGGGCCTGCCAGAAGCCGGTCGCAGAGACGTCCCAGCGGCGTCCCGCGACGTACTGGACGGCGCGGCCGGTTCCCTCGAGCACCCATTCGTCGCGCGCGGTATGCGCGGCGGCACGGCGGGCCACAGCGCGGCGGCGCTGACCGTTCGGAGTGTCAGACAGCGACTCGTCCGGCCCCGCCACAGCGGACGAGCCGCGTTCGGGTTTCGGGCGGACGCCCCGCGGCCGGTCACCCGGCCCGCGCCGCCCGTCCCGCGGGCCGGCACCGCGGCGCTGTCCCGGCTGCGGCGCCGGGGCGAGCTCGACGATATGCCGGTGCCCTTCGTCGTCCACCGCGATCACCAGATCCGCGCCGGGCGTCCAGCGCCGCTCGGCAATTCCGTCGAGCGCGCCCGGAACCGGTTGCGGGCACCGCAGATCCGGCAGCACGTCGCTACTGCGGTACCGGTGCACTCCGGCCCGCCCGGCGGCATCCACCACGAGCCGGATCCGGGTGCGCCAGCCACCGGCCGCATCGGGCGGGCCGGGAATCGGTTCGACCTCCGGTTCCCGCTCGATACCGGTGATCCGGTGCAGCTGCTCGGCGACGACCGTGGATTTCAGCGCACGCTGTGCCGGCGGGGTCGCGTGAGCGAAATCACAGCATCCTGCGCCGCCCGGGCCGGACACCGGGCAGTTCCGGGGCACCCGGTCCGGTGAGGGTTCCAGGATCTCGACCGCATCGGCTCGGCAGAACGCTCCGCCCCGATCCTCGGTGACCCGCGCCGCGACCAGTTCGCCCGGCAGGCCGTGCCGGACGAATACCACCCGGCCCTCGTATCGGGCCACACAGAACCCACCATGCCCGGGCGGGCCGAGCCGCACCTCGAGGACACGATCGCGCCAGGAAGTCATAGGTCCTTTTCTCCCTGTCCGCCTTCGACGGTGCCGGCAGGTCGGTACTGTACCGGCACGGTCGCGAGCTCACCCATTGTCGCCGTACCCACGTCGTACCGAACCCGGCGCCGCATGCTCGCCCGCGGTACGGGCCCGCGCCGAGGAACTGAGCTGCCACGGCACGCTGGTCACCATCACTCCGGGCTCGAACAGCAGCCGGCCCTTCAACCGCAGCGCACTCTGGTTGTGCAGCACCTGCTCCCACCAGTGCCCCACGACGTATTCGGGGATGAACACCGTCACCACATCGCGGGGCGCGTCCTTGCGTACTCGTTTCACATAGTCCAGAACGGGTTTGGTGATCTCGCGGTAGGGCGATTCCACGACCTTCAGCGGCACCGAGATATCGCTGCTCTCCCAGTCCCGGACGAGCGCGCGGGTGTCTTCCTCGTCGACGTTCACCGTGATCGCCTCGAGCGTATCCGGTCGGCCGGCGCGCGCGTACGCCAACGCGCGCCGGGTCGGCAGATGCAACCGGGACACCAGCACGATCGAATGGGTCCGGCTGGGCAGGACCCCGTCCCATTCGTGTTCTTCCAGCTCGCGAGCCACCGAATCGTAATGGTGGTGGATCATTTTCATCACCACGAAGATCACCGCCATCGTCACGATCGCGATCCAGGCGCCGGCGAAGAATTTCGTGATCAGCACCACCACCAGCACGGCGCCGGTGGCCACCAGACCGAGCGCGTTGATCGCGCGTGACCGCACCATCCGCGACCGTTCGGCCGGATCGGTTTCCCGGCGCAGCAGGCGGGTCCAATGCCGCAGCATGCCGGTCTGGCTGAGGGTGAAGGAGACGAATACACCGATGATGTAGAGCTGGATGAGCTTGGTGACTTCCGCGTCGAACGCCACCACGAAGCCGATCGCCCCGACCGCCAGGAACAGGATGCCGTTGCTGAAGGCCAGCCGGTCACCGCGGGTGTGCAGTTGGCGGGGCAGGAACCGGGCCTGGGCCAGTACCGAGCCGAGCACCGGGAACCCGTTGTAGGCGGTGTTGGCCGCCAGTACCAGGATCACCGCCGTCACCACCGCCACGAAGTAGAAACCGGGCGTGAACGTGTCGAATACCGCGTGCGCGATCTGCGTGACCAGCGTTTTCTGCTGGTAACCCGCCGGGGCACCGATCAGATGCGCGGGATCTTCGGCGAAGACCACATGTGCTTGCCGCGCGAGCACGATGATGCCGAGCAGCAGGACGATGGATATCCCGCCGAGCAGCAGCAGGGTGCTCGCGGCGTTCCGGGATTTCGGCTTGCGGAACGCCGGGACTCCGTTGCTGATCGCCTCGACACCGGTCAGTGCCGCACACCCCGAGGAGAAGGCGCGAGCGAGCAGGAACACCAACGCCACTCCGGCCAGATGTTCCTCCTCGGCCCGCAGTTCGAACGACGCCGATTCGGCACGCACTTCGTCGCCGAGGACGAAGATGCGCAGCAGACCCCAGCCGAGCATCGCGAACATCCCGAGCAGGAACGCGTACGACAGCAGCGCGAACGTCCGCCCGGATTCCCGCACCCCGCGCAGATTCATCGCGGTGAGCAGGGCGATGGCGGCCACCGCGAACAGCACCTTGTGTGTGGCGACGAACGGTATGGCCGATCCGATGGTGGACGCGGCCGAGGATATCGAGACCGCGACCGTCAGCACATAGTCCACCAGCAGCGCGCTGCCCACCGTCAAGCCGGCAGTGGGCCCGAGGTTGGTGGTGACCACCTCGAAGTCGCCACCGCCGGACGGGTAGGCGTGCACGTTCTGGCGGTAGCTGGTGACCACGATGACCATCACGATCGCGACGGCGAGTCCGAGCCACGGCGCGTAGGCGTAACCGGCGAGCCCGGACACCGACAGCACGAGAAAGATCTCCTCGGGCGCATAGGCGACCGAGGACATGGCATCCGAGGCGAACACCGGCAGCGCGATACGTTTCGGCAGCAGGGTATGGCCCAGGGCGTCACTACGGAAAGGCCGCCCCAGCACCAGGCGTTTGGTGGCGGTCGTCAACTTCGACACTGGACGGAGCATAAGCCCCCGCACGGCGCGGCGCCGCCAGGCATTACCGGATTACCGGTTTGCCCGGGTTCGGCAGGGGGAATCTGGCAGAGGGCGCGAACCGGCGAGTACGGTTCGTTTCGCGGCAACCGCGTGGCTACGCGGGAGCACTCGCCGCGAAGCCGTGTCGCAGTAGCGGGCGCGGCTGTCGGCAGTACCGAGTCAGGAGCGGGATTCACGGTGTACGTGGTGATCATGGGATGCGGACGAGTGGGGGCCTCACTGGCCCGCGCCCTGGTCCGGATAGGGCATGAGGTCGCCGTGATCGACCGGAACCCGGACGCGTTCCGGCGACTGGGCGACGATTTCCCGGGCGAACGGGTCACCGGGGTCGGTTTCGATCGCGATGTACTGCGCCGGGCGGGTATCGAACGAGCCGGAGCCTTCGCGGCCGTTTCCTCCGGCGACAACTCCAACATCATCTCCGCCCGGGTGGCGCGTGAGATGTTCGGTATCGAACGCGTGGTCGCGCGGATCTACGACGCAAAACGCGCCGCCGTCTACGAGCGGCTGGGTATCCCGACCATCGCGACCGTGCCCTGGACCACCGACCGTTTCCTGCACAACCTGCTGGGCGATGCGGGCACCACCACGTGGCGCGACCCCACCGGCACCGTCGCCGTCGCTCAGCTGATCCTGCACGAGGACTGGTACGGGCGCACTGTGCGCGATCTGGAGAGTGCCACCGGCGCCCGGGTCGCGTTCATCATCCGCTTCGGGCAGGGCGTCCTGCCCGACGCCAAAACCGTCGTCCAGGCCGACGACACCGTGTACGTGGCCGCGACCTCCGGTTCCGCCGGTGAGGCGGTCGCGCTGGCCGCGAAACCCCCAGCGAACAAGGACTGATCATGAAGGTGGCCATTGCCGGAGCCGGGGCCGTCGGCCGTTCCATCGCGCGCGAACTGCTGCGTTCCGGGCACACTGTCATGCTGCTCGAACGCCAGCTCGACCATATCGACCGCGATTCGGTTCCCGACGCCGTCTGGGTGCACGCCGATGCCTGCGAACTACAACTGCTCGAGGACGCGGGCCTGCAGGAGTACGAGGTCGTCATCGCCGCCACCGGCGACGACAAAGCGAACCTGGTCCACAGCCTGCTGGCCAAGACCGAATTCGGGGTGCGCCGAGTGGTGGCCCGGGTCAACGATCCACGCAACGAATGGCTCTTCGACGACGCGTGGGGGGTCGATGTCGCGGTCTCGACCCCGCGGCTGCTGGCATCGCTGGTCGAGGAGGCGGTCACGGTGGGCGATCTGGTCCGGTTGATGACCCTGCGGCAGGGTCAGGCGAACCTCGTCGAGCTCACGCTGCCGCCCGATACGATCCTGGCGGGCAAACCCGTCAGAAGTCTGCGCCTGCCGCGCGATTCCGCGCTGGTCACCATCCTGCGTGGCGGACGGGTGATCGTGCCGCAGCCCGATGATCCCTTCGAAGGCGACGACGAACTGTTGTTCGTCGCCTCCGCCGAGGCGGAGGAAGAACTGCGCTCGGTGCTGGCGCCGATCGGCACCGCCGAACCGACGGCCACCGCTGCGGGCCTCACACCCTCGCAGGATGCCGAATACTGACCTCCCGACAGCACTCGGCCGCTCCGCTGGGAGCGGGCGTCAGGCGGCGACGGGCTGCTGGGCACGGGCCCGCAGCTTGTTCAGCGCCCGGTACTGCATGACCCGGACGACTCCGGCGCTGGTTCCCAGTTCTGCCGCGGTTTCGGCCGCGCTCAAACCCAGCACGATCCGCATCACCAGGACCTTGCGATGCACCGGGTTCAACTGCTGCATGAGCTCGCGGGCCACCGCGCCCCGTTCGGCCGCCAGCGCCCACTCTTCGGGACCGGCTGCCGTCGACGCCAGTTCCGGGATATCCGCCACGGGGTAGGCCGGGTGGACCTGCGCTCCGCGAAAAGCATCGGACACCTTGTTCGCCGCGATCCCGTAGACGAAGGCGAGGAATGATTTCCCCTGATCGCGATAGCGGGGAATCGCGGCGACGGTGGCCATGAGGACCTCCTGGGTCACATCGTCGGCCGTCACATGGAGATGGGCGGGGTTGCCCAGCCGGGTACGGCAGTAACGCTGTACCAGGGGCTGCACCAGCCGCAGGATTTCGGCTACCGCACGGCGGTCACCGGCAGCCGCGGGCTCGACCAGGAGATCGAGTTCGGCGGAAACCCGGCGGCTCTGTGACCGCATCGGATGCTCGCGCCCCCGCTCCGGGCGTGTGATCGTGTGCTGCTCGGTACGCATTCGCCAGTCCTCTCGGCAGATCGTCTTCTGTAACGATCGTCCGATGAACGGCGCGGCGGGGATAGACACCAAAGGGTGGGTCATCCGCCACCCTGGCACCTTCCGGCCGGGCGTGTGCCGCGAGTATTCGGGTCAGGCGGCGTGTCGCGCCGACGAGGCAGGTAGATGACCGGCCCGGCGTACTGCCCAGACGGTCACCACCAGCGCGAGCGCGGTTAGCGGCCAGCCCATGGCGATCCGGGCGGCGGCGAGCCAGCCCGTGCTGTCGGCCGCGTACAGATGGTGCTGCACCAGGTAGCGGGCGCCGAAAACCAGTACCCAGGCGGCGGTCGCCACATCGTAGAACCGCACCACGCGGGAATCGGTGCGCCAGCCGACGCCATGGCCGTTGAGCACACCCCACACCACGCCGACGAGCGGGCGGCGGACCAGTATCGAAATCAGGAAGGCGGCACCGTATACGAGACTGGTGTAGATGCCGAAGAGGAAGAAGCCCTTGGCCTCCCCCACGCGCCAAGCGATCAACGCGCAGATACCGACGCCCAGGAATCCCGAGACGGCCGGCTGGATCGGCTCCCGGCGCACCAGCCGCCAGACCAGCACGGCACCCGCCACACCCAGTGCGGCCCAGATCGCCACGGTGAGCCCGAGCAAGGCGTTCACCGGAACGAACACCAGCACAGGCAGGGTCGAGTAGATCAGCCCGGAGAAACCGCCCAGCTGTTCCAGCAGGGTCTGCTGGGCGGGCTCGGCGCGCTCCTCATCCGGCATATCGTCCGCGGACGATTCCGGGGCGGGGATGGTCCGCGGTAGCGGCGTGGTGGCGTACTCGTCGCTCGATGCCATGCGTCAGCTGTTTCCGCGCAATTCGTAGTAGGGGTTGTAGATCACCTTGCGGCCCTCGCGTTCACCGATACGGCCGCGCACCATGATGCGCCGGCCCGATTCGATACCGGGAATCCGGCGTCGCCCGATCCACACCAGCGTGATGGCATCGGTACCGTCGAAGAATTCCGCCTGCACATTCGCCCCCGCGGCCTGCGGACACGAATCGACACTGCGCAATCTGCCCAGCATCGTCGCCTCCTCACCGCGCCGGCACTCCGAGACCCGGCAGGCGCCCGAAGCGTCCGCCGACTCCGCCAGCTCCTCGGCGTCGAGCTGATCGAGATCCTCGGTCAACCTGCGGCCGAGCCTGCGAAAATATCCGGTTGCGGACTTGGCGCCCGCTTTTCTTCCTGCCGAGGAAGACATCGCTTGCTCTCCTGTGCGCGGACGGCGTGGGTCGCACGTCATCCGAGATTCTCTGCTACGGCCCGGCTGTGGCCGTACCCGCCACTGTAGATGGGTACCGGCGGCACCGCTACGCTCGGTCCGGTGTTCGATTCCCCACGTCCGGCAGTCGTGGTCGCACTTCCCGGCACCGGCTCCGATGCGCATTTCGCCCGCCGCGCTTTCGAGCCCGCCTGCACCGCACGCGGGCTCGAGCTGATAGCGGTCGAGCCCGAACCGGGTGCAGTGATCGCCGGTTATCTCGCTGCCCTGGACGCCGCCGCCGCGCGAGGTCCGGTGCTGGCCGCGGGCATCTCCCTGGGGGCGGCAGTAGCGCTCGAATGGGCCGGCCGCCGCGCGGCCGGTGACGTGGCGGGCGTCATCGCCGCACTGCCGGCCTGGACGGGCCCGGATACAGCGCACTGTCCCGCCACCCTCAGCGCCTCGGTCACCGCCGCGCAGCTGCGCGCGGAAGGTCTCGAACCGGTCGTCACCCGGATGCGGGCGAGCAGCCCGCGCTGGCTCGCCGACGCACTCACCCGCTCGTGGCGCGCACAGTGGCCCGGACTGCCGGACGCACTGGAGGAAGCCGCCCAGTACAAATGGCCGGAGGCGGCGCTGCTGGACACGTTGGCGGTCCCACTGGCGGTGATCGCCGCCGCGGACGATCCGGTGCACCCGGTCGCCATCGGCCGGGAGTGGGCGCGCCGCGCGTCGCGCTCGGTGATCACCGAGATCACCCTCGACGAGCTCGGCGCCGACCCCGCGGTGGTGGGCCGGCTCGGCCTGCGGTACGCCCGCTGACCCAGCCCCGGCTCCATCGGGCCATTTCGCGAAGGACGCGCCGTCAGCCGCGGCCGAGCTGCTGCATCGCCGATCCCTCCGCCCCACGCCGCGGCTGCTGTGGCTGCTGCGGGGGCAGTACGGAACCTGTCTGCGCCGGCCGGGGGGCGCTCTGCTGCGCTGCGGCGGCTTGCTGCGCCTGCTGCTGCTGTAGTTGCTGCTGCTGGTGGGCCGCGGTGAGCTGCTCGGCGAGCTGTTGCGGGAGGACCACCGGCAGCGGTTCGCGTACCGGGAGCGCATCGGTGCCGCGGCGGATGATCGTTTCGCTGAGCACCGCCCGGGCCGCGGCCACCAGGGGGCTGCCGACCGCGGTGGACCCGGACGGACCGGCCGCCACCAGACGGATCATCCATCGATAACCGTCCACACCGATGAACCGCAGATCGGCGCCCTCGGTGACGGCGACGAGCTCACGGCCCCACGGCCCCTTCTCCACCGAGACCCGGGCGCCGTCCTTGCGCAGCGATTCCGCGAGGTCGGCCGCCACCGTGCGCCACTGCCCCTTGGATTTCGGTGCGGCGTAGGCCGCGACCGTGATCCGCCCGTGTTCGGTGGCCAGATGTACCGCCTGGGGAGTGCCTTGCGGGGTCATCTCGACCTGCAGCTGCCCGCCCGGCGGCACCGGCAGGATCACCGACCCGAGATCGAGCCGGGTATCGGTGAATTCCGCCAGCACCTCGGCGACATCGTCGTAGTCGTAGGGACCGCGCCGGTGCGGCTCGGTATCGGGATCGTCGATCGCCGCGTCGTAGGCGTCACTGTAGGCGGCGCCGCCGTACCCGTCGTCGTAGCTGTCGTCGTAGTCACCGGGGTACGGCTCGTCGCCGGCGCGGTGATATCCGCCGCTGTCGTATTCGTCGTAATCGCCCTGGTACTCGCCCGTGCGGTATTCGCCGGTGTCGTACCGTTCGTCCTCGGATCTGCGTCCGCCCGATTTCCGTCGTCCGAACATGTCAGGCCTCCTTGCCGTGGGCGCCGCCGGCGCCGTTCGGCGTCAAACTCGCGTGTCCCCCGCTGGATCCGTGCCCGCCCGCGCCCCGCGCGGAATCGTCGAGCCGGTCCACCGCCACGAAATCCACCAGTTCCACGCGTTGTACCAGCAACTGCGCGATCCGGTCGCCGCGGCGCAATTCGATGGATGTCCGTGGATCGTGGTTGATCAGGCACACCTTGATCTCACCCCGATACCCCGCGTCGATCGTTCCCGGCGTGTTCACCACGGAAAGACCGGCCTTGGCGGCCAGACCGGACCGAGGATGGATGAGCCCGACCGTGCCCACCGGCAGCGCGATCGCGATACCGGTACCGACCAGCACCCGCTCTCCCGGCTCCAGGACGACATCCTCGGCGGTGCACAGGTCCACGCCCGCATCGCCGTCGTGGGCACGACTGGGCATGGGAATCCCCGGATCCAGCCGGAGCAGTGGTATCGGTGAGAGTGCGTTCACGTCCGACCAGCCTACGCGCAGACTCGGCGGGCATGTCGCTTAGTGTTGAGTCGTGTCCGACCAGCCCCGACCCACCGAATCCGGCCACCCCGTACGGCCGGCGCCACCCGCCCATCGCGAGCGCCTCTGGGTGCCGCTGTGGTGGTGGCCGGTGGGTTTCGCACTCGCCGCCCTGCTCGCCGCGGAGGTCCATATGGGAGCGCCCGGCCTGCGGGCCTGGCTGCCGTATGTGCTGCTGCTCCCGATCCCCGTCTGGGTTCTGCTCTGGTTCAGCCGGCATCGGGTCGAGGTCGCTGCCGACAGCAGTGGAACACCGGAACTGCGCGTCGACCGAGCGCATCTGCCGGTCTCCTTCGTGTCCCGGGCGACGGTTGTGCCCCGCAGCGCCAAAACCGCGGCCCTGGGCCGCCAACTCGACCCGGCCGCCTATGTCCAGCATCGCCCGTGGATCGGCACCATGGTGCTGCTGGTGCTCGACGATCCGGATGATCCGACGCCGTACTGGCTGGTCAGTACGCGCCGGCCCGAAGAGGTGCTGGCCGCGCTCGGAATTCCGAGCGCGGAATGACCTCGCGCCGCCGTCAGGCCGCGCAATCCATGCAGATCAGCTGACCGCCGGCTTCACTGGCCAGGCGGCTGCGGTGATGCACCAGGAAACAGCTCGAACAGGTGAACTCGTCGGCCTGTTTCGGAACCACCCGAACCGTCAGCACTTCCTCGGACAGGTCCGCGCCGGGGAGCTCGAACGACTCCGCGGTATCGGATTCGTCGACATCCACGACGGCGGACTGGGCTTCGTTGCGACGCGCCTTCAGCTCCTCGAGCGAATCCTCCGAAACATCGTCGGTTTCGGTACGCCTCGGTGCGTCATAGTCGGTTGCCATGTCGTCTTCCCCTCGTCCTTACTCCGTATATCCGGATCGGCGCACGCCGTCGGTTTCGACCGCGGCAGCCGCCCCGCCGGTGGTGCACTTCACATGCTTACCGGTCTCCTATCAGCGTGAATCTGTGGACACATCGCCGATAGCGTCCGGACAACGCGTGAGTTGCCCTGCTTGTTCCCGCGACCGATCGCCGATTTACTCACCGATGTTTCGGTCTGGGCGGGCAGACAATAGCGGACCCTGCGGAAATTGTCGCAATCGAAACCCAGCCGTGTCGAAACCGCCGGGCAATCGATACGCCGGGTCACGGCGCCGTACGAGGCGCCGGCCCGGCACGCCCGCAGGCGACCGGGTAATGCGCGGACCCCTGACTCGGGTACGTACAGTATCGACGTGGTTTCACTGATCACCGAAGGCAGTTCGACGGATGCCAAAGGCCGTCCCTACCCGCGCCGACGGATGCGCCCCTGGCTGATTCTGGTCGTTGTGCTCACGCTGACCTGCTCAGCCCTGTGGATCAGTGCGCTGACCACCAATGACGACGATTACACGCCGATGGCCTGCAATGCCCCCAGTCCGGCGACCGATCCCAAGGCCGCCCCGCAGCCGCTGCCCGGGCAGCGGCTGAGCGCCAGCTCGCTGGCGGAGGTGGAGCCCGCACCGATGGCGGAGACGAAGGTGCGCGTCCTCAACGCGAACGGTCAGCGCGGGCAGGCCGCCCATGTGGCCGCCCAACTCGGCGACCTCGGGTTCGGCAGCGTGTCCGGCGACCCTTACGGTAACGATCCGATATATGCCAACGGCGATCTCGAATGCACCGGGCAGATCCGGTTCGGTGAAAGCGGTCGCTCGGTCGCGGCCGCCGTCCAGCTCGCCGTGCCGTGCGCCGAACTCATCGAGGACAAACGCACCGACAACAGCGTCGATCTGGTCCTGGGCGCGCTGTTCGGCGGCGATCTGCAGCCCAACAACGACGCCGAAGAGGTGCTCCGGTCACTGAAGAACCCGGTGAGCGGCGAAAGCCCGGAGATCGACCCCGAGATGCTCGAGGCGGCCCGGACCGCGCGCTGCTGAGCCCCACCGAGGCCGTTGCCGAGCCCGCTCAGGCTTCCGGAATCGGCGCCGAGATCTCCAGCCGGTCGAGTAACGCGAACAATTCCTCGCTGATACCGGGCGCCGCGGCCACCACCAGCGCCCCCGCCGAACCCCCGGTCGCCAACGGCGGCAATCGCAGCATCGCTCCGGCTTCGGCTGCGATCAGCCCACCGGCCGCCCAATCCCACGGGTTGAGCCCGTGCTCGTAATGGGCATCGACGCGCCCTTCGGCCACCATGCACAGATCCAGCGCCGCCGCGCCGATCCGGCGGATATCGCGCACATGAGGTAGTAGTTCGGCGACGTAGGCGGCCTGCCTGGTCCGCCGCGCGACGCCGTAGCCGAAACCGGTGGCGACCAACGCCAGCCGTGCCGAGCGCACCGGGTTGCAGCGCAGCGCGGTCGCGTTCCCGGTCGGGCCGATCCGGTCGGCTCCGAGGCCCGACCCGGCGGCGTACACCGTCGAGGCCGCGATATCGGCCACCGCGCCGGCCACCGGACGGCCACCGCGCACCGCAGCCACCGAGACCGCGTACGCGGGTATCCCGTACAGGAAGTTGACCGTGCCGTCGATCGGGTCGACCACCCAGACCACATCGTCGTCACCGGCCGCGGCCAGATCGCCGCCGCCTTCCTCACCGAGGATGTGATCACCGGGGCGCAGCCGGGCCAATTCGTCGCGGATCAACTGCTCGGTCTCGGTATCGACGACGGTCACCGGATCGGTCGGAGTGCTCTTGGTCCGGACGGCGGTATCCGACATGCCGGCGGGCCCGAATACCTCGGGCCGGCGCGCCCGGACGTGGGCGGCGGCGATACCGGCGAGATGGGTCGCGATCCGGCGCAGCAGCGCGGCGTCGGCGGGAGCGGGTTCGGTGGCAGCGGTCAGGGACCAAATCGATTCCGGCACGCCTACCATCGCAGCACAGATCCTGCGGTCCGGGCATCCGGGCGCGCACATTACTCTTGTCGTGCACACCACACCGGCCCACGTCGGCCCGGGGGCGGCGAGCGCGGGGCCGAGTGGCGGATCAGCGCCGTTCGAGTACTCGCGCGCGCCCCGGTTCGACGCCGGTACGCGGGTGCGGCGCCAGACGACAGCAGCCAGCACAGGGAACGAGGGAAACCCGCATGTCCGCTCGACGGCACGCGTTCGGGATCGATATCGGTGGCAGCGGCGTCAAGGGCGCCGCGGTCGATCTCGAAACCGGGGAACTCCGGCACGAACGCATCAAGATCTCCACCCCGCAACCGTCCACTCCGGACGCGGTCGCCACGGCCGTCGCGCAACTGGTCGCGCAGGCGGATTGGGACGGTCCGGTCGGGCTCACGCTGCCGTGTGTCGTCCTCGACGGTGTCGCCCACACCGCCGCCAATGTCGACAAGTCCTGGATCGGTACCGATGCCCGGACCCTGTTCTCCGATGTCCTCGACGGCCGGGAGGTCACGGTCCTCAACGATGCCGACGCGGCGGGGCTGGCCGAGGACCGTTTCGGTGCCGCCCGCGATATCGACGGTCTGGTGTTACTGCTGACCTTCGGCACCGGAATCGGGTCGGCGCTGCTCAACAACGGGACCCTGGTCCCGAATACCGAACTCGGTCATCTCGAGATCGGCGGTATGGAAACCGAACACCGCGCCGCGGCCTCGGTGAAGGAACGCGAAGAGCTGAGCTACCCGGAATGGGCGACCCGGGTCAGTACCGTGCTGCGCGGACTGGAAGACCTGTTCTGGCCCGCGGTTTTCGTCGCCGGGGGCGGGATCAGCCGCGACGCCGACCAGTGGATCCCCCTGCTGACCAACCGCACCAGGGTGGTGCCTGCCGATCTGCGCAACACAGCGGGTATCGTAGGCGCGGCCATGGCTGTCGATGCCGGAATCACCCCCTGAAGATGTCCGCCGCACAGGCAGGGGCACACTGGTCGATCGTTACAATGGAAGGACCCCGGCGGTGAGCCGGACACCCGACCGGCGTTTTAGCCGGTAAACCCGACAGACCGCTCCGCCGGAATACTACTCTGGCGTGACGCCGCACGAGACCGTCACGAAAGGGCGTACGTGGTAGCCACGAATACCCGTCAGACAGCCGAATCGGCCGACGCCGAGGCCACGGAAGTTCCCGCGGCACGCCCGGCGCGCAAGGCCGTGGCCAAAAAGGCCCCGGCCAAGAAAGCCGCCGCCAAGAAGGCTCCCGCGAAAAAAGCGGCCGCCAAGAAGGGCGCGGCCAAGAAGGCCCCTGCAAAGAAGGCCGGTAGCGCGGGCGCTCCCGGCCCGGGTGAGGAGCAGCCGGACGACGATTCGCTGGATGTGGCCGACCTCGGGGATCTCGAGGTCTCCGAGGACGATCTCACCGACGAGAGCGACGATCTGGTGGCCGCGGTCGCCGAGGAGGAACCCGAGGCCGAGACCGCCGAACCCACCGCGGCCGACAAGGCCTCCGGTGATTTCGTCTGGGACGAGGAAGAATCCGAGGCCCTGCGCCAGGCCCGTAAGGATGCCGAACTCACCGCCTCCGCGGATTCGGTACGTGCCTACCTCAAGCAGATCGGTAAGGTCGCGCTGCTCAATGCCGAGGAGGAGGTCGAACTCGCCAAACGTATCGAGGCCGGTCTCTACGCGGCCGAGAAGATGCGCGAGTTCACCGAGGCCGGGGATAAGCCGCCGGTCGCGATCCGCCGCGATTACAACTGGATCATCCGCGACGGCAACCGCGCCAAGAACCATCTGCTCGAGGCGAACCTGCGTCTGGTGGTATCGCTGGCCAAGCGCTACACCGGTCGCGGCATGGCGTTCCTGGACCTGATCCAGGAGGGCAACCTGGGCCTCATCCGCGCGGTCGAGAAATTCGACTACACCAAGGGCTACAAGTTCTCCACGTACGCCACCTGGTGGATCCGGCAGGCCATCACCCGCGCGATGGCCGATCAGGCCCGCACCATCCGTATCCCGGTGCATATGGTCGAGGTCATCAACAAGCTGGGCCGTATCCAGCGCGAGCTGCTCCAGGACCTGGGTCGCGAGCCCACGCCGGAGGAACTGGCCAAGGAAATGGATATCACCCCGGAGAAGGTGCTGGAGATCCAGCAGTACGCCCGGGAACCCATTTCGCTGGATCAGACCATCGGCGACGAGGGCGACAGCCAGCTCGGTGATTTCATCGAGGATTCCGAGGCCGTGGTCGCGGTGGACGCGGTGAGCTTCACCCTGCTGCAGGATCAGCTTCAGTCGGTGCTGGAGACCCTGTCCGAACGCGAGGCGGGTGTGGTGCGCCTGCGATTCGGTCTCACCGACGGCCAGCCGCGGACACTGGACGAGATCGGTCAGGTGTACGGGGTCACCCGTGAACGTATCCGGCAGATCGAATCCAAGACCATGAGCAAACTCCGGCACCCCAGCCGGTCCCAGGTCCTGCGCGACTATCTGGACTGAGGTTAAGCCTACTATTGCTGCTCTGACCAGCATATTTACTGGCGCTAAGCAGCAATAGTAGGTCGCCACAACGCTCACAGTCAAGATAACTGGGCGTACGCTGGGCGGCATGGCCAGACGCTCCACGCCTGAATCGGTCGACCTCGCGGCGCTGCTCCCCTCCTGGGAGTTGGCGTTGCGGGCCGAGCGGAAGGCGCCGCAGACCGTCAAGTCCTACACCGATGGCGTGCGTGCGTTCCTGCGCTGGTGTGAGTCCACCGGTACCGACCCCGTGCTGACCAGGGGGACTGTCCAAGCGTTCACTGTGAGCCTGCTGGACGGCGGTGCGGAACCTTCTACGGCCCGATCCCGCCAACTCGCGGTCAAACGCTTCAGCACCTGGCTGGCCGAGGAGGGCGAACTCGACACCGACCCGCTACTGGGGTTGCGACCGGTGAAGCTCGACGTCAAGGTCACCCCGTCGCTGACCGAGGATCAGGTGAAGGCACTGATCAAGGCATGCCAGGGCCGGGAGATGTGGTGCCGCCGCGACGAGGCCATCGTCCGGTTGATGGTCGAAACCGGAGCGCGGGCGGGTGAGGTGGTCGGGCTGACGCTGGCCGATATCGACCTGCCCCGAGGGCTGGCCACCGTGCGGCGCGGCAAGGGCGGCAAGGGCCGGATTATCCCGTTCGGTGCCCAGACCGGCCGCGCCATAGACCGCTACCTACGGACCCGCCGGGGTCATCTGCTATCCGAATCCGGCGCGCTGTGGCTCGGTGATCGCGGGAAGAGCTTCGGCTACGACGGACTACACAAGTCCCTGACCTATCGCGCCCGCCTGGCCGGTATCGACGGCTTTCACCCGCACCTGCTCCGGCACACCGCCGCATCCCGCTGGCTAGCCGCTGGGGGGTCGGAAGGCGGTCTCATGGCGGTGGCCGGATGGAAGCGCCGCGACATGCTCGACCGCTACACCGCCGCGACCGCATCCGAACGCGCCGCCGCCGAGGCACGTGGGCTTAACCTCGGTGATCTGTGACACCTACGTGACACTGATGTCGACTGCCTTCAGTTACACACCCGCAACCGCCGTCGGTAACATTGTGGTCGGGTTCGCCCACCGGGCACCCGTAGGCTGATAGTCGCAACCGGGGGTTGACGCCTTAGTCGCGAGCTGCACGTCGGCAGCACCTTCATTCATTTGCAAGCTTCTACTGGCGGAGCGGGCTTTGCCGATAGGTGCTGTGATGTCTGCCACTTCCGAACGCCATCTCGGGTCGTCCTGTGTTCCGGGTTTCTTCCATCGTGTGAGACGTGCTGTACAGCTCCACGACGTAGGTCACCGGCGGCGGCATACCGGCCGGGTCCCACGCGCACACGCGCCACGACGACGGGCCGGAAGGTGGATCGGTCACTACATCTTTGGTGCTCGGATCAAGTCCGGCCGCCTGTAGCGCGCTGTCGGGCAGGTCTTGGCAGACGTTGAACGGCTCAGGCGCGGCTACCGTCGTCGGCGTCGTAGGGTCCCCCTCCACGGTGTCCGTCCCACATCCGGCGGCGAGTAGACCGGCAGCGGCAACTACCGGCAGTAGGTATCGGCTGGACACGCATCCCCCTTCTTCGGCTTCCGCGGGCCACCTTATCGGATGCCCTGCCAGTGTGCCGCCAGTGTGCCAAGACGCGGTGGGATCGGCCCGTAGACGTTGCGGTATCAGAGGTTGCTGAAGACGGGAACACCAGCCTTCTTGAGTTGACGAACAGCCTTGAGATAATCACTTTTTGCTTCGGAGGTGGTGGTAAACCAATTGGCAAGGCGAAGTTCCCATTTGCCATTGGGGGCCAGTTCTACCGACGCACGGGCGTCTATCTTGTTGGTGATCGATTTCGTGCGGCGGACATAACCACCGACCTGCTTGTAATGCTCAAGCCGCGCAACGTGTCCGGTCGTGAATGTGATCGCCCACTTGTTTGCGGCGAATGTGTCCAGAACTTCGGCGAACTGTGCGTCTGTGCTACTCATGATCGCGATCTTCTCCTTTATCGGCTTGGCAATTTCCTTTCGGTGAACCGATGACGCGGCCCTGTTCGTCGCGGCCGTAGTCGAGCGTGGACAGGTTGATTTCGGCTTCTGTGTATTCCTCGACCGTCTGGCAGTCCGGGCACAGGACACCGACGATCTCGCCACCCGCCACCGTGCAGTTCCAGTCCTGGAGGGCACCACGGCCGCGCCGGTGGCAGCGGTCACAGCGAATAGTCTTAACGGTCGTCATGATCAATTTCCTTTCGGGTTGTCATTGGAATTTTTGTCGTCGGCGGTCATGAACTCCTCCATCTTCCTGATGACCCCCTCCAACTGGTCGCGTAGCTCGGCACCACGGATCTTGGAGCGCTCACGGTAGCGACGGTCACGCGCCGCGATGGCTTCTCTGTGGGTCTCGCGGTAGCGGCGTTGCCGCGCCAGGATCTCCTGCCGATGCGCGAGGTAGTACCTACGGTCACGGGCAGCCTTCACGGGGTTGGTAGATGCTGCCATCCGGCGACGACGGCGATCTTCCTTGTCCTGCTCTGTCGCGCGGCGCATTGCCTCGTGGATCTCATCATGGTCACTCATCGGTGCCACCTTTCATCGCGAACCGGTGCAGCTCGGTGGCGGTCCGGCGTAGTTCGTCGGGGCCATCCGCCGCGTAGATGTCGGCTATCGCGGAGATCCACGGGTCGTCGGCATTGGCGCAGCGGTCCCCGGCGAAGTTCAGCGGCGTCCGGTACGACGGGCAACCCCACTCATCGGGAATGGGCTCACCAGCGGCGGCGAGGACTTCCGCGATCGTCACCACCCAGTCGAGCGCCCACGATCGCAGCGCGTCGGTCTCTGGATATATCGCCGAAATTGGGATGTTCATCACACATATCTCCTGTGTCGTGATCGGAGAGCAGCGTTTCAGTCGGTGATATTTCCTGCCTCAACGGTTGGTGGCGACCTGCAAAACCCCTGGTCACCTACAACGTTCAAACACGCCTACTGCGCGACTATCTGGACTGAGGTACGCGGGTAGTCCCGTTCCCGCCGCGGCCCCTGAGCGTCGCCGGAACCACCGGTTCCCGCGAATACTCAGGGGCCGTGGCGTGTCGGCACGCGGTTACCGACCGCTCTCGTCGAGAGGCGCCGCGGGCCCCGGCAGTTCCTGTTCCCGGGACATATCCTTCAACTCGACACCGGAGCGGCCCAGCCGGTGCGCGCCGGCGATCAGGCCCGTCGTCACCTCCGCGGCCCGCCGGTAACCCAGACCTTCCGGCGGATGGATATTGGAAACACAGTTACGGTCCGCATCGGTGGCGCCCGGGCGCGGCCGATGGGTGAGATAGATGCCGAGACTGTCCGCGACCGAGAGGCCGGGGCGTTCCCCGATCAGGACGAGAACGGTCGATACCCCGAGCGCGGCACCGATATGGTCACCGAGCGCGACCCGGGCCTGGGTGGCCACCACGGGCACGGCAATCGAATAGCGCGGGCGCAGTAATTCCATGAGCGCCTCGAGCAGTGGCGGGCCGTGTTCGGTGAGAGCCCGGGCCGAGAGGCCGTCCGCGAGCACGACGCCGATCGACGACCCGCCGATCGGGGTCGAGTCGAACGGTATCTGCCCCTCGGCCGGTAGCCGGCCCAGGTCGGGGCGGCGCAGGTATTCGGCCCGATCCCTCGCCCGGCTCGGTATGTGGATCGGTTCCCCGAGTCCGAGGGCCGCGATCCGTGCCGAGAATGCGGTCACGTCCAGTGCGGTGTGTACCGCGTCACGGGCGTGGGCATGCGCCGCGGCGAACTCGAGCACGCGGCGGGTCGGTAGCGCGTCACCGGCCCGGCCCAGACCGATCCGGGCCTGGGTCAGCGTGCGTAGTCCGGTCCAGAACGTCTGGCCGGAATCGGGGTTCGTCCGATCTCCGTTGTTACCGATATCCATGGTCCCTCGTTTCACCGAATCCGATCATCACCGAACCGCCTCGGCCGCGCCGGTTCTACGTCCGAAGAGGTAATGGCGGACCTGTCGGCCGGTCCGAGCAGCCCAGCGGCGGCCGCGGTCCCGGCGGGGCGCGCCTACAGCACGGCGCGCAACGGCGAGGCCGACGGCGGTATCGCACGCACCCGGCCCGTATCGTCCAGCATCCCGAGCCGGTCCAGCCAGTCCGCGAATTCGGGGGCGGGCCGCAGGCCGAGCACGCGGCGGGCATAGAGCGCGTCGTGGAAACTCAGGCTCTGATACCCGAGCATCACATCGTCGGCACCCGGCACCGCGATGACGAACGCGCACCCGGCGGCACCCAGCAAGGTGAGCAAGGTGTCCATATCGTCCTGGTCGGCTTCGGCGTGGTTGGTGTAGCAGACGTCCACCCCCATGGGCAGGCCCAGCAGTTTGCCGCAGAAGTGGTCCTCGAGGCCCGCGCGGACGATCTGTTTACCGTCGTACAGGTACTCCGGCCCGATGAACCCGACCACGGTGTTCACCAGGAGTGGTCTCAGTTCCCGCGCCACCGCGTAGGCCCGTGCCTCCAGTGTCTGCTGATCCACCGGTTTCCCGCCCGTACCCAGATGCGCGCCCGCCGACAACGCCGAGCCCTGGCCGGTTTCGAAATACATCACATTGTCGCCGACGGTGCCGCGGTGCAGGGATCTCCCGGCCTCCTCGGCCTCCCGCAGTAACCCCAGATCGACTCCGAACGCGGTGTTCGCGGCCTGCGTCCCGGCCACCGACTGGAAGACCAGATCCACCGGCGCGCCCGCGGCGATCAGGTCGATGGTGGTGGTGACATGGGCCAGGACACAGGATTGGGCCGGGATATCGAACCGGGTACGGATATCGTCGAGCAGCGCCAGCAGATCGGCCGTGGCCCGCGGCGAATCGGTGGCGGGATTGATCCCGATGACGGCGTCGCCGCAGCCGAGCAGCAGGCCGTCCAGTACGGCGGCCGCGATACCGCGTGGATCGTCGGTCGGATGGTTGGGCTGCAATCGAGTGGCGAGCGTACCGGGCCGGCCGATGGTGGTCCGGAACGCCGACTGCACCCGGACCGCCCGCGCCACCGCGATGAGATCCTGGTTCCGCATGATCTTGGCGACCGCCGCAACCATCTCCGGGGTGAGACCGGGCGCCAGATCGCGCAGGGTCGCGGCCGGATCCGAGAGGCCCTCCCCGGCCGCGATATTCAGCAGGCGATCGCGCAACTCCCCCACGGTGCAGGAGGCGATCGGCGCGAACGCGGCCCGGTCGTGGGTGTCCAGGATCAGCCGGGTCACCTCGTCGGTCTCGTACGGCACCACGGGCTGTTCCAGGAACTCGGTCAACGGTAGGTCGGCCAGCGCCCACTGCGCCGCGGCCCGCTCGGCATCCGTGGTCGCGGCGCACCCGGCCAGTTCGTCACCGCTACGGCGCGGGGTGGCCTTGGCCAGCACCTCCACCAGACCGTCGAATCGATAACTCGTACCGCCCAACTGCTGGGTATAGACAGTCATCCGCCGGTCCCGTCCGTCCGGGCCGCTGCGGTCGGCGGGGCGTGGCCGAGAGCGCATACGGCCGAAATACGCCGTGACCATGAACAATACCGGCAGTAGTGCCGGAGCACCGGCCGGCGGATTCGACCTCGGACTGCGGGCGGGTAGATCTCCGGTGCGCCCTTTGCCCCACGGTGCCGACCGATCGCCGGATGCGGGTCCGTGCCGGATGTTCACCCGGACCCGCATCCGCATCCTTCGGTCATCGGCACAGCGATGCGGGGGCGTGTTCGGTACGACGGCGGATCGTTATTTCGATGGACTCCCCGCGGCGAACCGTGTGCTGAGATTGAGGAATGCAACGGTGGTCGGCGTTATCGGCGACGGGCAAGGACGTCGTCATCGCGGGCGTCTGGTTCGCGTTCGGTTCCCTGCTGTACCTGGCCGGCTTCCATATGCTGTTCATTTCCGCCGACGGCCCGTCCACGCCACTGGCGCCACGCTTCGCGCTCTTGGCGATGGTGTGCGCGGTGCTGCTGGTGCGGCGACGGGCGCCGATCACCGCCATGGTGGTGGGGCTGATCCCGCTGTCGTTCGATCTGATGCTCGGGCCGACACTGCCGGTGTGGCTCGTCTACTCCGACCTGATATACGCAGCGGTCGTCTACGGCACCCGTCGCCAGATGCAGGGGGCGGTGGTGGCGTGGTTGGCGTTGTCCGCGACGGCCGCGGGCGTGGTTCTGGCGATGACCGAGAACTGGCGCCTCATGGTGCTGGCGCTGATCATGGCAGCAGCGTTCGTCGGCACGTCGCTGTGGTGGGGTCTGACCGTCCGTGCGCATATGGAGACCGCCGCGGCCGAACGCGCCCGGCGGCGGGCGCTGACGCAGGTGGCGGAACTCGATCGCCGGGCGGCGGTGGCCGACGAACGCAAGGCCATGGCCCGCGATCTGCACGATGTGATCGCCGGGCACCTCTCGGCCATCGCACTGCAATCCGAGGCGGCACTGGCCGGGCTCGACGGAGCCGGCACGGATCCGCGGCTGACCGGCATTCTGACCGCCATCCGGACCAACAGCGTCGAGGGCCTGCAAGAGATGCGAACCATGATCGGTCTGCTGCGTCGTGACGACGATACGACGGAGACCACAGCGCCGGGCCGGCTGGCCCAGTTGGCAGGTCTGGTCGCGGTGGCCCGGCAGGCAGGCATGCGGGTACGGATACGGCAAGACACCGAAGGCCGCCCGGTGGCGGGGGCGGTCGATCAAGCGGCGTACCGGATCATCCAGGAGGCTGTCACCAACGCGATGAAACATGCACCGGGGCAGGAGGTCGAAATCGAGGTGCACACCGAGGCGGGAACGCTCGTCCTGACAGTGCGCAACCCCCTCCCCACCGCCGCAGCGGCGTCGGCCGTGTCCGACACCACCGCGGAGCCACGCGGCCTGACGAACATGCGCGAACGCGCCGCGGCCCTGGGCGGCACCTTTCGGTCCGGTCCCGAATCGGGCTATTGGTGGGTGCAGGCCCGACTGCCGCTCGCCGCGACTCCGGAACCGGTGGGGGAACCGCTGTGACCATCCGGGTGCTCATCGCCGACGATCACGCCGCGATCCGGGCCGGCCTGCGCATGATCCTGGAGACGGCCGGCGATATCGAGGTGGTGGGTGAGGCGGCCGACGGTGCTGTCGCCCTCACCCAGGCCCGCGCCCTGCGGCCCGATGTAGTGCTGATGGATGTGCGCATGCCGGGGGTGGACGGTATCACCGCGACCGCCCGGATCACCGGCGACAGCCTGGCCCGGGTCCTCGTGCTGACCACCTTCGACCTCGACGAATACGTGTTCCGCAGCCTTCGCGCGGGGGCCGGCGGTTTCGTCCTGAAATCCGCGTCGGGACCAGCCCTGATCGACGCGGTCCGGGCGGTTGCGGCCGGGGACGGTGTCCTCGCGCCGGAGGTGACCCGCGCGGTGATCCAGGCATTCGCCGGCTCCGCGCCGCGGCCGGAACCTCCCGCCGGCCTGGCCGATCTGACCGGCCGGGAACGGGAGGTCCTGGACTGCCTGGGCGCCGGGCTGTCCAACGCGCAGATCGCCGCCCGGCTGTTCATCGGCGAGACGACGGTGAAAACGCATGTGTCGCGGGTGCTGACCAAGCTGGGACTCCGGTCCCGGGTGCAGGCCGCGATCCTCGCGCGCGAACTGGCCGCGGAGCCGGAGGGCGAATCGGGGGCCTGGCTGTAACGCCGCGGGGGGTTATCGGTATCCCCTCCGGCTATATCCGGGTGGGCGATGGGAGGTCAGCCGGTCAGTGGTGGATACATCCCGTCCGGGCCGGGTCGATACGGTTCCACACCGATCACCGCCGAAACCGGGAGCGGACCGTACAGGTGCGGGAACCGCAGCGTGGGATCGTCGCCGGGAACACCCGGCTCCCAGCGCACCGGGGCATCCAGCCGCGCGGGGTCGAGCCGGAGCAGCACCATATCGGATCGTCCGGCGAACAGCCGGTTTGCCGGCAGGTGCACCTGGTGCGGCGCGGACAGGTGCACGAAGCCCTCGGTGGCCAGTGAGGCAGGCCGATGAGCACCGAGTTGCCGTGCGGTGGCCCACTCACCGGGAGAACACAGGTGAACAAGGGTGTGAGTGTCACAGGGCACGGGTAACCTCCGATACACAACTCGACAGTCGTACGGGACAGCGGGACACCGGTATTCCACACCCGGCCCGCGGTGTTCGCCACAGGCGGAAACCGCTGGTCGTGTTAGGGAAAACACAGTGGTTCCGCAGGGGGAACAAACCCGAAGTCCCGAACGTCTGACAGAGTAGTCATACCACTGCTGGGAAGTAGCGGAAGCGAGCCCGCGGAGTGACCACGGGCCTCACACCAGGTGAACGGTCTTTGTGCCGGAAGCCAGGACGGAGGAGTCATGCCAGGAACCCTGACTAGCACCCCACTGACCGCGGTCGATCGCTGCGATCGCTGCGGGGCGGCGGCCCGTGTGCGTGCCGTTCTGCCCGCAGGTGGCGAGTTGCTCTTCTGCCAGCATCACGCGAACGAACATATGGAACGACTGCGTGAGCTGGACGCCGTGATCGACACGGAGTCCGCTCCCGCCCTCTGACCGTCCGACGCGTCCGACACAACAGCATCGAACAACAGAACACCGCTTATTCGTGGCGGGGGGGGGGGCCCCGGCCGCCCCCCCCCCCCCACCCCCCCCCCCCCCCCCCCCCCCCAACATCCCCCACCCACCACCCCCCCCCCGCCCGCCCCGCGCGCCCCCCCCCCCCCCCCCCCCCCCCCCCCCACGACTCATCCGCGCAGGATCGCGTCGATCAACCG
>NZ_JARWOV010000018.1 GCF_029868855.1 Nocardia carnea | reverse complement strand
CGGGTGCGATCTTGCGGGTGGCCATCGCCGCGGGGAAGTTCCACGGAGTCACCAGCGCTGCGACCCCGGCGGGTCTGCGCGTCACGATCGTGCGGGCCTCCCCCGACGGGTGTGGCGCCCGCGGGGGCGCCCGGGGCGGTGGCCGTCGGACCGCTGCTTGGCGGAGCCGTGACCACCTACGCCTCTTGGCGGCTGGTGTTCTTCGGCGAGGTGGTCGTCGTCGTGGTGATCATGCTGTTCCTCCGCCGGATGACCGACAGTCCCGCCGAGCGAGCCCGGCTCGATACCGTGGGTTCGGTGCTCTCGGTGGGCGGCCTCGGCATGATCGTGTACGGGGTGCTCCGTTCCAGCGAATGGGGCTGGATCCAGGAAAAGCCCGGCGCACCGGCGATATTCGGGCTCTCCGCGGTGATCTGGCTGCTGCTCGGCGGGCTGGTCCTGCTGTATCTACTGCGGGAATGGCTCGCGATGCGGATCCGGGGCGGGCGCGAACCGCTGTTCGACCCGGCACTGTTGCGCAACCGGCAGCTCACCGGCGGGCTCGGGATGTTCTTCGCCCAGTTCGGTGTGCAGGCCGGCGTCTTCTTCGCCGTTCCTTTGTTCCTGTCCGTTGTCCTGCAGCTCAGCGCCCTGGGCACCGGCGCCCGGCTGCTCCCGCTCTCGCTGGCATTGATCGCCACCGCGGTGGGCATTCCGAAGTTCGTTCCCCGGGCCGGCCCGCGCCGAGTCGCCCGGCTGGGTCTGGCCTCCATGATCATCGGAATTCTGCTGCTCGCGGCCGGTATGGACCCCGGCGCCGACGCGCAGGTCGTCGCCGTCCCCATGCTGCTGATGGGCGCCGGTCTGGGCGCACTCGCCTCACAGCTCGGCGCGATCACGGTCTCGGCCGTGCCCGAATCACGTACCGCCGAAGTGGGCGGGCTGCAGAATACTGCCAGCTATCTCGGTGCCTCGCTGGGCACCGCGCTGATCGGCTCCGTGCTGATCGCGACGCTGACGACTTCGGTGACCGACGGCATCGAGAACGATCCGCGCATCCCCGCCGCGGTCCAGCAGCAGGCCGCAACCGAACTTGCCGACGGTGTGCCGTTCCTCTCCGATACCGAGCTGCGTGACGCACTCGGCGCCGCCGGTGTGGACTCGGCCACCGTGGACGCCGTCGTCACGATCAACTCCGATGCGCGCCTGGACGCCCTGCACACCACATTCGCCGTCACCGCACTGCTCGCGATGGCCGCGCTGCTGATCACCCGACGGCTTCCGGCGCGGTCACCGACGGCTCCCACCGGGTCACCACGGACGAGCTGATCGAATACGCCACGGCGCCGGGACCGGGGAGGACAGAACCCGGCGAATGCTACGCCCGGCCCGAACCACGCATCGCCGGCGCGATCCGGCCGCTCATCGGGACCCGGAACACCTCCGGCAGCCACGGCGCCCGGCGGTGGTGCGGGCGGCTACGGTTGGCCCAGAGCGGATTGGATTCGTCCCGGCGATAGACGGCCAGCTGGCCCGCCACGGAAAAACGCAGATGGGTCGCGCTGCCGATCACCTCACCGTCGGCGGCGAGCGCCTCCGGCTCGGGCAGATGCACGTACAACTCGGACAGCTGACGCTCGCCGTACACCCGGCTGTGCCCGATCGCAGCCGATACCAGCGCGATCACCGCACGCGTCCGCGACCACCGCAGATCCGCACGCAACCAGCGCACATCCAGCAGGCCCGAATCGAGCCGGTCCCGGAACGCGGGCACCGCACCGTGCGGATGGTAGGGACCGTTGCCGACGAACAGGAACCACACCCGCTGCCAACGCCCGTCCAGGAAGATCTCGATGGGTTCGGCGCGGCGCAGCGTGACCACGAGCGCCGCGGCGAAGGCCGGCCATTTACCCCACCGCTTCTGCCACTTCTCCCGCAGCCGGACCAGATCCGGATAGGACCCCAGACTGAACGTGTTGATCAGATGCCTTGTGCGAGTTTCTTTTTCGTCCCCGTATTCGACGGCGGCGATATCGACGGCCACGGCCTCACCGACGCCGGTCGCGTCGATCACTTCGCGCAGATCGTAGACACCCAGATCGCGGGCGAAATGATTGAGCGTGCCGGTGGGGATCACGACCAGCGGTAGTTCCTTGCGCAGCGCGAACGCGGCCACGGCCGCCACGGTGCCGTCACCGCCGGCCACACCGACCGCCAGCACCGGCCCCTGCTGAGCGTCCACGGCCTGCTCCAGTTGCACCGCACAATCCATATCGGGGCGGGTCCGCAGCACCGTCGCCGCGGACAGGGCGGCAGCGATATCGTCGGTGGGATCGTAGTTCGGGTCCCCGGAGACCGGGTTGACCATCACCACCAACCCCTTGCCGTCGGCCAGCACGGGCACCTCGGGAACCGGGCTCGCCTCCGCCTCGTCCGATTCGCGCACCGGCCACCAGCGCCGGGTGGCCAAGGCGATCCCCGAGCCGACGGCCGCGCCGACCAGCACATCCGAACCCCAGTGCACACCGGTGTGCACCCGCGAGTAGGCCACGGCAGCCGCCACCGGCGCCACCAGCAGCGCGGAACGCGGGCTCTCCATCGCCACCGCCGTGGCGAACGCGGCCGCACTGGCGCTGTGCCCGGAGGGAAACGACGAAGAGGTCGGCGCCGGTACCAGTCGTCGATGCGCGGGCATCAGTTCGGCGGCCGGCCGGCGCCGCGCGAAAACGGTTTTGAGCACGACATTCGTCGCGAAGCTGGCGGCGGCCACCGAGGCGACCCCGCGCGCGGCGGCCCGCCGCGTCGACCCGCCCCGGGAAGCCAGCAGCGCCGCAGCCCCCATCCACAGCACACCGTGATCGGCACCCGAGGTGAGACGCAGCAGACCCGCATCGGCCCGCGAGGAAGGCAGCGACGCCACCGTATCGCCCACCGCGCGATCTATTCGGCCGATCCTGCGGAACCTACGGCGCGTCCACCTACTCACCCGATCGACACTACCCAGCGCAGGCCTGCCCCCGCGACTCCACGGGACGCCGGCGGATCCGCCGGGCGGGCACCGGAACTCGGCCCCCACCTACGCCGAGGTCCGCCGTTTCGGCAGCTTCCAGCCCGGGCGCGGGAAATGGCAGGTGTAGCCGTTGGGGAAGGTCTGCAGATAGTCCTGGTGCTCGGGTTCGGCCTCCCAGAACTCGACCGCCGGCGATACCTCGGTGACGACCTTGCCCGGCCACAGCCCGGAGTCCTCCACATCGACGATCGTTTCGAGCGCGACCTGCTTCTGCTCGTCGTCCAGATAGAAGATCTCGGAGCGGTAGCTGGTGCCGATATCGTTGCCCTGGCGATTCCTGGTGGTCGGGTCGTGGATCTGGAAGAAGAACTCGAGCAGCGCCCGATAGTCGGTCTGCGCCGGGTCGTAGACGATCTCCACCGCCTCGGCGTGGCCGGGATGGTTGCGGTAGGTGGGGTGATCGTTCTGTCCGCCGGTGTACCCGACCCGGGTGTCGAGGACCCCCGGCTGCTTACGGATCAGCTCCTGCATACCCCAGAAGCACCCACCGGCCAGGATCGCCTTCCGCGTTTCGGTCACGCTTCCTCCTTCGTCCCTCACATTATGAGTCATCCGTACAACGCCGGCCGCACTCCGGAAAGTCCCCCGATCCGGCCCGGCTCACACCGTCCACGCTGCGCCTGGGAGACCCGCTGCGCTGTGTTCATCAGACCCGCTGCGCCGTGTTCATCAGACCCGCTGCGCTGTGACCAGCAGATACTCCCATTCCATCCGGCCGCCGCCGAGGTCGTGCGCGGCAGCCAGATCGGTGAGTTCCCGGTCCAGCTGTTCGGCACGTTCCGGCTCACCGGCCAAAGCCTTGTAGACCGCGATGGTGGGGCCGTAATTGATCTTGAAGAAGGTTCGGAAGGCGTCGGCGTCGGGGAAGCAGTCCACGACGGCATGTTCGCGTCGCATCGCCAACCCGGTGACCCGGTCGCCGAGCAACTCGGTGACATGCTCCTCGGACCCCCACAGCGGCGGCGGCTGCGCACCGGCGGGCGGCGGCGGGGCGAACGGTTTCATGGTGGCGAACATCTGCCCGATGAACCCGGTGGGCGTCCAGTTCACCAGTCCGATCGAACCACCACTTCTGGTGACCCGGACCAATTCGTCGGCGGCGGTGCGGTGGAACGGCGCGAACATGATCCCCACACACGAGATCACCACATCGAATTCGCCGTCGGCGTA
Source organism: Nocardia carnea (assembly GCF_029868855.1). Classification (GTDB taxonomy): domain Bacteria; phylum Actinomycetota; class Actinomycetes; order Mycobacteriales; family Mycobacteriaceae; genus Nocardia; species Nocardia carnea_A. Next base: position 22,274 of record NZ_JARWOV010000018.1, on the reverse strand, counting down.
GGGCAGCGCTTCCGCGTCCGCCTGCTCCCAGCGCAGTCGCACCCCGGCCACCGCGGCATTGCGGCGACCGGCCTCGAACAACTCCGGGGTCAGGTCACCGGCAACCACCTCGGCACCGGTGGCGGCGGCCGGGATGGCGGCGTTACCCGTTCCGGCCGCGATATCCAGCACCTTCGTACCCGGTCCGATCGGTGTGGCGCGAACGAGGCGATCGCCCAGTCCGGGTATCACGTCGTCGGCCACCCGGGAGTAGTCACCGGAGGCCCAGATGGCTCGGTGCTTGGTTTTCAGGTCTCCGGTCACGGACTGCGTCATCGTCTGCTCCTCGCGTCGGAACTGCGGATTTCACGGCATGTCGCGCCCTCCGGAGAACATTTCTCGCGGCCGTCCGTGCGGTTGTCGAAACACCCGGCCAGATCGCTACCGGACGGTCCCATTGTCGACCTCGATGCGCTCGGACCACAATGGCGGCGATCGAGGTTCTGCGCTGCGGCAGCGTCCACTGCCACGCACGGGGTCGTTCGCCGGCGCCACCGAGCGGTGTGACGTGGATGCGACATTTTCGGTAAACCGCTGAGGCACAACACAATATGCTGCATCGTTCGCGTAGTGTTTCCATTCGGCGCCGGGACCCGGGAGACTGCCCGGCCCACAGTGCGAAACAGTATGGAGCCCTTTTGACAACCCGACAGTTCGACGCCCCCGCCCGCCCCGTACACGGTTCCCCGGTCGCCGACGGTGGCCCCCGGTTCCCGCTGTACGCGCCCGAGTTCGCCGAGAACCCGCACCGGGTGTACGGGCAGATGCGCCGCGAGCACCGGTCGATGGTGCCGGTCGAGCTGGCTCCCGGTGTGCCCGCGACCCTGGTGATCGAACACGCGGTGGCGGTGCGCATCCTCAACGATCACGAACATTTTCCGGCCGATCCGCGCACCTGGCAGAAGGATATGCCCGCCGATTGCCCGGTGCTGCCGATCATGGAGTGGCGGCCCATCGCCAACCGCAGCGCCGGAGAGGCGTTCCGCCGCTACCGGTCGGCCAATCTCTCGGCTCTGACGGAGGTGGATCTGCACGGGTTGCGCGCGGCCGTGGCCGACCTCGCGACCCCGCTGATCAATTCCTTCTGCGAAACGGGCAGCGCCGACCTGCTTCTGCAATACGCCTTCCCCTTGACCTTCGGTGTCTGCAATACGCTGCTCGGCTGCCCGCCGGAAATCGGGCAGCGGGTATCCGCCGGGATGGCCGCCATGTTCGAAGGCGTCGACGCCGACGAGGGCAACCGGATGATCAACGCGGCGCTGGCCGAACTGGTCGCCTACAAACGCTCGAACCCCGGCGACGATGTCACCACGCGGCTGCTCCGGCACGAAGCCCGGCTGGACGAAGAAGAGATGGTGCACCAGCTGGCCGGTCAGTACGGCGCGGTGATCGAACTCCAGCAGAACCTGATCGCCAACACCCTGCTGCTGATCCTCACCGAGGACCGCTTCGGCGGCAGTGTGCTGGGCGGCAGCCTGTCCACCCGGGACGCGCTCGACGAGGTGCTGTTCGACAACCCGCCGATGGCGAACTTCCTCATCACCTATCCGCGGCAACCGATCCTCATCGAGGACGTCTGGCTACCCGCCCACCAGCCGGTGGTCATCAGTATCGCCGCCTGCAACCACGACCCGGCGATCCGGTCCGACGATCATCGCGGTAACCGCTCACATCTGTCCTGGGGTCTGGGCCAGCGCAGCTGTCCCGCACAGACCCCGGCCTACCTGGTGGCCCAGGAGGCGATCGATCTACTGCTCGACGCGTTGCCCGAGATGGAAGTGGATCTGCCAGGCGGCCCGGACTGGCGGCCCGGTCCCTTCCACCGGTCTCTCACCACGCTGCCGGTGAAGTTCCCGCCGTCACCGCCTTTCCCCGTCTGACGATGCCGGTCGTAGCCGGAACAGAACCGGCCGTGTCTCGTGGGTGATGGGCCGGATGGTCTCGGCCACACGCCGACCGCCGCGTTCCCCGGCCGTATCAGTCGCTGCCGGGCGGTACGGCAGGGGTGAACACGCAGTACATGCGCAGCTGGGTGTCGGCGACGATGGTGTGGCGTTCGTGCCCGTCGAGCAGGTACATCGTGCCCGGGGCGAGCGTATGGGTCACCCCGTTGTCCCGATCGATCAGGTGTCCGTGGCCTTCGATGAGCCAGACTGCTTCGACGTAGTCGGGATAGTGCAGTGGAGTCTCGGTGCCGGCGGCGACGGTGGTCTCGTGATAAGAGAATCCGACCTCGTCGTCGGACAGGACGATCCGTTTCGACGTCCAGTGATCGGTATCGACCTGCCGATCGGTTCCGGTGATGTCACGAGTTGTCCGCACGATCATTGCCGGGTCCTCCTTCGCTGTTCGCAGGGAGCGCGGTGGGCACTGTTCGCAGAAAGTGCAGCAGTTCGCCGGTCGCCTGCCCGGCCTCGGGAATTCGTTTCATGATCCAGTTGTGGAACATTCCGGGATACTCGTGCAGTTCGACCGGAACACCGGCAGCATCGCCCAATTCGGCCACCCGCCGGGCATCGGGTAGCAGGATGTCGCGGTGACCGATGAAGACAACGGTCGGCGCGAGGCCGGTGAGGTCGGCGAACGCCGGACTGATGTGCGGGTCGTCGAGGGCCTTCTCGCCCGCGTACCACCGGCCGGCCTGTTTCAGACCGGAAACGCCGAGTTCCGGATCGCGGTCGTCGATGGTCAGCGACAGCGGGTCGTCGGTGGCCAGATCGATCCACGGGGAGAACAAAGCGAGCGCCCGCGGTTGCGGTCGGCCGTGTTCGTACAGGTGGCGGGCCAGGGTGAGGGCGAGCGTGCCACCGGCCGAATCACCGAAGACGATCCGGTTCCCGGGTTCGGTATCGCGGGTTGCCCGGTCGTAGGCGTGTTCGATCATCGGAACGATCGTCCGGTGGTCGTTCTCGGGGGCGAGCGGATACATCGGCAGGGTGTAGGTGCATCCGGTCCGCGCGACGATCCGGCCCGCGAACCGCCAGTGATGCGGTTCGGGCGACTCCACGAAACCACCGCCGTGCATATGGAAGATATGCCAGGGCGAACTCGGCCCGCCGGGTGGTGTGAGGGTGTATACCGGGCGACCGTCGACCTCCTGGCAGCTCACATGGTATTTCGCGGTGATGCGGCGCGGCGGCCGGGAACGCTTCGGCTCCTGGTGTCTCGGTAATCCCTCGCGCATGGCCGCGGGGTCGGCGTAGAACCGTTTGTTCCGCCGCAACCACATCCGTGCGAGAAGGGCCCGCGCTCGCCACGACGTCATGGGATGCCCCGCTGCGCATGGTCGCGAGCCCGCAGCGGGGCCGGCCGCGGATCGTCGTGAGCGCCCGATCCAGGCATAGTCGTCCTCCGTCCTGTCGCGTGCGGCGGCCGATGGATGCTCGACCATCCCCGTACGAACATCCACCGGCCCCGTGCCGTCGGCATTACCGCTGAGTGGGCCACTAAACAGCAGGACCGCACCACCGCTCGCACCACAGCCGGCGGAGCCGTCGAACGTCCGCATTCACTCACCCTTGTGGATCGGTGGCCCGCGCCAGGACAATGCCCCGTGCGGTACGCCGGTCGCCGACGAACATATGGCCCGAACGGCAGCGGGCTCGGTCACTCGTACTCAACTAGCATCGGTCGGAGTCGATCCGAAGGAGCAGCGTGCGCCGACAGATTCTCAACCTGCCCGAGAACGCTCCAGAGGAGGCGCTCGAAGGGCTCGCCCTCACCAACCCCACCCTCATCTCCTACGACCGTGAACGCGGCCTCGTCACCCGCGCCAGCCCGGCACGCGACAAGGTCGGACTGGTATCCGGAGGTGGATCCGGGCACGAACCGCTGCACGCCGGTTTCGTCGGCCGCGGCATGCTCGACGTGGCCGTACCGGGCGCGGTCTTCGCCAGCCCGACCGCGCTGCAGGTGCACGAGGGCACGGTGGCCGCCGATTCCGGTCGGGGTGTCGTCCAGATCGTGAAGAACTACACCGGCGATGTGCTCAACTTCCGGATCGCCGGTGAACTCGCCGGCGACGACAACGCGGTCGCGACCGAAACCGTGTTGGTGGACGACGATCTGGCGACCCAGAGCGACGACGGGCCGGGTCGCCGCGGGACCGCCGCCGTTCTCGCGGTCGAGAAGATCTGCGGGGCGAGCGCGGAAACGGGTGCGGATCTGCGCACGGTCGCCGAACTCGGCCGCCGCGTCGCCCGCAACGCGCGGACCTTGAGTTTCGCACTGAGCGCGGGTACGCATCCCGGCGCGACGAGCCCCGCCTTCACCCTCGAAGCCGGCGAAGTGGAACTGGGCGTGGGAATCCACGGCGAACGCGGCACCGGCCGGGTCCCGTTCGCCGACGCGGATACGCTGATCGCGCTCCTGGTCGATCCGCTGGTCGCCGAACTCGGTTGCACGCGCGGTTCCGCGGTCGTCGCGATCGTGAACGGCCTCGGCGGCGCCTACCCGATCGAACTGTCGATCGCGGCCCGGGCGGTGCACCAGCGGCTCGCCGGGCAGGGCATCACCGTCGCCCGTTCGCTCGCCGGCAGCTACGTGACCTCGCTCGATATGGTCGGCGTCTCGGTCACGCTGCTGCCCGCCGATGCCGATCTGCTTCCGCTGTGGGACGCGCCGGTGCGCACCCCGGCCCTGACCTGGTGAAGGAGCCCGCTCATGAACGACACCGCACTGCCCGCCGGTTTCGGCGAACGCTGGGTGAACACGATGTTCGCGGCCTTCCTCGACCGCACGGAAGCTCTCGCGGATCTGGATCGCCGCGCCGGTGACGGCGATTTCGGCGCGAATATCGCTGCCGCTCTGCGGCGGGCACGCGCGAACATCGATGCCGAACCGCCCGCCTCCTATGCGGCGTGGCTGACCGCGGTGTCCCGGGGTTTCCTCGGCACTGGTGGGACGAGCGGACCGTTGTTCGGCATGTTCTTCCGCGAACTCGCCCGCTGCACGGACGGTTCGGAGCCCAGCCTGGCGGAATTCTCACGTGGCTTGAGCGCCGGGCTGGCCACGGTGCAGCGGTACGGGAATGCCGAGGTCGGGCACAAGACGATGGTCGATGCACTGGCCCCGGCGGCCGAGACCCTCGCCGCCCGCGTCGCGGCGGCGAGCGAGCCCGGCGAAGCACTCGACGCCACCGCCGGCGCCGCGGTGAAAGGCGCGGCCGGCACCGCGTCGCTGGTCGCCAAGCGCGGACGCGCCAGCTATGTGGGCGAGGTGGCACGGGGCGTACTGGACCCCGGTGCGGCGGCGGCCGCTCTGATTCTGCAAACCGCCGCCGCGGCCTACGCAGACCGGCCGGGTGATATCGACACCGGATGGCTCGACGTAATCACCTGACCGGCCCGCGGTGGCGCGGCGGTAACCGGGTGCCGGTGTTGTGCGGGGTCAGGGCTGCGGGATGAAACGTTTCGTGGTGCGCCGGAACGCCCACACGACGACGAGCGCGGCCAGCACCGTCAACGGCGTCCCCATCGCGATCTTCGCGACGGCGAGCCAGGTCGTGGAATCGGCGAGATACAGCCATTCCTTCACCACGAACCGGGCACCGAAGACCAGCGCCGCAGCAGCCGTGGCGATATCGTGCGACCGCAACGCGACCTTGTCCGCGCGCCACGCATGCTTACCGCCGTGCACGAGATTCCAGACGACCCCGGTCAGGGGGCGGCGGGCCAGCAGTGAGGCGAACGCGACCACGAATCCCACCAGTGCCGCCCAGATCCCGATGACGAAGAAATCCTTCGCCGACCCGGTCCACAGCACGATCCCCACAGCGGCCGCGATACCGGCCAGCCCGCCGATCGCCGAGGAGAACCGCTCCCCGCGCACCAGCCGGAAGCCGGTCAGCGCAATCGCGACCGCGACCGAGATGCCGACGGTCGCCACCAGCGGCAGTACCGCGTTCGCCGCGACGAAAACGACCACGGGAACGGTCGAGTAGACGAAACCCATGGGCCCGCCCATCTGGTCGAGCAATGTCGGCGGTACGGCAGACCTGTCGGTTTCGGCCGCGGGGTCGGTGGGCTCTGCTGTGGTACGAAGATCCTTCTGGCCGATCATGGTTCCGTCCTTCCGGCAATGCCGACTGTGCGATGCCTCCAGGAGAACCTGTGCCGTAACGGCATACTCAAGCCGCGTACCGAAACAATCGGCCCCAGCGCTGGTCGGGAGATGTTTACCGGGGTTACGTCCGGCCGGTTATCGGCGTACGGTCGGCCATAGAAATCTCTATGTGGCCTGAACCACATTTCCGCATTATCGGCTCTGGCCACACCCCCACCGCTCGAGTGCGGGCGATGCCGAACGAGGAGTGAGTGCCGGACGAGGAGTGACCATGAAGTGTGGAATGCGGATGGCCGGGGCTGTCGGGGTCGGATATGTCCTGGGCCGGACGCGCAAGATGAAATTCGCGTTGATGCTCGCCGGGGTCGGATTGAGCGGCCGGGGCGGGCCGCAGGCACTACTGGAACGTACGACCTCGGCAGTCGGCTCCTCACCGGAGCTCGCGAAAATCACCGAAGCGGTGCGCGGTGAGCTGCTCGATGCCGCCCGGGCCGCCGCGGTCACGGCCGCGAGCAACCGGATCGATTCGCTGAACGCCCGCCTGCAGCGGCACGGAGATATCGGCGCAGAGCTCGGCGGCGTGCTCCCGGACCAGGACACCGGCGACGAATACGAGCCGGTCGATGCCGACGAGCAGGCCGATGCCGACGAGTCGGCCGAGCCCGCTCCGAAGAGCAGGACCTCCGCCCGCACCCGGTCGTCGGCGTCCGTTTCCCGCGGCCGAACCGGTGAGCGCCGGGTACGGACACCGGCCCGGGCAGCCGCGCGCACTTCCCGCCGCCGGACCGACGCCGCCGGACCGGCCGCCGACGATGCGCCCGTGCGCCGTACCAGGCGGTGAGCCCGATGGCCACGAAAACACCTCCGGGACAGCTGCAGAACTCGCTACAGCAGCTCGCCACCACGATCACCGAACGTGCCGTCTCGGGGGTCACGGACCGGCTGTCCGGTACCACCGAGCGGCTATCTCAGGTCGCCGAGGGCGGCGGTGGCGGATCCCTGCTGTCGGCCGTGACCGGCGCCCAGAAACTCGCGGAGGGAAAATCGCCGCTCTCGGTAGCGTTCAGCACCGGCGCGGACAAGATCGGGCACACGGTCAAGGAAAAGTTCGCGGACGCCAAACAGGCCTTGACCGGGGGTAAAGGAAAGGACTCCGGCGGTAAGAAGCTGAAGCTGACCAATATCGTCGAACATATCGACGTGGGCGTCCCGATCGACCTCGCCTACGACCAATGGACACAGTTCGCGGACTTCCCGAACTTCATGAAGAAGGTCGAAACCGTCGATCAGGTCTCCGACGAGAAGCTCGACTGGTCCGGCAAGGTTTTCTGGTCCAAACGAAGCTGGCAGTCCACCATTGTCGAGCAGGTGCCGTTCCAGCGGATCGTCTGGCGCTCGAAGGGCGGCAAGGGCTATATCGACGGCGCGGTGACCTTCCACGAACTCACCCCGGACCTGACCCGCATCATCGTGGTGCTCGAATACCACCCCGCCGGGTTCGTCGAGAAAACCGGCAACCTGTGGCGGGCCGCCGGCCGGCGGGTCCGGCTGGAGCTGAAGCATTTCCAGCGGCACGTGATGACCGAAAGCGTGCTACACGCCGACGATATCGTCGGCTGGCACGGCGAGATCCGGGATCGCGAGGTCGTCGAGGACGACGAGACCGCTCGTCGACGCGAACAGGACGATCGCGCCGCGCAGACACCGGAGACCGGCAGCGGCGCGGCAGTCGATGAGGACATCGACGACGAATCCCTCGAGGACGAGCCCCCCGACAGCGAAACGTCCGAAGGCGAGGAACCCGGAGACGAATCGCCCGAAGACGAGAGTCCCGGCGGCGACGAGAGACCCGACGCGCAACCCGAGGGGAAGTCCGCCCGGCGCCGGCGACCCGCACCTCGGCAGAAGACCGCCACCGAAGCCGGCCCGGCCTCGGATCGAGGAGCGCGGCGATGACTGTCGAACCGGTGGGTGGCGCGGGCGGTGGTATGACGGCCCGGCCGAACTCGTCGAGCCTGGCCGATGTCGTCGACACAATCCTCGACAAGGGACTGGTGATCGACGCGTTCGTCCGCGTATCGCTGGTCGGTATCGAACTGCTGACCATCGACGCCAGGGTGGTGGTGGCGAGTGTCGATACATATCTGCGTTTCGCCGAAGCCGTGAATCGGCTCGAAATCTCGGGCAGTGAGCCGACGGGTCTGCCGGGTCTGGTCGGGGATATCACCGAGGGCGGTGCCGAACGCAAGACCAAGGGCGCGCTCGAGGCCGCGGGTGAGAAGGTCGTGAACTTCTTCGACGATATCGAGCGGAGCCGCCAGGGCCATCGAGGGCCGGGAAGCGAGAAGGACCGATGACCACCGACGGGGCCGGCCATACCGGGGAGGTGGAGAGCGGCGAGGGACGCGCCGTCTACGTCTACGGGATCGTGCCCGCGGATGTGGAACCCGGCGACCACGCCGCGGGTATCGGCGAGCCGCCGAATGCGATCACGGTGGTGCGGTACGGCGAGATCGCCGCGCTGGTCAGCGGTATCCCGGAGCGTCCTCTGGGCACCCCGGAGGATCTGACCGCCCACTCGGAACTGCTGGACGGTTCGGCGGCCGTCGCCCCGGTCCTGCCGCTGCGGTTCGGTGCGGTCATGTCCGATGTGGAGTCGGTGGAGCGGGAACTGCTACAGCCCAATCACGACGAGTTCCAGGCCGCGCTGGCCGAGCTCGAGGGCCGCGCGCAGTTCGTCGTCAAGGGCCGCTATGTGGAGGAGGCAGTCCTTCGCGAACTGCTCGACGAGAACCCCGAGACCGCCCGGCTGCGCGAGCAGATTCGCGGCGCCCCGGAAGAAGCCACCCGGGATGCGCGAATAATGCTGGGCGAGAACATCTACCGATCGATCGCGGACAAACGCGCGGTGGATACCCGCCGGGCCGTCGAGGCCCTGGCCGCGATCCGGCCGGCTGTCGCCGAACGCCCACCGACCCACGATCTGGACGCGATCCACCTCGCGGTCCTCATCGATACGTCGCGGCGGGGCGAACTGGAGAAGGCACTGTCCGGGCTCTCCGAGCAATGGGACGGCCGTATCGAACTGAGCCTGCTGGGTCCGATGGCGGCCTACGACTTCGTCATGAAACGGGAACCCGAGGGCTGACCCATGGGCTTGCTGACATCGCTGTTGTCGTTGCCGCTGGCACCGGTACGGGGCGTGATCCGGCTGGGCGAGCTGATCCAGGAGCAGGTCGAACAGCAGTTGCACGACCCCGCGGTCATCCGGCGCGAACTCGACGAACTGGACGAGGCCGCGGCCGCGGGCCGGCTGTCGGAACAGGAGTACCGGCAGGCCCAGCAGCAGGTGCTGAACCGGATGATCTCGCGACCGGACGATTCGGCACCCACCGTCTCGAAGGAGTGATTCCAGGTGAACGAGGCCGAATCCGCCCCACCCCCGCTCACCGCGGCGCAGGCCGGGGCGACGGCGATGGATCAGTTGGCCGAGCTGACGCCGAAACAGATCCTCGGCGCCACCTCCACCGAACCGACGGAAGCCGGGTGGCTGGTGGAGGTCGAGGTGGTCGAAGACCGTCGCATCCCCTCCTCGGCCGATATGCTGGCGCTCTACGAGGTGGAGATCGACCCCGACGGCAACCTGCTGGCCTACCGCAGAACCCGGCGCTATGCCCGGGGCAGCGCGGATATCGGCGGACGGGGGATGCGATGACTGTCGTGGGCGGCGGATCGCCGGCACCGCAACCGTACGGAGGCGGTCACCAATCGTCGAATCTCGGCGATATCCTCGAACGCGTTCTGGACAAGGGCTTGGTGATCGCCGGCGATATCCAGGTGAATCTGCTGGATATCGAACTGCTCACCATCAAACTCCGGTTGGTCGTGGCCTCGCTGGAAACGGCGAAGGCCGTGGGGATCGACTGGTGGGAAACCGATCCGTGGCTCAACAGCAATGCCCGCACCCTCGAACGACAGGATCACGACCTCGAGCTCGAGAACCGCAAACTACGCGACCGCATCGCCGAGCTGGAGGCACGGACCGAGCAGCGCGCCGCCCTGGAACGCAGTCGCGAACTCGAGGAGCAGGATCGTGAGCGATGACCTCGGGGTGTGGCTGTACGCGGTGACGCGCACCGGAGCTGGTATCGCAGAGCTGGACGACCTCACCGGTGTGGCGGGTGAGCCGCCGCGACCGGTCCGGTCGGGGGAACTGGCCGCGGTTGTGGGCTCGGTACCGCTCGCGGTTTTCGGCGATCTGCCGCTGCGCCGCAATCTCGAGGATCTGGACTGGCTGGAAACCACCGCCCGCGCGCACGATGCGGTGATCTCCGCACTACTGCGGCGTGGTCCCGTGATCCCGCTCCGGCTGGCCACCGTTTTCCTCGACGACGATCGGGTCGTACGCATGCTCGACGAGCGGCGTGCCGATTTCGATTCGGCGTTGACGCTGGTGAGCGGCCGGACCGAATGGGGGGTGAAGGCGTACTGCGACCGCACCGCGCTCGCCGCCGCGGTGGCCGGAGCCGATACCGCGAGCACCGCGGGCGGCAAGGGCACCGCCTACCTGGCCCGGCGCCGTGCGCAACTGTCGGCACAGGAAACCGTGGAACGCGACGCCGCGGCGCGAGCCGAGGAAATCCATGGACAGCTGGTGCGCCGCGCCGCCGCCGGCCGCTGCCAGCCGCTGACCGATCCGGTGCTGCACGGCCGGCGGGACTGGCTGATCCTCAACGGCACCTACCTCGTCGACGACGCCGCTGCCCGCGAATTCGCCGCCGCGGTCGCCGAGCTCGATCGGGCCGTCCCCGGTATCCGGCTCGAACTCACCGGTCCCTGGCCCCCGTATTCGTTCGCGGGCGTGGACCGGGCGACCTCATGACCCGGCCCGACAGCGAACGCCGCGTCGCACTCATCGATCTGCTGGATCGGGTACTGGCGGGCGGGGTGGTGATCTCCGGCGATATCCGCCTTTCCATCGCCGACGTCGACCTGGTCCAGATCTCGCTGCGCGCCCTCATATCCTCCATCAAAACGCTGTCCGGTCCCGCCCTCGAACCGGTTTCGCGCGATGCTCTGGAACCGTCGGATGACTGAATTCGAGGGCATTCCGCCACGTATCGACGCCGACCCGGAATCGGTGGAACGCGGTCTGGTCACCCTGGTCCTCACCCTGGTGGAACTGTTGCGTCAGCTGATGGAACGGCAGGCCCTGCGACGAGTCGACGAAGGCGATCTGAGCGAAGCGCAGATCGAGCGAATCGGTACCACGCTGATGCTGCTGGAGGAACGGATGGGCGAACTCCGCGACCATTTCGGTCTCACCCCGGAAGACCTCAATATCGATCTCGGTCCGCTGGGCACCCTGCTCCCCCGCGAGTAGCAGCCGCATACCGGGCGCCGGGCAGTCGGTCGGGACACCGCGAGTCTCCGTGGCCGAACAGCGCGCCGCCCGGACCCGGCACCGCCCGAGGCCGGGCGGCCGATACCGACCGCCCAGCCACCGAGCACCGCGATGGAGGCAGGGCACCGCCCGCGGCCGGTCAAGGAGCGGGTGGCTCCGGCGGCTGGTGCGACCGGCGCCCACTGAACACATCGCGCACCTTGTCGGCGACGGCTCCGACCAGTCCGGCGCTCTTCTGGGCACCGGGAGTGGACGGTGTGGTCGGGTGCGGGCGGGTCGGGGCAGTTTTCTTTGCCGCGGCCATCTTGCCGCCCAGTTCCTCCAGCTCCGCGGGAGGTTGCGCGCGACCGAACGCGGGCCACACCTGATTCTGTTCGAATTCGATATGTTCCCGGATCGCGCCGATGAACTCGGTGAGGGCCTGCTCGAAATCTCGTGATCCGACCTTCGCGTCCTCGATCCGCTGGAGCAGGTGTTTACCCGCGTCCTCCTGGTCGAGGGCGCGGTCGGCGAGTTCGTCGCCGTCGGGCAGCGCCCGGCGCACCGCCGGCCAGAAGAACTGTTCCTCCACTGCCTCGTGCTGGGATGCCGCGATCACCAGGCTGGTCGCCAGATGTGCGCGGTCCTGGAGTTCGGCCTCGCTGAAACCACGTCCGCGTTCCAGCGATTCGATCATGCCGAGCACGCTTTCGTGATCGGCGCGTAGGAAAGTCAAAGCATCCATGATCGTCTCCGTTACCCGGCCGTGGATTCAGGCGGGCGTATGTTGTTCGTGGGTGAACTGCTTGGTCCCCATCACCGCGGGGCTGCCCTCCGGATTCGCATTCGCGCCCTGGTTCTCGCGATGGGTGCTGCCGAGCCACTCCTGGACAGGGTCGGCCACGTACTCCCATTCCACGCCCTCCGGCCACGGCCCCTGCCCCTCGTTCCACGGGCCGCGCGCACTGGCATCACCGTTGGACATGTTGAATGCCATGTTCTGGAAGCGGTCGTCGCCCGGGAGCGCACCGGGCGGGAAGTTGACCGGTAGTTCGTTCAGCGCCGCGGTGAACTGCTGGAAGTGCGCGACCTCGCGGCTCATGAGAAACGACAGCGTATCCTGCACACCCGGGTCGTCGGTGAACTGTTTCAGGTATTCGTACACGATCTTGGCGCGCGATTCGGCGGCGAGATTACTGCGCAGGTCCACCGACGGCTCACCGTTGGAATTGACGTAGGCCCCGCTCCAGGGCACGCCGGCGGAGTTGCCGACATCGGGTCCGCCACCGCGCAGCGCGAGGAACAGCGGATCGGTCGCCACCTGATGGATGGCCTGTTCCTTCCCGTCGGCCGAGGCGATCACCGGCATCCAGTCACAGTGCTCGTTGGCCTGCTTCAGATCATCGTTGAGCCCGTCCAGCAGCATGGTGATCATATTGCCGACGATCTCGAGGTGACTGAATTCCTCGGTCGCTATATCCATGAACAGGTCATACATCTTCGGATGTTTGCGGCGGAGCACGAATGCCTGGCTGAAGTACTGCATGGCGGCTTTGAGTTCACCGTTGGCGCCGCCGAACTGTTCCTGGAGCAAGGTGGCGAACCGGGGGTCCGGGCGCTCGACCCGTACCTCGAACTGCAGATCCTTGTTGTGCACGAACATGGGTCTCCTCTGGTCGTGGTGGGGCGAGTAGTGATTTCCGCCGCCTACCCCTGCCTGCGCCCGCCAAACTCGAGATCCGCCGCCGGTCCGGCTTTCCGATCGACCCACACCTGGCTATTGCGATTTTCTATCGCACGCTTCAAAATCGTAATGAGACCATCCGCTCGCGCCGCGCCCGACCAGGCCCGTCGTCCACGAAGGGAGAACAGTCGCCGTGCCGACTCATACCGTGACCAACCAGGTCCCCCCGCTGGTCGACCACGACGCCGCCGAAGTACCCGTCATTCTCGAGGCACTGGAGCGCGGCGGCGCCACCCACGCCCTCGAGGAACTGCACGAGATCGGCCGGCTGGCCGGCAGTGCCCACGCCCAGGAACTCGGCGACCTCGCCGAGGAGCACCAGCCGGTGTTGCAGACGCACGACCGCTACGGTCACCGCATCGACGAGGTCCGCTACGACCCCAGCTACCACGAGCTGATGCGGCATGCGGTCCGCTTCGGTCTGCACGGCGCACCCTGGGCCGATACCCGGCCCGCACCACATCTGGTGCGGGCGGCGAAGACGAGCGTGTGGTCGCAGGTCGACGCCGGGCACGGCTGCCCGATCTCGATGACCTACGCCGTCGTCCCGGCCCTGCGCGCGAACGCCGAACTGTCCGCCCGGTACGAGCCGCTGCTCACCAGCCGCGAATACGACCCCGTGTTGCGCCCGCTCGCCGATAAGCCGGGGCTCATCGCCGGGATGTCGATGACCGAGAAACAGGGCGGATCCGATGTCCGGGCCAACACCACGACCGCGGTCCCGCAGGCCGACGGCTCCTACCGGATCACCGGGCACAAATGGTTCACCTCGGCGCCGATGTCGGATTTCTTCCTCGCGCTGGCGCAGGCACCCGGTGGACTGTCCTGTTTCTTCGTTCCCCGCGTGCTACCGGACGGCACCCGCAATCCCTTCCACCTGCAGCGGCTGAAGGACAAACTGGGTAACCATTCCAACGCCAGCAGCGAGGTCGAATACGACCAGACCGTCGGCTGGCTGGTCGGCGACGAGGGCCGCGGCGTGCCCACGATCATCGAAATGGTCAACCTGACCCGCCTCGATTGCACCCTGGCCTCGGCCACCGGAATGCGCACCGGAACCAGCATGGCGATCCACCACGCCCAGCACCGCCGCGCCTTCGGCGCGAACCTCGTCGACCAGCCGCTCATGCGCAATGTCCTGGCCGATCTGGCCATCGAGGCCGAGGGCGCGACCACCGCTGCCCTGTGGCTGGCCGAACTCACCGACCGCGCCACCGCCGGCGACGAGGCCGCCGATCTGCTGCGGCGTATCAGCCTGGCGGTGAGCAAGTACTACGTCTGCAAACGCGGACCCATCCATGCGGCCGAGGCCCTGGAATGCCTGGGCGGCAACGGATATGTCGAAGAGTCCCGGATGCCGCGGCTGTACCGGGAGGCCCCGCTGATGTCGGTGTGGGAGGGTTCGGGCAATGTCGCCGCACTGGACGTTCTCCGCGCACTCGCCAAACAGCCGGCGACCCTCGGCGCGTTCCTGGACGAGGTGAAACTCGCCGCCGGCGCCGATTCCGGCCTGGATACCGCGATCGGCCGGCTGGAGGCCGAATTCACCGATCTCGAGACCCTGCCGCATCGCGCCCGCCGGATCGTCGGCGATATGGCCCTGGTTCTGCAGGGTTCGCTCCTGGTCCGCTACGGACATCCCGCTGTCGCCGAAGGTTTCACTCGCAGCCGGCTCGGACGCGACCGCGGCGACGTCTTCGGCACCCTGCCGGTGGGTTTGGACACCGGTGCGATCATCGAACGACTGACCCCGAAGATCGGCTGATTACCGCCGGCGAACCGGTTCCGGCCTTCGACCGACGATGAGACCCGGTAGCCGGCGCCGGCGAACAGCAGCAGCGGCGAACCCGCTGGGTCCCGTGCAGTCGGCAGGTTCGACCGCGACGGAGATCCGTACCGCCGCGAGTTCCGGTGGCCGCGAATCACACTCACTGCGGCAGAACCGGCTTCCCTTCCATCAACCCGTCGGCGAAGGCCTGGAACTCGGTGCGGAACACTTCGTAGCGCGCGCGAATGGCCGCGCCGGGCCAATCCTGCGGCACCAGCTCCGGCGGCAGGACCGGATCGTCGAGAATATGGCGTACGACGGCCGCCGCGACTTCGAATCGGGTGCCGATCGTCTCGGCGCTGTCGAGGGCCGTGAGCAATTCGCGGGCGCGGTGGGCCCACCGGTCCGGTGCGAAAAGGCGGCCGGCCAATGCGATGGCCGGTTCCGCCGGCTGCCCGGTGAACAGATCCACCCGCTGCCGCGCCACTTCGGGGAGTTCGGTGGCGATATTGTCAGGCCGGCACCAGACGCCCTCACGGAGTTCCCCGAACCGGGCCAGCCGCAGAGTTTCCCGGAACGCGGCGCGGTCGGTGGAATCGGTGGCGCCGACGGTCACGACCGCCAGGATCCACCCGCCCCGCCAGGCGCGGAGGTCCGGCGAAATCGCCCGGTCCTGCCGGCGCTGACGTTCGGCCAGCCGCTCGGACAGCCGATAGGTCGCATCGGCGCCGCGTTCGAGATCACCGGCGGCAACCATCCGGGTCAGCGCGGCCCGCACCGCGGATTCCTGTAACCCCAGTCCGGCGCCGACCCGGACGATCCACCCCGCCGGGGCCTGCGCCGGATGCGACCCGAGCAGGACGCTCAGGATCGCCGAACGCGCGGTGAGCGCCCGGACCCGGGCGGGAGACGCAGACATGGGCCGATCGTATCGACCTGCCGATACGCCGGGCACTTTGTCGGCCACGGTACGGACCGCGCGTTCGACCGTCCGATGTCGGGCACCCGGACAACCGGCTTCGTGCGCCGCGGTTCGCCCGTTACCCCACACGTGCGGCCGGCGCCGCTGTCGACGGCCGTCCTTCCCGCACCGGCGGCGCATATGGTCGGACACGACAGAGCGCCGGCCTGTGCCCGGAAAGGTGAGGTACGACCCGTAGCGCGGTAACGATTGCGGCCACGGCCGGGCCGGGCGGAAGAGATCATGCCGATGGCGACCAGCCGTCGGATCGGCATCCGGTCACCTAGGGAATCCGCGGTCTGTTGAATCGGACCCACCGATGTGAGAGATTTGAATAGTAAACCTCTCATTCATTCAGGGGGTCGAGATGTCCCACCCGGCGTCACCGGAGCCGCACGTACCCCGACCGGGCGCGGAGCCACGTCGCAAACATCTGGCCGGCCCCGGCGCACTGCTCGGCGGTCCGGCGAATGTCATCATGCAGTTGAGCCTGGCCCCCGTCGGGCGCGGCGTCGTCGAGAGCACGGTCGACAGCGGCCGTTTCGATCTCCACCCGCGCAAACGCGGACGGACCACCCTGACCTATCTCGCCGTCGCCATGCTCGGAACCGACGAGGAACGCGAGGCGTACCGCGCCGCGACCGACACCTCCCACCGCCATGTGCGCTCACGACCCGGCAGCCCGGTGAAATACAACGCGTTCGACCCGGAACTGCAATTGTGGGTCGCGGCCTGTATCTACAAGGGCGTCGTCGATTCGGTGACCTATCTCTTCGGTCCGCTGAGCGACGCGGACGCCGACGAGCTGTATCGCGAATCGGCCCGATTCGGCACCACCCTGCAGATGCGTCCGGAGATGTGGCCGGCCGATCGCGCCGCGTTCGCCGAATACTGGCATCGCAGAAGCGCCGAGATCTCCCTGGACGACGAGGTCAAGACCTACCTGCTCGACCAAGTCGTCGATCTGGGCCCGTACAGCCGAGCGGAACAGTTGGCATTCCGCCGGGTCAACAGGTTCTTCACCACCGGGTTCCTGCCGCAACGCTTCCGCGACGAACTGGACCTGGACTGGGGCCCCCGACGACAGCGGGCCTTCGAGCTGGTCATGCGCGCCATCGGCCTCGTCACGGCGGCCGGCCCCGAACAATGGCGGCTGTATCCCCTGAACCGGCATCTCGCGGATATGAGAAGGCGCCGGGCACTGGGCAAACCCTTGGTCTGACGCCCGACGGCGCGCACCGTGTGCAGCCTGCGGCGGTCGAAGTCGACAGGCAGGGGACGCGGCCGGTGACCGGCGGATACAGGAGCCGGCCGCCGGCGCTCAACGCCCGGCAGCCGTGAGCCGGTGATCCGCTTCGAGCAGCATCCAGCCGCTCAGCTGAATCGAGAGGTCGCGGTTCGCATTCGCCGCGGGCGCCGTGAGCTGGGAAAGGGTTGCCGGAGCGGGTGGGGCCGGGACCGCACGATTCCAGTCGGCCCCGAACAGCGGCAACCCGTCCACCTCGGCTCGGTTCGCCCAAGCCGCCCCCGCGGAGGTGTGCACGATACGCGCGGCGGTGGTGTCGCCCAGGGCCAGCGCGGCCACGGCGAGATACCGGGCGAGAATCCCCATGAACAGGCCGGAGTCGTCCCCGGCGGCCGCGGTGATCACCCCCGACTCCGTGAGCCCGGATTCGGCCGCCGCCACCAGTTCCGCCACCCTGCGGCGATGCCCGGTGCCCCCGGTCCGCACCGCCAGTTCGGTTTCCAGCCCGATCGCCACACCCTGGCAGTAGGTGTGCACGGTCCGGTCCACCCGCCCACCCGGCTCGTGCACTCCGTCGAGGACGAGGCCGCTGCCGGGATCGCGCAGCCGGTCGTACAGGAAATCCGCGAGTTCCGCGGCCCGGTTCAACTCCCCCAGCCGCGCCATCGCGATACCGGCCGGGCCGATCGCGGGGGTGTTGTAGTAGTCGTCGCCCGACCGCCACGGCACCGCGCCCACCGCCGAGTTCCAGCCCACCGACAACGCCGTCCGCAGGTCTACGACGGCGTCGTCGAAGCGCATACCGAGCAGCCGATCCGCACGCTCGAGCGCCAGCAGCAGCCACGCCATATCGTCGTAGTACCGGTTGGTCCAGCCGGTGATGTTGCGGGTGCGGATTCCGCGGGCCACAGCGGCGACCCGGTCGATGCGTTCGGGTGTGCGGGCGCGCACCGCCGCATCCACCGCGCAGTCGAGCAGCTGGGCTTGCCACCAGTAATGCCATTGCGCGAAGGATCTTTCCGGCAGGGAAGCCGGCCATACGAGGGTGCCGAGCTGCGTTCGCGGCAGGCCCCACAGCGCACGCACGTGCCGGGTCACGATGGCCCGCTCCGCGAGGTCCACCCGCCGGCCGGACGCCGTGGAGCCGGCGGTGACCTTCCGGGCGATGGGCCCCGCCGGCGCCGGCTGTATCAGCGCGGTGAGGGCGATACCGGCGCCGGCGGCATACAGCAGCCTGCGCCGGTTCAGTCCCTCGTACCGGTCGACCATCACCCGACTCCTGCTACCGCACAACCGTTCTCGCCGTGTCCGCCGGTCCGTTTCCCGGCGTCAGTTCCCGGGTGCGCCGGCCGGGCCGAGATCGAGGAACACGGTTTCCCCGTTGGCGTCGTCGAGACCGTCGTTATCGGTGACCACGTACAGGTTGCCGTTACCGCCGACGGTGAGACCCTCGACTTTTTCCTGGACGAACCCGTTGGTGGCCCGCAGAGTCGGCAGCAGATCCCGCACCAGTGTCTTCGGCAGCACCCTCGGATCTTCGCCGGCCGTGGTCACGCCGCCCCCGACCGGTATTTCGACACGGTAGATCGCCTTGAGAGCCGCGTCCGGGCCGTTCGACTTGTCGCGTTCGAGCACCAGCAACCCGCCGTCGTGGACGGCGATTTCGGAGAGCCCGATCCAATCCCCTTCGGCGTCGGTCTGCTCCAGCCGGTAGCCGAACCATTCCCATTCGCCATTCTCCGGCGTATAGCGTCCGATCCGGGCGACGCCCTTCGGATCACCCTCGAGTTCGCGCTGCAACACCACCCAGATCGCGTCGCCGTCGACCGCGACCCCTTCCAATCCCTGGGCACCCAGCCCGGACGCGATATCGGCGGACAATGCGACCCGTTGTTCGACGGCGCCGTCCGCGGCAACGGTGACCAGCTCGTTTCCGGATCCCGCTTTCCCCTCGACCGCCAGTACGAATCCGCCGTCGGGCCGCGCCGACAACCCTTCGATATCGAGCGCTACCGGCGCTCCGCCCTCGGTGATCGCGAGTTCACGGTCGATGACCGCGGGCGCATGCGTGATATCCACACCCAGGATCCGCGCCGGACCGTAGGCGATATCGGTAGCGGTGAACAGCCGGTTCGTATCGGCGGGGTCGGCCGACAGCGCGCCCAGCGCACCCCAGCCGATCGGGGTGCCGTCGACCTCGGCGGCGACGATCGACGGGAACGCCGGTGCTCCCGCGCCTTCTGCGAAGGAGTCGCCGAATCCGTAGATATTGACGGCGGCGCGCACGCGAGCCTCCGCGTCGTCGGTCTCCGAGGCGATCACCAGCAGATCTCGCTGCGGTACGGGCACGATTCCTTCCGGGCCCGGGGTCGTCGGCAGGATCTGGAGGAATTTCGGGGCGGTGACGTCACCGATGTCGTAGACGGCAACGAAATTGCTGCGCTCCGCAGCGACCAGAGCGACCGGCCGCCCGCCGACCTCGGTGATCGCGAGCCCCTCCGGCTCCGGGCCCTTTGCGTCTGCGCGCCCTTCGATATGCAGGCCGGTCTGCACAGCGAGCCGTTCGAAGGAATTGCCGGCGTCCCACACGACCGCACCGGTCGCGGCGGCGAAGATCGACCAGCCACGGGTACCGCCCCGCCAATCCCCCTCGTTGGCGGTGGCCAGATGGTCGTCGCCGATCCAGCCGACGGCGTCGGGTTCGCGGGGACCGCCGGGCACCGATCCGTTCTGGTCCAGCACGCCGTCGTCTGCGGTGTCGACACCGTCCACCGCCACCGACCCGGCGTCGAAGATCGATGTCACCTCCCCCGTGGTCCCGTCGATCACGGCGATACCGTTGTTCTCCTGCAGGGTCACCGCGACCTGGCCGCGGGCGTTGATGCTCACGTACTCGGGTTCGAGGTCCTCGGGGGTATCCAGTCCCGCCGCCCGCGCCGCCTCGATATCGAAATCGACCTTCCGCGCCGTCCACGCGTCCGGAGTACCGGTGAGATCGATCAGTTGCACGAACCCGGTCGGCGGCTGTGGCAGATCGCCTTCTTCGCCACCGGCCGGGGTGAGCTCCTCGTCGCGCTGGTTCTCCATCGCGATCGCGGCGAACGCGCCGTCCGGGCTGATGGCGATCGAATCGGGTTGCCCGCCGAGATCGATACTGCGCACCCGAGTGCGGTCGGCGACCCGCACGATATCGACGCGGCCGGCGGGGTTCGCGAAATCGCCGCCGGTGGTATCGACCACCACCAGCACGAACTCGCCGTGCGCAACCACCGACGTCGGCTGATCGTCCGCGTGACCCAGCCCGGCCAGCGAGAGCGTGCCCAGCCCGGCCGGCTGCGCCGGATCACGGATATCCAGGAATCCGATGCGTTTGGCGGTGGCATCGGTGTAGATGACGGTATTGCCGTCCGGCGTGACCGTCGAGATCTCCGCGACCGTCTCGGTATCGGCCGGTTCCCCGGCCGGGCGGTTCAGGTACACCGGATACGTGGCCGCCCGGTGGTAGCGCTCGGCATCCGGCAGTCTCCACGCCGTGGCGGAACCGGATCCGTCGCGTTCGTCGCCCGAGCAGGCGGCCGCCAGCAGTGCTACGGCGGCGGCCACTGCCACCACTCGGCTCGTCTTCGACGTCGTCATAGGTCCTCATTCAGCTCTGCCAGGTAGTCGGGTGAGCTTGACGCGACCAGATGAGCCGCCGGAGTCCCTTCGGTGAAGGCGCGGAAACGGACAAGCGTCCAACAAGACAGCGAAGTGTGACGTGCTTGACTGGAGGGGTGCGGAAACGGACCCGGGTCGCCATCGCCGCCACGCTGCTGTTCCTGCTCTGGGGTGAGTGGACGAACTGGCGCGCGTCCCGCAGGTTCGCCGGAACCGTCACCGGCGGCTCCGAAGCCGTCCTCGTTCTCGGTTACCGGAACAGCGGCACCCGCGCCAACGCCATGAACCGCTGGCGCGTACGAGCGGGCCTGCGCTCCCTCGACCCGGCCGCGACCGGGAGCAGGCTCGTCCTCTCGGGCGGAGCCTGCGCGGGCCCGCAGTCCGAGGCAGCGCTCATGGCCGGTTACGCAACCGGGGTCCGCGGGTACCGCGGCGAGCTGGTACTCGAGGAGAAGAGCCGCAGCACTTGGCAGAACGTCGCGTTCGCGATTCCGTACCTGGAGGGTGCGGATCGGATCAAAATCGTTTCGCTGCCCGTCCACGCGGAGAAGGCCCGCCGATATCTGACGCGGCAGCGCCCGGATCTGGCACACCGCCTGACCCGAGGTGCGGAGTATCGGTTCGCGGAGTGGATGCCACTGAAGCCGCTGGTGACCCTCTATGCGTACGCCAAGCGCCGCCGCGGTCGAAGGTTGTGAAATAACCAACTGTGCCGCAAATATTTACGCGATTAGATGCGCTCTCTTGCGGCTATACCGGACCTGCGACCCATCGGGCTCCATTCCACACTCGGGAAGTCCGACCCTATGACGAGAAAGGCCAATGTATGCGTAAATCCCTCCGGCTGTTCAGCACCACAGCGGTTCTCGGCGTCGCCGGTCTGGCGACGGTATTCGCGGCGCCGGGGGCCGGCGCTGAGGTCACCGAGGTGAAAGTCGCTGCCGGGCCGGAAGGCCTGCGGGTGGGTTGCAGCTACACAGTGACAGTCGTGGTCGACGCGCCCCCGTCCGAGGCGGGCGAGGTCACGATCATCAACAGCGGCGGCGGAGTACCGGGTGGTGGTGTGCGCCTCGGCCAGGCCACGTACCACCCCGAGAACGGGACGGCGACGTTCGCGTGGACACCCGAGCACACGGGCCGCCAGAACATCACCGCACAGCAGTTCACCCCGGGGCAGTACACCTCCGCGAAATACATCGAGGTCGATGTGACGGGTTACGGTGTCGGCACCGGAAGTTCCTGCCTGCCGCTCCCCTGACCCCAGCGGACCGGCCTCGCTGCCGGCCCTCGAGGAAGGCAGCCCGCTGACGGCGGCGGTCGCCTCGCAGATCTCCGACGGCGCCCGGGGGCCCCCCGCCGGCGCCGGGCTGGGGGGGGGGGGGGTGAGCCGGGCCCCCCCGCGCCCCGGGCAGG